>NZ_JBICWF010000004.1:0-513326 GCF_043199595.1 Streptomyces sp. NPDC048584
CGGTCCGGCAGCAACGGCTCGATGCGGGCCCACTGGGCGTCAGTCAACGACACACCCAGACCAACGATCCGATGATCTGAAAGAAACGGCCTAGGCCCGCCGTCGGCGTCGTACGAGGTCGCGGGCCGCCCCCGGCCACGCCGGGTACGCGAAGCCGAAGCCCGCGCCGGTCAGACGGCCCGGGACCACCCGCCGGCTCTTGAGCAGCAGCTCGGTGTCCGAGCGGAGCGCGAACGCGCCCAACTCCGCCATCCACCGCGTCGCGGGCAGCCCCACCGGCATCCGCCATGCCCCACGCAGGCCGCACATGAACTCCCGCTGCGGGAGCGGTTCGGGAGCCGCAAGGTTCACCGCCCCGGTGATGTCGTCCCGGTCGATCAGGAACTCCACCGCGCGGACGAAGTCGTGGTCGTGGATCCACGACACGTACTGCGCACCGCCCGCGACAGGACCGCCGAGACCGAGACGGGTAAGCCACGACAGAACGTCGAAAACGCCGCCCCGGTCGGGGCTCATCACCATCGCGGAGCGCAGGGCGACCTTCCGGGTCCCCGGCGTCTCCGCTTCTGCCTGCTCCCGCTCCCACGCCCTGGCGATGTCGACGCTGTAGGACCAGTAGCCCGGGAGGTCCGGCTCCGTACCACCGATCACACCGGTGGCCTCGTCGTTGGGCGCGTCGAAGCGGTGCGCGTAGACGGTGGCGGTGCTCATCTGGAGCCAGACACGCGGCGGGCGGGCCACGGCCCCGATCACCTCGCCGACGACGCGGGTGGACAGCACCCGTGAGTCCATCATGGCGCGGAGATTGGCGGGCGTGTAACGGCAGCTCACGCTGCGGCCCGCGAGGTTGACGACGACGTCACTGCCGTCGACCTCCTCGACCCACGCCCCCGCGGTCCTGCCGTCCCAGGCCACCTCCCCCGGCGCGCCCGGCCGCCTGGTCAGCACCACGACCTCATGCCCGGCCGCACCGAACGCCCGCTTCAACACGGCCCCCACCTGCCCGGTCCCCCCAGGAATCACAATCTTCATCGACCCCTCCCCCTCGGTACGGAGCCCACCCTATCCCACTTTTGAACACGTTCAACTCCGGCTCGACAGGCTGCGCCTGCACTTACCCCTCGGCTCGCTACCGGCTGTCGCCGCGCGGGTGCCCGCGACAATCCCGCCGCACGCCCCGGAACGCACCCGATCGGCCCTTCAACCGGCGTCAACGCTAGGACTCGGCGCGCGGAGGAACTGGTGAACGACCACGGTTCACCAGATCGAGTACACGCGTACGCGCACGCTCCTCGACGGACGTCAGTGGTTCACCCCGGACCCGGCTCGCTCCGGAGGGACCGGACGATTTCCTGGACCTCCTCCGAATACCAGGACAAGCGGAGCTCCAACTGTCTGCGGATGGGAGGGCTCGATCGATACATGGACCGCACCAGCGACGCCCACGCGGCCTGGTTGCCCGGACTCAGGTTGTGGGACTGCTCCACGAGTTCCTGGAAGTAGACGCAGTAGAGCTCGGCGAGTGAGGCGATCCTGCCGGCGTCCGGATGATCGGGCGGAACCGGGACGTCGTCGAAGAAGAAGGGCCGCAGGTGCGGGTGCTCGATGAGGACCAGTTTGATCTGGACCCCGATGTCGTAGGTCGCGCGACGGGCCGACGACCTCATTCCCTCAGCAAGGTGCCTCAGTTGCACGATCACCGCGGCGAGGCCCACGACCGCGGCCGTACTCGCGACCACCGCGGCAAGCGCCTCCGTCGTGTCCGTCCACTGCACAACGCGCCCCCCAGTGCGGCTCGCACCTGCGCTTATGACGTCCTGTCCCCGCAGCAGAGTACGTCGCGGCCCCTGTCCCGTCCGGGGCGTTCCCGACGCGCACGGCGGGCACACCGGCGCACGTGCGTGCTCCCCCTCCGCCCCCGTGCCGCATGGGAGTACGATCCGTCACGCATCGACTACTGTACGAGGGCGTTCGGCCCGTGATCGGCATCGTGGAGGGGGTACCTCATGGTCGGCAGCGCGCCCGCGCCACCGCCCGGTCCACAGGCGCCCCCGGAGCCGGAATCCGCCGAGGTCCCGGTGCCCCCGTCCGTCGAACCGGCGGAACCCGCAGTCGAGTTCACCGACACCGGCGTCAGCACGGGCATCGAGGCCGAGGACATCGGCGAGGCCGGCCGGATGCCCTTCGATCCCGAGCTCATCGACGTCGTGCCCCGCAACCCCATGATCGACCTCGTCCTTCAGCGGCTGAAGCGCGGGCTCATCGACCTCCAGCCGGACTTCCAGCGCCGTTCCGGTATCTGGAACGACACCGCGCAGAGCCGGCTGATCGAGTCGCTGCTGCTGCGGATCGCCCTGCCCACGCTGTACGTCGCGGAGGAGGCGGACGAGTCCTGGTCCGTGGTCGACGGCGTCCAGCGGCTCACCAGCATCCTGCGCTTCGTGAAGCCGGAGGCAGCCGGCCTGAAACCGCTGCGGCTGGAGAACCTGGAGTACTTGACCCGGTACGACGGCGCGGGCTTCGAGGACCTCCCCGGCAGGATGCAGACCCGCATTCTGGAGAGCGAGCTCTCCGTGCTGCTGATCCGCAAGGGGACCCCGGAGGAGGCCAGGTTCAACATCTTCGCCCGGATCAACACGGGCGGTCTGCCCCTCTCCCAGCAGGAACTGCGGCACGCCCTGATCCCCGGCCGGGCGCGGACCTTCCTGGCGAAGCTGGCGGAGAGCGACGCCTTCCTCGAGGCCACGGCGCACAGCGTCTCCCCCGCCCGCATGGCGGAGCGCGAACTGTGCCTGCGCTTCCTGGCGTTCTGGACGACTCCGCCCGCCCGCTACGTCACCCAGGACTTCGACGGCTTCCTGCGCAGGACCATGCACGCCGTCAACGCGCTCTCCGACGACGAGCTGAAGAAGTTGGAGCTGCGCTTCCACGTGGCGATGCTGGGCAGCCGGCTCGTCTTCGGGGACCAGGCGTTCCGCAAGCAATTCCACGGAGTCACCCGCCGCTACCCCATCAACAAGGCGCTCTTCGAGGTCCAGGCCGTGACGGTGGCCGGGTGCGAGCCCGACGAACTCGAGACGCTGCACCGCCGGGCACGCACCCTGGAGAAGAAGTTCAAGAAGCTGATGGACGACACGGCCTTCTACGACGCGATCTCCTCCGGCACCGGCGACGCCGACAAGGTCAACTACCGGTTTCAGTCCATGAAGGACCTGTTCCGCGAGGTACTGCATGCTTGAGTCATTAACCCTGACCAACTTCAAGGCGTTCGCCCGCCAGGAGATCAGTCTGGCCCCGTTCACCCTGCTCACCGGGCTCAACTCATCCGGCAAGAGCTCCGTCTTACAGGCGCTCGCCCTGCTGCGGCAGTCGTACGAGTCCGGTGACCTCGCCCCGGTGGGCGGCCGCGAGTCGGGGCTGCTGCTCAACGAGGAGCTGGTGCAGCTCGGTACCGGACAGGACGTACGGCACGAGGCGTACGACGACGACACCGGCCCCCACATCTCACTCGCCCTGCGGGGCAACGGCGTGACGGCGCGGTGGACCGCCGTCTACGAGCGCGAGGCGGACCACCTCGAACTGGTCCCCGCCGAACACGGCATCCAGCCGGATCCCGCCTCTCTGTTGCCCAGCCTGTTCGGACCGGGCTTCCAGTACCTGAAGGCCGACCGGGTGTCCCCGCAGGTCAGTTACCCCCGCTCGCACCACGCGGTGACCACCCGCGGCTTCCTCGGCTCGCACGGCGAGCACACCGTGAACTACCTGCGCACCCACCAGGACGATCCGGTGACGGGCAAGGCCCTGCTGCTCCGGGACGCCGCCTCCACCACCCTCCTCGCCCAGACCGAGGCATGGATGCAGCGGCTGTGCCCCGGGGTACGGCTGGTGGCGGAGGACATCGACGGCACCGACGCCGTCCGGCTCGGCTACCACTTCGGCAGCGGCTTCTCCGAGTCCAACCGGTACCGGCCCACGAACGTCGGGTTCGGGCTGACGTACGTGCTGCCGATCGTCGTGGCGTGCCTGTCGGCCCGGCCCGGGACCCTGGTCCTGCTGGAGAACCCCGAGGCACACCTCCACCCACAGGGGCAGACCTGGATGGCGTACCTGGCGTGCGCGGCGGCCGCGAGCGGGGCGCAGATCGTCATGGAGACGCACAGCGACCACGTGCTCAACGGCCTGCGGCTCCAGGTGAAGAACGGCCGGCTGGCCGCCGGCGAGACGGCCGTGCACTACTTCCGCCGCAAAGGACAGACCACGGAGGTCGTCAGCCCGGTCGTAGGACCGGACGGAACGCTCTCCGAGTGGCCCGAGGGGTTCTTCGACGAGTGGGAGAACTCCCTGGACCAGTTGCTCGACTGATCCAGGGGACGTGTGAAGGGCACGATCAAGAAGGGGGTAGGACGTGCCACTGCTCGTGTTTCTCAATGAACGGTCCTGTGCGTCGGAGCGCGGACCGGACGAAGTCGCCGCGGGGATGCGGACCTTCGTGGACGTACTGCGGGAGTTACGGCGCTGGCGGGACATCAGCCTGGCCACCCAGAGCCCGCTCGACCAGGCAGAACTAGCCCGCGGCCACTACTACGCCCAGTGGCGCAACGACGCGCGCAACAAGGACCAGCACCGCTATATCCAGGCGATGCGCAACCGCTGCACGACCTTCCAGACGGCCCTGCACGCGTCCGCCGCGCCCGACCACGCCGGTGTCTGGCACCGGCACGAGGGAGTAGACGTGCAGGGGCTCGGGGCGGCGCGGATGGCGGACGGGATGGCCGTCAGCCTGCCGCTCGACCCGGCCTGGGACGCCTGCTGGCTCGACCTCGCGATCGAGGAGCTGTCGGAGGACCCCGCGACCGGGAACGTCTCCGCCGACGAGTACACCGACCGGGTCCGGCACGCCTCACGGGTGGCGCACCTCGGCGAGCACGAGGCGTGGGGGCGTCTGGAAGGGCTCGACGCCGTCTCGAGTGGCGCGGAACTGTGGGCCGGGCGGGAGGACTTCTTCCCCAACCTCCAGTTCCTCCCCCGGGTTCGGGAAGACCTGGAGAGCCTGGACCCGAAGTGGTTCAAGGGGGCCCGCAGGCTACTGCGGCAGCTCCAGGAGACCGCCGCCGGATGGGATCCCGTCTCCTCCCCCACTGGGCCGCACTGGGAGGCCCCCCACATCCGGCCGGAGCACGAGAACGCCCGCAGGAACCGCTACTGGGACGACCTGGACGGCGAGAGCCGCTGCTTCGAGCTCCACGGGAACCTCAACCGGAACGCGGGGCGCGTCTACTTCCGGCTGGTGCACGAGGAGAAGGCGATCCGCATCGCGCACATCGGACGACACCTCTGACGCCGCGCCCGGCACCATCACGGTGGAGGTCTCGGACACCCGCGCGGAACGACGGCCGCACCTTGATCCGGCGACCGGGGGTCGGGGCGGGGGCTGCTGCTGGTCGACGCCCCGCGATGTTGGCCCCGGCAAGGCGGTGTGGGCCAACATCGGCTGCTCGGCCCCGGAATGAGAACAGCGCTCCGGCAGGACGTCTGCAGGGCACACCACACTCGTCGCTCCGTCGACACCCCGCTCTCCGCCCGCCCCGGTGCCCAAGCGCCTGATCCTCATCACGGGCGGCGTTCTCGCGACAGGAAGGCTGATCGCCTTCAACTCCGTACGCAGGAGGCGCAGCTCCCCGCCGAGGCACCTGACACACGAGGGCTCGAACCCTGGTAACGGCTCGGACGGGATGGGGTCCCACCGAGTCTCCTCCTTCCGGCACCGGCCCTGAACTTCCTGAGCTCAGCCCCGGGATACCGGTGATCCGGCATGATGACCTTCATGGCGGACGAACCGGACCTGCGGGCGGCGGCAGCGGAATTCGACCGGAGCGCGGCGGTGGAGGCCGAGGCTGCCGCCGAGGACGAACGCAAACAGGTGCTGTCGCAGTTCCCCCTGGAAGGCTGGGCGACGATACCGCTGTCGCGCTACGCGCTGGGGCAGCCCGCACCGGCCACGAGCGGGCCGACGTACTGCCGACTGATGGAGTTCGGCACCCCGAACCTCGGCAGCATCAAAGGCGGCAGCGCCGCGAAGCACATCATGTATCACCACAACTCCGGTGAGTGGCGACTGGCTGCACCGCTGCGCGACATGGAGCCGCAGGAAGCGTGGCAGGAACTGCGCGGACAGTTCATGCGAGCCTTCGAGGCTGTAGAAGCCAGGGACTTCGACGCCGTGGACGACCTGGAGGCGCTGCGGTTCGGACCGGCGCTGGTGACCAAGTCCCTGGCCACGTACTTCCCCGAGCACTTCCTGCCCATCTACGCGGCCGAGCACCTGCGCCGGTTCCTCATCCTGTTGGGGGACTCCGCGCAGACCAGCGCACCGGCCTGGCGCAGCAACCGCCGACTGCTGGAGCTCGTGCGCTCGCGCACGGAGTTCGACGGATGGAGCGGACAGGAGGTCATGCGCTTCCTGTACCTGAGATTCGATCCGCGTCCACGCCAGAACACGATCTGGAAGATCGCGCCCGGTGAGCGCGGGCGGCTGTGGGAGGAGTGCCGTGATGACGCGGTGATCCGCGTCGGGTGGGACGAACTCGGTGACCTGGGGCAGTATCAGAGCGACAGCGAGCTCAAACAGGCGCTTGACGCGCGCTGGCCGCGTAGCAGCGGAGGCAGCCTGACGCTCGCCCGACGGTTACTCGCCCTCCGCGACTTGGAACCGGGGGACCGGATCGTCGCCAACCGTGGGACGGACGAGGTCCTCGCGACCGGCACCGTCAGCGGGAGTTACCGCTTCGAGCCCGACCGCTCCGAATACCAGCACGTCGTTCCGGTGACCTGGGACGTCTCCCATGCGCAGAAGCTTTCGGAGCCGCAGCACGGTTGGCGATCCACGTTCGCCAAGGTCGACGCTGCGTTCTTCGCCCGGATCTCCGTGGGCCTCGCCACCCCGGACACACGGTCCGCAGAGCCGCACGCCGGTGATTCCGTCATGTTGCCCGAGGACGTCGAAAGCGTGCTGGAGGCACTGGAACGCAAGGGGCAGGTGATCCTGCACGGGCCTCCTGGAACGGGCAAGACCCGGCTAGCTCTCAGCACGGCCCTCGCCCTCGCCGGCCGGGCCGACGCCCTGAGCTCCACGCCGGAGCAGCGGGCCGCCGCCCAGGCGGAGATGTTGCGGACCGGCCGCATCCACATGGTGACCTTTCACCCTTCCTACGGATACGAGGACTTCGTCGAGGGATTCAAACCGGATATGAAAGCCACGGGACCCGGACTGACGCTCGCGCTCACCGACGGCGTGTTCCACACATTGTGCGCCCAGGCCACGACCCACCCGGACAAAAAGTTCCTTCTGATCGTGGATGAGATCAACCGGGGTGATCTGCCACGTATCTTCGGTGAGTTGGTGACACTCCTCGAACTCGACAAGCGTGGCCTGCCCCTCACCCTGCCCGTCAGCCGACGCACGTTCTCGGTACCGCCGAACGTGCGGATCATCGGGACCATGAACACGGCGGACCGCAGCGTCAGCCACCTGGACGCCGCCGTACGCCGCCGCTTCGCCTTCCTTCCGGTCGGCCCCGATCCGGATGTCGTGTCCGGCACCGTAGGCCCACTGGACCTGGCGCAGTTCTTCGAGTCGCTCAACACCCGCATCGCCCGGCACCTCGACGCCGACCATCAGATCGGACACGCTTACCTGCTTCGCGACGGCGAGCCGATCGCCGCCGAGAACGACCTGGCCGCCGCCTTCCACCACGAGGTGATCCCACTGCTGGAGGACTACTGTCTCGGTCGCGCCGACCTGCTGCACCGCCTCCTTGGTGGCCTCGTCGACGCGGACACCGGGCGTCCCGCGCTGATGTCCCCGCAGGACCTCGTCGCCGCGCTGGCGAGCGAGTTCACCAGCGGCGCACCGGGTCCCGATGCCTGATCGCGCCAGGGTACGGATCGGGGAGTACGGCTCGGTCCTGCTGGCGGACTCACAGCTCACGCCCCGTGACGTCAAGCGTCTACGCGCCCTGCAGGCGCGTGGTCGCCTCGGCCTGGAACAGATCCCGACAGGATGGCGACTCAAGGCCGGTGCGACGGTCGGCCTGCTGGTACTCGACCGCATTCGCCTGGTCATGGAGCCCAAGTTCGCCCTTTCCGGCGATCGGCTCATGGACTGGCTCGCGTACGCCCTCGGTGCGCCGGCTCCGCTCCTGGTGGCGTCGCGGCACTGGACCACCAACCCGGAAGGCTACGCCGACCTTGTGGTCGCGGCCCTGTTGGAGCAGTGCGAGCAACTGCTGCGGGAGGGCCTGCACCGGGACTACGTACGCCGCCAGACCCTTGAGCCGGTCCTGCGAGGCCGTCTGGACGTCGCGGCCCAGGCAACCCGCCGTTACGGGCAACTGGACAAACTGCACGTCCGCACCTTCGATCGGGAGACGGACATCTGGGACAATCGGATCCTGGGAACCGCGCTGCACATGGCCCGCACCCTGACCACGAGTCCCAACCTGGCCCGCGGTCTCCACGCCATTGCCGACGCGTTCCCGAAGGCCGCGCCTGCCGACGCCGCCCTCCACGCCCTGGACCGCACCCAGTACACCCGGATGAACACCCGGTACCGCGCCGCGCACACCTGGGCGCGCCTGCTACTGCGCGGCGGCGGCGTGACGGACATCCTCACCGACCGCGGCACCGCTGCGGACGGCCTCCTGCTCGCCATGCCTGCCCTCTGGGAAGCCGTCGTCCGGCGTCTGGCCACCGACGCCGCCCTCCCGCACGGCATGCACACCGTCCCCAGCAGCGGCGCGGCAGGCATCACCGTGCGGGGCGACCTCGGCATCACCTCGGCCTTCCGGCCGGACGTCCTGATCAGCCTTCCCGGCCACGACTCGACCGTGCGCACGCTGCTGCCGGTGGACGCCAAGTACAAGCGCTACGACCGCCACGGCGTCGGCGCCGCAGACGTCCACCAGCTCCTCAGCTACAGCGCCGGCTACACCCCGAGTGACGATCCGCGTGCCGTCATCGTCCACCCCCGCACCGGTGGGCACTCTCACCGTGTCCTCCAGGTCGACAGCCCACGCGGAAGCCTCGGAAGCATCCACGTCCTCGGCGTCGACACCGACACGCTCCCCCAGCAGGCAACCTCATGGGTGGGATCGGTGCTGCCGCTGGCCAACGGATGAGCGCCTTCCAGCCGACATATCCAGCAGCATGCCAACCGCCGCTCCTCGCGAAGGGCGTCGGCGAGGGGCGGTTTTCGGACGATGTCGTTCCCGGCGCAACCGTCCCCCGGGCGGTCTGTCGCATCTGATAGTTGATCAATAACCTTGTGCGGTACACGAAGTCACGATCGCAGGGAGCTCCATGTCCACCGCGCAGCAGGTGCCCGACATCCTCTCGCCCGAGTTCGCCGCCGACCCCTATCCCGCCTACCGGGTGATGCGGGAGACCGCGCCCCTCATCTGGCACGAGGCGACGAAGAGCTACATCATCTCGCGCTACGAGGACGTCGAGCGCGTCTTCAAGGACAAGGCCGGGGAGTTCACCACCGACAACTACGCCTGGCAGCTCGAGCCCGTGCACGGCAAGACGATCCTCCAGCTCAGCGGGCGGGAGCACGCCGTGCGGCGGGCCCTCGTCGCGCCCGCCTTCCGCGGCAGCGACCTGGAGCGGAAGTTCCTGCCGGTCATCGAGCGCAACTCGCGCGAACTGATCGACGGCTTCCGGCACACCGGCTCCGCCGACCTGGTCGCCGACTACGCCACCCGCTTCCCGGTCAACGTCATCGCCGACATGCTGGGCCTGGACAAGGCCGACCACCCCCGTTTCCACCGCTGGTACACGGCCGTCATCGCCTTCCTCGGGAACCTGGCGGGCGACGCCGAGGTGACGGCGGCCGGCGAGCGGACCCGGGTGGAGTTCGCCGAGTACATGCTGCCGATCATCCGGGAGCGCCGCGAGAAGCCGGGCGACGACCTGCTGTCCGTGCTGTGCGCCGCCGAGGTCGACGGGGTGCGGATGAGCGACGAGGACGTCAAGGCGTTCTGCAGTCTGCTGCTCGCCGCGGGCGGCGAGACCACCGACAAGGCCATCGCCGGCATCTTCGCGAACCTGCTGCTCCACCCCGACCAGCTCGCCGCCGTCCGAGCGGACCGCTCGCTGATCCCGCGCGCCTTCGCCGAGACCCTGCGGTTCACCCCGCCCGTTCACATGATCATGCGGCAGTCGGCGACGGAGGTGGAGCTCAGCGGCGGCACCGTGCCCGCGGGCGCCACCGTCACCTGCCTGATAGGCGCCGCCAACCGCGACGAGAGCCGCTACGCCGACCCCGACCGCTTCGACGTCTTCCGCGACGACCTCACCACCACGACCGCCTTCTCCGCCGCAGCCGACCACCTCGCGTTCGCGCTCGGCCGGCACTTCTGCGTCGGCGCGCTGCTGGCCAAGGCGGAGGTGGAGATCGGTGTCAACCAGCTCCTCGACGCCATGCCGGACGTGCGCCTCGCCGACGGCTTCGAGCCGGCCGAGCAGGGCGTGTTCACCCGGGGACCGCAGAGCCTGCCGGTGCGGTTCACCCCCGTGGGCGGCTGACCCGTACCGGACAGTACGCGTTCACCGACCCGGCCCGCCGGGTCTCCGGGCCCCTCGCCGTGGGCCCGGAGACCCGGGCTACCGCACCACCGGCGTGAACCGCACCGGGAGCGCCGACAGCCCCCGCATCCAGATCGACGGCCGCCAGGTCAGTTCCCCCGGGTCCACCGCCAGCACCAGGTCGGGCAGCCGCTCCAGCAGCGTCTCGACCGCCGTGCGCGCCATCACGTCCGCCAGCAGCGGGGCCGGGTAGGGGCAGCGGTGCTCGCCGTTGCTGAACGACAGGTGCGCGGCGTTCTCCGCGCCCACGTGCCCCTCCGGCCAGATCTGCGGGTCGGTGTTGCCCGCGGCCAGCCCCAGCACCAGGCAGTCGCCGGCCCTGATCTGCCGGCCGCCCAGCTGGACGTCCCGCACCGCCCACCGTCCGATGAAGTTCTGCGTCGGCGTGTCCAGCCACAGCACCTCGTTGAGCGCCTCGCCCACGCTGAGCCGGCCGCCCGAGACGTTCACGGCGAACCGCTCGTCCGTCAGCAGCAGGCGCAGCGTGTTGCAGATCCAGTTCGCCGTCGGCTGCTGCGCCGCCGCGATCACGGAGATCAGGTCCTGGACGATCTCCTCGTCCGTCAGACCCGCCGGGTGCGCCAGCATGCGCGAGGTGACGTCCGGGCCGGGGGCGGCCCGCTTGTCCTTCACCAGCTGCCGCAGCCGCTCGCCCACGCGCCCGTACGCCGCCACCGGGTCGTCGCCCTCCCCCGCGTCCAGGGAGATCCGCAGGTCGTCGACGAGCCGGCGGGTGTCCTCGCCCGAGGTCGGCATCCCGCACAGCTGCACCACGGTGCGCATCGGCAGGGCGTGCGCGTAGTCGGCCATCAGCTCCGCCTGGCCGCTGCCGGCGAACCGGGCGATGAGTTCGTCGGCGATCAGCAGGCAGTCGTGGGACAGCTCGAACTGGTCGACCCCCTCCAGTGCCTCGGTGATCACCCCGGCCCGCCGCCGGTGCTCCTCGCCCTCGGTGAACAGCACCGACGGCTGGTATCCGACGAAGGGCAGCAGCGGCCAGTCCGACGGGATGTTCTCCCACTGGTTCCAGCGCCGTGAGTCCCGCGCGAACAACTCGTCGTGGCTGGTCACGTACGTGAGCTCGGAGTAGCCCAGCACCAGCCAGGCCGGGATGCCGCCGTCGAGCACCACGGGCGCGACGGGGCCGTGGTCCCGGCGCAGCGCGCGGTAGAGCTGCGACGGCGTCTGCTGGTACTCGAGCCCCGTCAGGCTCACCGCGCCGGCGTGGGCGGGACACCCCGGGGGCGCCGGGGGTACCGGGTGCGCGTGAGGGCCGCCGGGGTCGGTCACAGTGTCGCCTCCTCGGCGATGGCCATGGCGTGGAGGTGGTTCACGAGGGTGATCAGCACGTCCTTGCCGGAGTGCCGGACCCGTGCGTCGCAGTCGACCATCGGCACGTGGGCGGGCAGGGCGAGGGCCTGGCGGATCTCGTCCAGGGAGTACCGGTCGGTGTCGTCGTCGAACCGGTTCACGGCCACCACGAAGGGCGTGCGGTGGTGCTCCAGCCGGTCGATCGCGTACCAGGAGTCGTCCATCCGGCGCGTATCCACGAGCACCACGGCGCCCAGGGTTCCCGAGAACAGCCTGTCCCACAGGAACCAGAAGCGCTCCTGGCCGGGCGCTCCGAACAGGTACAGCACCATGCGGTCGTTGAGGCTGATCCGCCCGAAGTCGAACGCGACCGTCGTGGTGGTCTTCGACGTCACCGCGCCGGTCTCGTCGACGCCCACGCCGGCCTGGGTCATCACCTCCTCGGTGTTGAGCGGCCGGATCTCGCTCACGGAGCGGACCAGGGTCGTCTTGCCGACGCCGAACCCGCCCACGACGACGATCTTCAGACCGGTCTCCGCGGTGTCGTTCAGCGGTGTGCGGTGGGAGGGCAGCTCAGAGGTTGCGGAGCCCATGGAGCACCTCTTGGAGTAGGGCGGAATCAGGCAGGGAGGCGACGGACGGCGCCGCGCGCGGATGACGGGCGGTGATGCGGCCGGTGTCCAGCAGATCGCCGAGCAGGATCCGCACCACCATGACCGGGAGCCCGAGCTCCGCGGCGACCTCGACGACGGCGATGGGGTGCCGGCACAGCTCCAGGATCCGGGCGTGCTCCGACTGCATCCCCGGCACCGGTCCGCTCTCGCTGACGATGAGGGTGACCAGGTCGAAGGACTCGTCGGCGCGGCTGCGTCCACCGGTGACGGTGTAGAGCCGGTCCGGATCACCCGTGTCGACGGGTTTGCGCGTCACGAGGTGCCGCTCCCCCTGGCCTGGTCCCGCGGCTCGGCCCGCAGGTGTTCGCCGAGCTGCTCGACCAGCTCCGTCATCTGGTGGCCGATCACGCCGGGATCGGCGTCCTCCCGGGCGACGACGGCGAGATGCGCCCCCTCGCCGGCCTCCACGATGAACAGCAGGCCGCCGTGGAACTCGGTCATCGACTGCCGGACGCCGCCGGTGCCGTCGCCGAACTCCACGGAGGCCCCCTGGGCGAGGGCCTGGATGCCGGAGCAGATCGCCGACAGCTGGTCGGCCCGGTCGAGCGTCAGGTGCTCGCTCCAGCAGAGTTTCAGGCCGTCCCGGGACAGGACCAGGGCGTGACGTGCGCCGGGGGTCTGTTCCAAGAGGCTCTGCAGGAGCCAGGTGAGGCTGTTGTCGGTGGTCTGCATGATGGGTGATGGGACGGTGGTGTCCGGCTGACCGGTCACCGGCCCGTTCCTCCTATCTCACGAGCTCGAGCGGGAAGGGGCGCCGTCGCCCCGGACGTCGTACGGGATGGGGCGGGCCGACGCCGTACGGGAAGGGGTGGGCCGACGCCGTACGGGAAGAGGCGGGACTACGGAGCCGCGGGCGGCTCGGATCCGGGCCGGGCGGCCGGTCCGGCGGTGCCGCCGTCCGCGGACTGCCGTGCGCGGTGGAAGGCGCCGAAGCGCGAGCCCGCGTCGCGTGCCGGGCGCCGCGTCGACGCCGTGTCACCGGCTTGGGCGGACGCCGACTGGCGCTGTTCGCGTTCGCGTTCCGCCTCGGCCATGGTGCGGCCGGGGGCCCGGACCGGCAGACCGTTCGGCGTGGTGCCGTCGGGCCGCCGGTACCGCCCCTGTTCGGGCAGTTCGGGCCGTGCGGTGACCGGGGGCAGTTCGGGCCGTGCGGCCGAGTGCTCGGCGGCCGGGGACAGCGCCGCGGCCTCGGGGCGGGCGGTGGCGTCGGGCAGCGGGGCCGGGGCGGGTGCGAGCGCGGCGGGGGCGGGTGTCGCGTCGGGCAGGGGGGCCCGCTCGTGCGGGACCATGTCGCGCTGCTGGGCGAGCAGGTCCAGGGGCAGCAGGACGACGACGCCGGTGCCGCCGCGGGAGGAGGGACGGTAGTTGACACTGATGCCGTACTTCGCCGCGATCCGTCCCACCACGGCCAGGCCGAGCCGGGTGCCCTGCAGCGACGCGAGGTCGGTGACGCGGCCGCTCACGGCCTCCTCGGCGCGGCGCATCGCCGCGTCGGCCATCTTCAGTCCACTGTCCTCGATGGTGACGACGATGCCGGCGCTGCGGTCCTCGACGTAGACGTGCACCTCGTCGATGGGCGGGGAGAAGTTCGCGGCGTTGTCCATCAGCTCGGCGAGCAGGTGCATCACACCCTCGGCGGCGAAGCCGGAGACCGCGGCGCGGGTGGAGCAGTGCAGGCGGACTCGCTGGTAGGCGGCGATACGGCCGACGGCACCGCGCAGGATGCTCTCCATCACGATCGGCTTGTTCCAGGCGCGGCTGGACCTGCCGCCCATGAGCAGCGCCAGCCGGTCGGTCATCAGGCCGAGCTGGGAGGTGCCGTGGTCCAGCTTCAGCAGGTCGCCGAAGACCTCCTCGCCGTGCCGCTCCTGCATCTCCCGCAGGTCGGCGAGCATCCGCACGGCCTTGGCCTGGACGCGGCTGAGCGCCTTGGCGGAGGCTGCCTGTGCCGCGGCGGCGCGCCGCTCGCTGTGGGCGAGCTCGCGGATGAACGACTCGGCCGGGGTGCGCAACGCCGCCAGCTGGGGCAGGTCGGTTTCGGCGAGCACGGTGTCGGCGGACCGGCCCTCGCGCAGCCGGGCGACCGCGGCGGGCAGCGTCTCCCTCACGAAGCGCTCGTACTCGGCCGCCGCCTGCTCCACCTCGCTCCGCATCCTGCGGTATTCGCCGTCCAGGGCGACCGCCCGACGCACGTCCTCCTCGACGGAGACGGCGAAGGTGTGGGTGATCCGCCGCAGTTGCGGGTCGGACGGCGGCGGCACACTGCCCAGCACGTCGGCCGCGCTCGCGCCCTCCCGCAGCCGCTGGGCCACGGCGGGCAGCGTCACACCGGCCAGGTGGGAGATCTCGGCCGACAGCCGGGCCGCTTCCGCCTTGAGGCGGCTGTTCTCCGCATCCCGCTCGGCGGCCGCGCCGCGGGCCCGGCGGACGAGCCGGTGGTCGACGAGGACGGTGACGGCCACGCACACCCAGCCGGCCGCCACCACGGCCAGGGCCCACGTGGTGGCGTCGGACGGTGCCAGGGCGACCGCCGCGCCACCGGCGGCGGCGCTCGTCACCAGCACGGCCGTCCGTGCGGTGAACGTAGTGCGCGGTGCCCCCACCGGTTGGTGCTGGCTGGGCGAAGCAGGCACTGGCATGGAGCGGTCCCTCGGTCGGTGAGAACAGGGGAATCAGGGGGCGGCGGCACGAGGCAGCCGCGGGCCGGAAAAGAGGTCAGCCAACAGGAGGGTGATCTTCCGGCCGCGTACGGCTCATGCTAATCACCCGGATGTGCGAGGAGGCTCCGCTTGTTGCACAGGCCGTCAGCAATCCGAGTTCGTCGTGAACCCGTCGCCCGTGCGTCCCGCTGTGGTATCCGGGACGACATGGGCACGCCCGGCCGGAGGGCGGGGACGTGGGCGGGGAGGACACTGACACGGCGTCACACCGCCTCGGTTGCTTGGGGTACACCGGCTCCCTCATCCGCACGAGCTGTCGAATTTCAGCCAACTATACGCACAGTCAGCGCTGTTCACTCCCCGGCCCTCGTGATGAGCGGGCCGTCGGAGTGGGGGAATGCCGCTGATCGTGAAGTTTCCGTGACGGCGACCCGCGCGGAGCGGGAGGCGGGTCGAACCGCCGGCAGGAGCCTCAGGGGGTCCGCCCGAGGACGTACGAACGTGTTCGGCGGGGAGGGCGCGCAGCCGTGTCCTGGGCGTGGTCCGCTCCTCGTTCCATGCCCTCGCCCGGCGCCTTTCGCCGTCCGCCGCGGCGGGCACCCGCACGTCCGGAAAGAGCCTCTGTCCCGGATCAGGGGCTGCCCTTTCCCGGGTGAGACCTCGGGTGGCGGCAGACGAGTCGGGCTGTACGCCGGGGAGAATCACCGCAGCACTATCACCTGCGGAGACAGGTAGGACGCCCACCTCTGTGGCTACTTTGGTGGCTACTTACGCTTCCCACCCGACTCCACGCCTACGCGATGGCGTCCAGCGGCCCAGCCGTCAAGACCTCGTCAGACTCCCAAGGGTAGAGGCGAACGGGGCGTCGCGCAGCCTCCTCATCTCAACTCAGAGAGTCCAACATACGGACACTTCCTATGACTTGTGTCACACCCCTGTAATTATCGTTCGAATTCCGGCAACGCCCTGCACGGAAACGCGCGCCCACGGCGGACCCGAAATGCGCCATCGCCGCATGCCTCTCGGATGAGCCATGATCCGGCATCAGATCGCACGGGCAGCACACGGACGGATTGCCCTTAATCCGTACGCCCGATCGGCGTCGGTGGCGTCGTTCTCGAGAGCGCACAACGTGAGCAAGACGAGGGGCCTGGCGCTGTGGTCTGGTACGCCACTGGATTTCATTGAGGCGCTGCTACCGCATATCTGCACAGCGGTACTAATCAATGCCCGTCGGAGGGCGGGGACACGCGCTCGACATAGAGCGGCGTAGCGACGACGACTCTCGGCTCGTCTCTCCACTGGGACGGCACCTTGGCAGTCACGCGCGCATGGCCCGCCATCCACGAGGCCGTCAAAAACGGCTCCACGAGGGAGTCCAGATCTCGGACCTTGCCGCGTACCACGTCTGCGACGGTAACGCTTCTGCGCTCCGACCTCCCGGGTGGCGACCATGCTGTCCAGAGCGGTCGTTCATCCAGCGCAGCCACTGCATCCGCGTCTCCGTTGTCCGCGGCGGCCCAACTGCGGTTCAACTCGGTCAATAGACGGCTGAACCCTGTGAAGTCGCTGAGGTCGTTGAACCGTACGGCGGGAAACGAGTCTTCGGGGTCTCCAGGATGCACGGGCGGACTAGTTGCTGCACCAATCACATGCGCTTCTGACCCATGCATCAGAAGGCGGACTTTCCCGCCAGTCGGGTAGCTTGCGGTCGGCTCGCCGTGGTCGATGAAGACGACGGCCCCAGGCTGGTCGCCCACGCCCAGCGGCGCATAACATAACGGGGCCTCGAAGTACACCCACTGGCCGGGCTGTACGGCTGGGTCGCCAAACCACATCGCCGCCCGGTCCGACGCCTCCAGCGCGGCGATCACGCTCTCCACATCAGGCGTAACCGCCTCGCCAGTATCAGGTGATGTGGGGCCGAACCTGACACCGCCGAAGCCGAGAAAGCTAATCTCGCCCTCGATGGGAGTTCGGCTACTCCAGCGCCGCCGCTTTCCGAGCCTGAACTGTTGCAGCTTGCGTTCGGACAAGTACACCAGCTCGCGCATGAACACATCATGGCAGAGTGACTGCCTGGCGAGCGGCCAACTACAGAAGCGGGCAACAGTATCCGGGCCGCACAGACCTACCGAGGGTTCCTCCGAAACGGCACGGACACCCAGGTCACATACCCAGCCTCATCACTGCGGTACTGCCCGATGTCGTCGGTGAGGCGGTGCACGAGGAACAGCCCCGGCTCCTCCTCGGGCGCTGGCAATGGCCGGCCCATCTCTCCGACCGTAATCAGGACATGATCCCCGTCGTACGACACCCGGCCACTCAGGTCGACGCTTGCCCGATGCCGAGCGGTGACGTCGACGAGTTCAGTCAGAACGGCGAGCGTCGCCTCCTCGACGGCTTCGACATTGGATGCGCCAGCAAGCAGCGTCGGCAACACCTTCGCAACGAAACTACGCGCGCGGCGCATGCTCTGGACGGCGGTGTGCTCGGGGCCGAGGCGGAACTCGATCGAGTCCTCCAGGTTGGGCAAGCCCAGTGACACGCCAGTGCCCGACCTGACCGCGGCGAACTGCAGCCTCGAAGCCCAGAGTTGAGGCATGGCGTCGGAGATTGTCACAGCTGACCCGTCCCGTCGGTTAACTCGTGGGCGAATGTTAGTTCGATATACATGGGCGCACAGATCAGGCTCCCACGGCACAGAGAGATGGAACGCCTCCTCCCTGGTGAGGCCGCAAGCAGCGAGTGCGCGGGCGAGTCGAGCGCGGGAGGACGAGCACCATCCATGACCCAGGATCGTTCATGCTCCCCTGCCCCTCCTCAGTAGTGTGCTGTTCCGGGAATCGGCCGGTCTACGGGCCGGCAACCACCCAGAGGCCCCCGGAAGGCAGGCCCGGTGAGCCCCACGGGCCCATGACCCAGAAGCGGAATGTGTGCACGCTGCGCACAATCTGTGATCATGCCTTCGACGCCTACCTGTGTCAACTAAAGTACACAGAGACAAGATCGAAGAGAGCGAGACGGTACGTGGTTGAGTGCAGTCATCGGCCGGACGGCTTCCCGGCCATGCCCGGCAAGACGGGTGCGCGGTGAGCCCCAACCCTCCGTCGCTGGCAGACAAGCTCAAGGCCCTCATGACCAGCCGACGGGACACCAACGGCCGGGCACACACTTCACGGTCACTGTCCGCCTCTGTCGACGCGCTTCCCGGCAATCACGTATCGGTCTCCCACGCCGCTGTCGCCAAACTGGCCAACGGGTCACAGGACAACCCGACCGTCGGGACGATCATGGCCCTGTGCGAAGCTCTGGGCGGCGTACCGCCGGCACACCTGCTTCCTTACGACAGCTACGACGACCTTGACGCGCTGGAGGCCTTCGAGGATCCGTCTGCGCGCCGTGTCCTAGCTCTCCTAAACGGGTTGCCTGAGAGTGAGTTGCGGAATGTCATTGCAGACTTGGAGCGCCGACGCGCCGACCTCGGCATGGCACCGGTGCCGCGCAGGGAGGCCGACGAAAGACCGGGCCGGCGTCAACGACGGCGTAGTAAGGACGAGGCCGCCCAATATGCGGCCGATGCATTGGAAGGGCTCTAAGTGGACGGCATAGTCTTCGGGATATGCACTGTGGCCGGCTTATTGGTCACCGCTCTCTGCACCAGGAGAGCTGTCGGCAACCCGCGCGTGTCGACCTGGTCCATCGCCGCCGCGTTCGGCATCTGCACCCTCGGCGTCTTCTTCGCCGTCCCCGCGGTCGCGCAGGCAACAGAGGATGCCACCGGTGTCGCCAACGTCGGCAAACTGATTGCCCACATCTGCGCAATCCTGTGGTGCGCCGCTCTCCAGATCACGATGGTGGACCTGGCCTACCGTTCCGAGTACCTGCGCGCCGCGATGTTCCAGCGGGCCTTCGCGGCCATGGTGGAGCTGGCGATCATGGTGCCGCTTTTCCTGGCGACGAACAAGCCGGACATGGAGTTCACCACTGCGTATGTCCACAACGAATCGGTGGCCGCATACCTGCTGATCTACCTGTCGTACGTCATGGTCACCTGCGGCGAGTTGGCCTTTATGTGCGGAAGGACCGCGCAGCGCAACTGGGGCATCCGGCCTTGGAGCGGTGCCGGCTACGCGCTGTCCTCCATGGCCGCGACGCTCGGCATGGCGTACACCGTGTCCAAGGGCTCCTACATCATCTTCTACGTCCTCGGCGACCCGTGGTCGCTGGACGTCGAGGAGGTTGTCAGTCCCTCGTTGAGTGCCCTGGCCGTGCTGTTCCTCTTCCTGGGCTTGACGCTTCCCATGGTGGGCGCGCTGCGTGAGCGGGTTCGCCAGCGGAAGGAACTGGCCGATAGCTGAGGCTGCCTCAACATGAACGTGCGCCGCCTGCAACCCGCATATGGCCCACGTTCAGGTTGAGGCGGTCGGCGGCCAGAGAAACGGATGGCCGCGGAGCGCGCAGATCCGCGGCGCCTGTGGCGTCAGAACAGACCAGATTGCCCGGCGTCCTCGAGGGCCCGCCGCTGCTCCTCAGCGCGTTGCTGCGTCTCCTGCTGCCGTATGAGAGCCGCGAGTTGGGCCTGACGTGCTCCCTGGGCCGCTTTGCGGGCCTGCAGCTCCGCGGACGTCGCCCACCGCACCAACAGCTCGTGGTCGGCGAGCCCGACCGCGTCGCCGTCGACGTGACACCTCACGTACGGCTGCTCCAGCCGGTGACGGGCCTCGCGCATGGTGGTGAACCAGTTCGGCCCGTACGCGCCGACGATGACGAGCAACGCCCCAGTGGCGTCGACGTGCTGTCGGGCAGCGAACCCGTCGGTCTCGTGCCGGGCGGGGTGGCCGGCCTTCTGCGCGGCCTCGCTGAGCCCGAGGTCGACGAGCCCGCCTTCCACGAGGTGACGGCGGATCGTGCTGACGCGGGTGGCACGGGACATGGGGGCGGTTCCTTCCTTTGGGACGGGGCCGGTGCTCTCCGGCCCCAGATACAGACGGACGGGCCGCCCACGGCGCCGCTCCCGGGCTGGGGCGGGCCGTGGGCGGCTCGGAGGGGCCTACTCGGACGCGCGGGCCTTGAGGTCGTCGAGGACGCCGTGGGCGCGCCGTACGGCCTCCTGCGCCATGGACCGCACCATGCGGATGCCGACGACGTCAGCGAGCCGCCGAACGGTGTCGTCGGCGAACATGCCCAGCTCCGGCCAGTCGGCCATGCACGCGGCGATCTGCTCGTCGGTGAGGCGGTCGATGGTCCACGCCGACGGTGCCGTGCTGTCGATGACCCGGCACTTGGACATCTCCGCGTCGATCGTGCCGAAGTCCTCCACTATCTTCGCGGCGATGTCGTCCCGCTCCTCCATCAGCTCGACGTCCCACGCGAGTCCCTTGCCCTTGCGCTCCTCGGAGGAGTGCCGCGCGAGGCTGGTCTTCCACACCTCGGTGTTCGTGCGCAGGTTGGCGAGCGGGGTGTTCAGGTCGGGCTTCTGGTACATGGTGGTGTCCCTTCGTTCGGGTCGGTGGCGGGGTGCTCTCCCCGCCGGTGGGCCCGGGGCGCCCGTGGCGGACGCCCCGGAAATCTGGTGGATCAGGCGGTCAGCGTCAGGAGCTGCCGGTGATCGGGGAGGGAGTTCAGGAGACGGTTCCGCCACGCCATGGCGTACCGCGGGCAGTTGCCGCAGTGCTTGTGCGTGCACCCGGGCATCGGGGCCCGCTTGGTGGCGTTCAGGCTCCACGCGAGGGAGTCGGAGGAGTAGAGCAGGTGGGAGGTCTCGCGGAGGCCGGTGACCTTGAAGCCGAACCCGTGGAGGCGGATGCCCATGGACCACAGAGTCTCGATGATCCGTACGGCCTCGTTCGTGGTCTGTCGACGGCACACGGAGCCGATGCCGACGACCGGCTCATACGTGAGGTCCACTCCGGCCCGCTCGTAAAGGTCCACACAGCGCAGGTAGTCGTCGAGCGTGAAGCCCTGGAGGACGGGCATCCACGGCAGATCCGCGTCCAAGCTCATGAGGTTGAGGAAGGACGCCACGGTCTTGTACTGGTGGCGCTCCACCGTCAGGCCGGTCTTCGCCAGGATCTCGTCCTCGCACATCCAGTCCTGAATCGCACAGACGTCCATCATCCCGATCTCGTCGCAATACCGGCGTGCGGCCGCGGCGTACTCGTACGGGGTGACGGTCCACTGGCCGTACTTCGACAGCTCCGTGAAGCCGCCGCTGTCGAGCATCCACGGGGTGACGGCGCGCGGCAGGGTCTTGCGGCCGGAGAGACGGTGGTTCGCGACGCAGAGCGGGACGCAGTCCTCTCCGAACTCCGGCCGGGCGAGCCACGACGGCTGATGCGTGCCCAGGTACGTCACGCGGTCGACGTCGTCGTACGAGCGACGCCCGGGGTTCTTCGGGGCGGCTGGTCGCATGGCTGCACTGTTCTCGGCAGACGCCGGAAGGTCGAAGAGGACGACAGAAGACACGCGGGATTCCTTCGTTCGGGACTCGTCGGCGGCGCTCTCCGCCAACACCCCATATAGTACAGCAACGAGACTCGCAGGGAAGGGGTAACCCGCAGAAAAGCGGGGTCCACCCGGCCGGGCGGCCCCCGCAGCACACCGCGGCGCTCAGCTCTCCTCGGCGCCAGCCTGCTGGTGCGCCTGCACCTTGCGGACCAGGTTGGCCATCTGCCACGGCGCCATGCCCATGTGCGCCAAGGTCGCCACCATCCCGCCCAGGGCACGCAGTTCGGGCCGCTTCTCCAGCTCCGCCGCGACCTGCTCCTCGGACAGCTCCCGGCCGATGCTCCACTCCTTCGGCGCACGCCGATCCGCCGTCGCCCGCTGGTCGAACTCGGCGAACCGCTCCGCCAACTCGTAGCCCGCGGTCGCGCGCTCCTCGAGGGCCTTCACCTGCTCCCAGGTCTCCGCCCCGGGCGTCATCGGCTTCACCACCGCGGCGGCGAGCCCGCGCAGCGCCTCAAGGTCGTCGTCCAGGGTCGGGGCGGGCTTCCTGTCGGTCATCGTGTTCCTTCGGTCGTCGGAGCGGTCGGCCGCGGTGGTCGTGGGTACCTGGGGCGCAGGGCGGATCTGCTCGGCCGGCACGGGCCGGTCCCTGCATGCGGCGTAGCTGAGGTGGGTGTCCACCGGCAGTACGTAGACGGTGCCGTTGGCGAGCGGCCAGCCGAGGATCGCCACGGGCCGGGCGGGCTCCCCCTCCTCCCGCTTCCACATCGCCCGGGAGCCCACGGGGTGGCGCTCGGCGAACTCGGGAGCTGTCAGCGGCATGCCGACCAGTCTCCGGCCGCGCTCGGTGATGCGCAGGGAGTTTCCACGCTCCCAGCGGTCCGCGACCGGCACGGGGCGGCCGTCGCTGTCCTGGAGGACGGCAAGACCGTCGCGGACCAGGGCGAGCATGTCACTGTGCCCGGTCGTGCCCGGCAAGCTGCCCGTCTCAGGGTTGGCCCGCGCCAGGAGGGAGAAGCGGCCCAGCGGCGCAAGCGCGGCACGCCCCTCGACGGTGAGGAACCGGCCCCCGGCCGCCGCGTCGGTGCGCGCCCAGGTCTCCGGGATGCTGTTGAGCACGCGCTGATTGGCGCCGTCGGGCAGTTGGCCGTCCGCGTCGACGGCGGCGAGCATCACGCGGCGCTGTCCCGGCGTGAGCTTGTCGGTGGTGTAGTCGGCGGTGGTGAACACGGACACGGGTCTTCTCTCCGGGGTCGAGGGGGAACGGCGGGGCCGGGGCGCATCGGGCACCCCGGCCGGGCAGGCGGCTACGGGTGCCGCGGGCGGCCCATGCGCTCCTCGCGGGGGAGCAGCGAGCGGTCGACCGGCGGGCGGGGCACCGGACGGCCGTACACCCCGAAGCGCAGCGCGGACTCCCCCCGCTCCACGCGCGCCTTGAGCCACGGCGCGGAGCGGCGCTCCCCGTACCGGTACGAGCGGGCGAGGCAGGCACGGGCAGCGCCGACGGTGCTGCTCGTCGACCGGATGCTCGCGGGGCGGGGACGGCGGTCGGTCCAGCGGGGAGAACGGGCCTTGCGGGCACGGTGGGCGCGGATCGTGGCATGCATGGTGAAGTCCTCGAGGTCAGTGGAACGGTCGGGGCGGCGTACGGCCGGGGCGCGTTGAGGGCGCCCCGGCGGAGGGAGTTGCTACGCGGCGGCGCGGGCCTGCCGGGCGGCGTGCGACTCGGCGCAGCCTCCGCACTCGGGGAGGCCGAGGATCATCCAGCTGTCGGGATGCCGGATCTCCCCGTTGTGCCGGTACCAGGAGGCGAGCTGCCACTCCTGCCCGCACAGGGTGCGGCGGCCCAGCTTGTTGGGGTTGGGCAGGTGCCGGGTCCTCGCGGAGTGCGTACGGACGTAGACCGGCTCACCGGTCTCCGGGTCGGGCCCGGGGTGCTCGCCCTCGTCCCACTCCAGCGCGGCCGCCCAGCACGCGGTCACGGTGCGGGTGCCGTCGTACAGGTACGCGGCGCGACGGGCGACAGAATCACGGCGCACGGTGGGAAGCGCGAAGAACTTGGCACGCCTCTTGGTGAACCCCGGGGCCTTACTGCCGCCGGGGCCGTCCGCGGCGTACAGGTCGGCGATTGCCTCGGCCGCCTCCTCCTTCGAGGGGTAGAAGCCGACGATGCCGCCGCGGTTGCGGCACTTCGAGGACCAGGCGGCGAACCCGCCGCGTGCCAGCTTGGCCGGGGACTCGTCGAAGACGACGCCGATCATCTCGCCGTCCAGTTTGACGTTCAGCTTCATCTCGCCGCGGCGCGGGGAGTCGGGGGTGACGGTGAGGCCGGCGCGCATGGGGCGCTCCTGGGGCTTGGGCTCCTCGGCGGCGACCGGTTCGACGGTGGGCGCCTGCGCGGTGGGCGTCTCGTCCTCGACGACCGTCGCCGCGGTGGCCTCGTACCGCTTGGCGTACGGGTTGGACGACCGGGGCGCCTTGACGGCCTTCGCGTACGTCTCCTGCGAGCTGTAGCCGAAGTGCACGAGCCCCTTGCCCAAGTCGCCCCACGTGATCCAGCGGATCGGGCGGCCGCCCTTGGTGAAGGTGACTTCCTCGTTGGTCTCGGGGTGGATGGTGCGGTATGTGGTCTTGGTGCGGGCCATGGCGCGGACTCCTGGTGTGCGGAAGACGGTTGGGGGAGGGTGCCGGGGCGCGGCGGTGAACGTCGCGCCCCGGCCGGTGGGGGTGCTACGCGGTGCGGGGAAGGCCACCGCGCAGCCGTACGTGATCGGTCACCGCGGCATGTCCGGCCCGATGCACGTGCACTCCGCGCGCCGGGCGAGCAACGTGCGTATCTCCGTCCAGGCGTTGTCCCGCTCGCTCGTGAGGGCCTTGTGCCGGGCGTTGCGCTCCTCCGGGTGGGCGGCCCAGTAGCGAACCTCGGAGCGGTTGCCGGTCATCGAGCGCAGTGCGTTGTCGGCGCGCAGCTCGGCCTGCTCGGCGCGGAAGATGGCGCGCGCGGTGATCCACGCGAAGCAGGTAGGGGCCTCGGGCTCCTGCATCCAGGAACGGCGGCATTCCGGGTAGGTGGGGCGCTCGGTGACGGCGACGGCGACAGTGGCGGTGGCAGTGGACATGGGGCTCCTCGGGAAGCGTGTGGCCAGTTGGGGCGGAGGCCGGAGCACAGCAGGTGCCGCGCCCCGGCCGTGAGAGACCGGACCGGTCAGGTGACGTCGGTGACGTCGTAGAAGCTGGCCACGCCGCGCGTGAACCGCTCCGGGGGGAGCTGGAGCCGCGTGTGCCGGACCTCGTCGCGCACGGCCTTCTCGTACGACAGCTCCGCCATGGCGCCCGTCTCGTGGTCGCTGGCCCAGTACCGCAGGACCGACCAGTAGTCGACGCCGTACCGGGTCCGCTGAGTCACCGGGTCGATGTACTCGACGAACCGGATGATCAGGACCGGCCTACCGTCCGCGCCGTTCACGACGGACTCTCGCTTGCCCTTCCCGCCCAGGATGTTGAAGCGGTAGACGTCGGCCTGTTCGCGGGGGACGTCGGTGGGGGCGCTGGAGTTCAGCACCGTGCGCATCGGCCCGTACTGCGCGGTGAGCTGTGCCAGGGGCTTGATAGCCAGGACAGCGTTCATCGGCGGCGTTCCTTCCTTCGGGACGTTGGCGGCGCTCTCCGCCAACACGGAAGACAGTACAGCAATGAGACTCTTGTGTGTAGTACCCCGCCCGATACAGGGGGGACGCATACGCGGGTCTCATTGCTGCATCGTCAATCACGCGATGAGCGTGACCTCCCCGATGGTCTTCGCCCGCCGAATGAGTACCGTCCCGCCCGTACGACGCTTCGGGCCCGGCTCCGGCAGCTCCCGCACCGGCGTGCCCATGGTCCCGTCCCGGCCCGTGAGCTGAGTGAACCGCTCCTCGAACCTCGGGCGCTGCTTGTCGTGCACCCCGGCCGGCCCCGCCACCAGGTACGCGGACGCCGTCGGGTAGCTGTCGCCCTCAGTCAGGTAGTGGGCCCGCTCGATCCCGGAGTGTTCACCCCGCTCGAGCCGCATGTCGTATGCGACGGCCATCGCCCGTACGTACGTCTCCGCGGCTTGCCGGTTCCCCTCGAACACGGTGCGCACCGACCGCCACGCCTGGCCCTTCTTCGCCTGCCCCCGGCATGAGTCCCAATAGCCGGAGCACCACGGCTCGAACCGGCCCGCGGGATGCCCTTGGACGCACTCCTGCGTACGGGGCTGACGGCACCACCAGCGCGGCGTCCGGCAGTTGCCGCCGTGCCACTGGCGGCAGTCGTCCGTACGGGCGGCGAAGTAGATCCGGCGGACCTCGTAGACCGCGTGCGGGGCCTGATCCAGCGACAGCGCGAACGCGTCGAGCACCGCGGTGTTCTGCCCGTCGTCCGTGAGCCGCTTCCGCAGCGACGTCGTCCCGTACAGGGCTACGCGCTCGTTCAGGGCCTGGGAGACGTACTCCATGCGCAACACGTCGGCCGCGACGTGCGGGTGAGCCCTCAGCCGGTCCTCGTGGGCGTCCCTGGAGGCACAGACGCCACTGAACGGGCACTGCGCGCAGTACGACTTGCGGATGGGCTCGCCGAGCTGCGCCAGGACGTACGCCTCCACCGCGGCCCGGTCCATCTTGGCCAGGATGAGCGGGTAGTGCGGCTCGCAGATGCTCCGGCCGGCCTCGGCGTTCAGGCGCCGCTGGATGCTCGTGTCCTTCTCCGCCCGGCCCATCTCGCCCGCGTGGTAGCCGATGACCCGCCGGAAGCTCGACGTGCCGAACTCGTGGGCGGCCCAAGCGTCCAGGCACCAGCCCTTGAACTTGATGGAGCACGTACGGCGCCCGTTCGCCATCTGCGGCACCGTCCCCGCCGCGCGCAGCTCATCCGACAGGCGCCACGGCCCCTGGGAGAAGATCCGGCGCGGCTGCCGGGAGTCGTCCAGGATCACCACCCCGTCGGCGTCCTCCGGCCCGCCCCGGGCTATCTGCACCAGCCGTACCCCGGCGCGGCGCAGCAACGGCAGGACGAGCCGGTCTACGTAGCTCAGGGAGTCCGGCCACTCGTCGCCGGTGACCGCGTGCACGACCACCAGGTCCGACAGGTCCCGCGCCAGGCCGTACCGCTCCGGGTCGGCGAGGAACATCAGCAGGATCGCCGTACTGTCCGCGCCCAGCCCGTACGACAGCACCGTGATGCCGGACCGGCGGAACGTGGCAGGCGCGGCCGCGGGGCGAGCAGAAGCGGGCACGGGGAGGTCGAACAGAGCAGGCGCAGACACGGGCGTTCCTTCGGAGATCCGGCGACGGCCGGGGAGGCAGGGGAGCTGAGAGACGGGCGAGATCAGCGGCGGCGCAGCACCCGGGCCAGCAGGGACCGAAGGGACTGGACACGCCCGCGCCGCTCGTACGCCCGGACCATCGCGGCGACGTCGGCCGGGTCCGGCGAGTTGTGCCAGATCACCTTGATGACCAGGGCCTGACGCAGCTCCCCCTCCGGACGGTCCATCAGCAGCACCGCGCCGTACCGGTCGGGCTTCCACAACAGCCAGACGTGATCCGTCTCGGAGCTCCGCTCGAACTCCCCGGTGCGCATGGTCGGCGGGAGACCCAACAGGCGGGCCACCTCGTCGGCGAACGACTCGAACGTGTACCTCGGCGACTCGGCGGCCTGCAGGTGGGACTGGAGCCAGGACGGCAGCGGAGACATGGGGCTGGAACCTTCCTCGGAGCGGCGAACGGACCACGGCGGACCAGGACGCCAAGAGCGGGGGCAACAGGGCAGACAGGCGGGGTTATGGGACTTCTGGGACCGTCCACACGCGCGCGGGCGCGTATGGGCCCGTGGGGCGCCGCCCGACCCCTCCGGCCGGGCGGCGCCGGGGCGGATCAGGGACGGCGGTCGCGGATGTACTCGACGGGGACGGCGACACGGAACCGGGAGCCGAGCACGCGGCGGGCGTTCTCGGCGGCATCCTCGCGGCCGTCCCGCTTGCGGAACTTCACGACGATCGGCGGGTGCGCGGGGGCGTGCCCGATGGGCGAGTCCAGTCCGGCGGTGATCGTCGCGGTGACGGTCCATCCGAGGCCGGAGTCGCTACGGCAGTGCACGCGCACGGTGGGCGTGCCGGTGGCGACGGCGGACAGCTCCTCGGGCGTGGCGTCGACGGCGTTGTACGCCAGGGCTGCGACGCGGATCTCCTCGGCGGTGCCGGGCATGTCCGTGCCGTGCATCCGGTGCGCGCGAGGGGCGACGGCCAGGATCACCGCGCGGGCCCGCTCGACGGCGGCGCGCGCCTGGTCGTGGGCGGCGTTGCGGGCGTTGAGGGTGTGGGCGGTGCGCAGCGCTTCCCACGCCTCCTCGAGGTCCGCGCGGGTCTCGACGATCTCGAGGTGGTGCTCCGGGGCGGAGATCTTGCCCAGGGTGAGCAGGTGGCGGTCGAGGTTTGCGAGGTCGCGGGGCGCACCACCGAGGGAGGCGTGCACGGTGGACTCGTACGCGGCGAGGGCGGCGTACAGGGGCGTGGTGTCGGGCGCGGCCGGGGCGGTCTCCCCGGCGGGGGCGGGGCGCTCCTCGACGGCGGCCGGGCGCGGCATGCGCCACAGGCGGATGGACACGGGCTTGCAGCCCTGTAGGCGGCGGGCCTGCTGACGGTGGGCGAGGCGGACGGAGATGGCGTTCGTCAGGGCTTTGTCCCAGCCGCGCGAGTCGTCGTCGCCGCCCTCGGTGATCTCGTCGCGCAGCGCGTGAACCGCGTCGGTGCTCATGTGGTGGAGCTGTTCGCGGATGGCCCAGTACCGCTCATCCTCGGTGAAGATGACCCGGACGCGTTCGGACTCGGCACGCTTGCGGATGATGCGGCGCACCATCTCCTTGTTCGCCTTGCCCTGCTCCTTGTCGGCGTCGCGGCTCATGACGGCGTCGACGAGGTCGTGGGTGACGACGCGGCCGTTGTGCTCCCTGGCAGCGATGAAGATCTGCAGCGCCATCCAGTCGGCGCGCTCCGTGGCAGTGATCACCGGGTGTTCCTTCGTTCGGGACGTCCCGGTTGCTCTCCGGGACTGTGGTGGGGCGGTGCGCCCTGCGCCCGTTCCGGCGTGTGCCGGCCTCGAGGGCGGGGCGCACCGCCCGCCGGGGGTGGGGGCGGGCGGTGCGGGCCTGTCAGAGCTGGTCGAAGCTCTCGGGGGTACTGCCGGGGGTGTCGTCGCCGAAGAGGCGGGCGGCCTGCTCCTGACCGTGGAGGTATCCGGCGATGGACTCGATCTCCGGCTCCTCTTCGTCCTCGGCGAGGGTGGCCGTGTCCTCGTCGTCGTCGATGCCGAGGCAGGCGCGCATCACGTCCTCGAACGTGCTGGGCACGGGGGAGATGAGCCGACGGGCCTTGAGAGCGGCGTCACCGGCGCTCACGGCGTGCAGTTCGACGTAGACCAGCCCGGGGACCTCGAAGCACTGCGCCTCGATGTCGAGGCGCTGGAGGGCCTGTTCCACGTCGTTGTCGGCGGCCCGCTCAACGGACACGACGTCGACGCGGTTGTCAGGGGTCTGGGGGGTCCACTGGCCCGTGGTGTCGGCGACGACGAAGAACGAGGCGGTGAACTTGCGGAGTTCGACGCGGTAGGCGGGGGCGCGGTCCATGTCTTCCGGGAGGGGTGCGGGGGTCTTGTCGAGGGACACGGGCATGGTGACTTCCTTCATTCGGGACTGCCCCGGTTGCTCTCCGGGGCGCGGTGTGAACCACCGAGAGAACAGTACAGCAATGCGACTCTAGGGCAACAGGATTCCCGTAAGAATCTGTAAACGTGCAGGTGAAGCGGCATGCCTGCTCTCGGGTCGGTCTCATGGCTGTACTTTTCCGTGTCGGCTGTGTACGTTCTGGAGCCCCGCCACCCGGCGGCCCGGGGTCGAGCAACCCCGGGAGTCCCGAACGAAGGATCACCACCATGCGCATGCCGCACCTTCTCGCCCGTCGCCCCCGTCCCGCCGCACTCCTGGCCGCTGGACTGGCTACCGCACTCCTCGGTGCCGCCGCCCTCGGCCCCACCTTGGACGCCGACACCCCCGCCGCGACGCCCAAGGCGCACCCCGCCGCGATCGTCACCGTGGACACGGCCGACCTGGTCGCCGCGTACAACGGCGGATGGATGGCGGGCGTGGCCGCCCTCGGCGACGACTCCAAGCCCACGTATCCGGACGTCGTCGCCGACGGCAGCGCCCCGGGCACGGTCGCTTGGATGGACGGCTGGACCGACGGGCAGGCTGATGTCCTCGGTGACGACAACCGGGACGGCGTCGTCGACGAGGATGAATCCGGCTGGGACTGCCACACCGTGGACAACCGCAAGTGCGGCCCCACGGTGCCCGCCCAGTGCCTTGGAGAACTCGACTTCGCCGATCCGTGCGCGACGGTAGCGGAGCGCCCCGCGTACGCCTGGACGGACGCCGACGGCACCCCGCACTCCGTGGCGGCCGGGCGGGAGTTGCTGACCCGCGTCACGGCTGTCCCGGGCACCGAGGAGTTCGCCGCCGCCCTCTTCGCGCTCGACACCCAGTGGGCACAGCACAACGAGGACTGACCGCCCGCCGTCCCCGGCCGGGGGCGCACTGCTCGTGCCCCCGGCCCGGCCCCGGACAGGAGACCGCCGTGACCGCCACCAAGCTCCCCGGGCGCAACTGGCTACGCATGGCGCCCGCCGACTTCGACCGCGACGCCCCGGACGCTGTGGACCACCCCGTCCCCGCCGTCCCCGACGAGTGCGGCACCGCGCCTCTGTTCGGGGAGGACCCGGCGGCCGTGCGCACCCCCGACGCCCGTATGCCGGCCGCAACGTTCCCCGAGCAAGCAGACACCCTTTTCTAGGCCGCGAGAACAGTGCAGCCGCGAGACCTCCGACGCACACCGCGAACCGTGTCGATCTGTGTCCCACCTGCGAGGCCTTCGATTCTTTTCGGGATCTTTTAGTGCCCCGGAGTCTCATTGCTGTACTATCAAGGGGTTGGCGGAGAGCACCGCCAACAAGTCCCGAACGAAGGATCACCACCATGGCTTCTGTCGCCGCCCGCCGCGTACTCCGTGACCGCGTCCGCGCCAACCGCGCCGCCTCCGCCCAGCGCCGCACCGTCGCCCAGGCCACCCGCCGTGTCCGCACTGGCGCCCGCTCCCTGGTCACCCACATCATCGCCACCGGCGCCGACCGCAAGACCGTTGAAAGCGTCGCTGACGCCCTGCGCACCGTCGCGAAGAAGAGGGGCGTCAAGGGCCGCCGCGCCCGCATCCGCCGCTCCTTCAACGGCGCCCGGAACATCGTCAAGACCATCTACCGGTACACCCGCGCCCAGGTCGCGCAGATCGCCGCGCAGTACAAGCCTCGCAAGGCCGAGTACAAGGCCGTCCGCGCCGCGCTGATCGCCGCCTGAGCGGCTCCCTGACCGCCGGGGCGCGGCCCTTCCCCCCGCCGCGCCCCGGCACCCCACAACACCCTTCACGCCCCGGAGACGGAGACACCCATGCCTGCCACGCCCAACGCCCTCGCCGCCGCACACCGCGCCAACACCATCGCCACCATCGCCCGGACCCGCGCCGCCTCCCCCGCGCCCGTGCCGAACGCTGAGGGCCGCGCCGCCCTGCTGGAGATCGCCGCCCTGCTGGAGACCGCCGCTCACTCGCTCCAGACCGAGGAACCCGGCACCTGGGACGGCATCGTGATCACGAACACGATGGACTGGGACGCCTCGCACGCGCTCCACACCGCCGACGAGATCGCCGCCGACCACCCCACCATCGGCTTCCCGCCCCGCTTCACCCAGTACGTCACCGCCCCCGTGTTCGGCAACGAGGTTGACCTGCCCCCGTCGCTGCTCCCCGGCGGCCCCGTGCTGATCGCCCGGGAAGGGGACCTGTTCGCCCGCCTCCACGCGATCCACGGCCACCTGCGGCGCATGCCCCCGGCCCGGGACACGACCGCGCTCCTGGAAGGCGCGTTCGCCCTGCACTGGAAGCACACGCTCCTCGCCGCGTCCGAAGCCGTCATGACCGACCGACCGGCGAACCGGCCCGCCGTCCCGGCCGCCGTCGAGATCGCAACCCCGGGCACCACCATGGCGCTGCGCCGCGCCCACGGCGCGTACGGCGCGACCGTGACGTACGGGCTCACGAGCCGCCACCTGCCGTGCCACGTCAGCGACGAGGGCGTCACGCACACCGCCGTCCGCATGGTCTCCCACCTCGGCGCCACCATCGCCACCTGCGACGACGACAGCCACCGCAACGCCGCCGCCGTCGCCGCGCGGGAGCTGTACGACTCCCTCGACTGACCAGCCCCGCCGGGCGGACGCGACACAAGCCGCGCCCGCCCGGCCCACTGGCCAACGGCCACACAGCCCGCCGCGCCCCGGGGCCGGACGTACGAGCCGCCCCCGGGCGCGACACAAGCACCACCCGCATGACCACATCACCCGGCCGGAGAGCACCGCGCCGGAACGTCCCGAACGAAGGAACACCGAATGTCCCTGTCCACCACGGCGCCGACCGTCACGGTCCCCGGCGCCTTCGGCGAGACCTTCACCGTCACGCCGGGCCACATCGACGACGCCGCGCTCCTGGCGTTCACGTCCGGCCAGTGCCACGCCCTTGCGCGTGCCATCGCGGACTCCACGGGGTGGCCCATGGCCCTGATCATCGACGACGAGTGCGCGTACGACCCGGACCTCTGCGCTGACGACGACATAGCCGAAGGACTCTGCGCCTGCCAGCTCCGGCACATCGTCGTCGTCCGCCCGGACGGACACCACGTCGACATCACCGGCGCGCACGCCCCGGGCACCGTGCCCGGCTACGAGGGCGCCCCGGCCACACCCCTGACCGAGGACCTGTGGCAGCACCTCCTCGACTCCTCGGACTGGCGGACGCCCGCCCTGAACGTCGCCCGCACGTTCATCGCTCCGCTGCTCGCCTCCCTCTCGTAGCCCCCGTCCACCCGGCCGCGCCCCCGGACTGCTCCCGGGGGCGCGGCCCCCTCGAAAGGCCCTCGCCATGACCCCGACCGCCATCGCCCCCGCCCGCCCCACCTGCCCCGCCCAGATCCTCGCCGGACGCGTCGCCGCCCTCCTCCCGGAGCGCGCCGGTGTCCCGTGGACCGTCGAGCCTCACACCGCGTGGTGGACCGTCCGGTACCCCGCCGCCCGGCTCGTGCAGGGGGGCCGCGCCCTGGTCCTGGTCGCCCGCACCTGGGACACGCAGATCGGTTGGCAGCTCCCCGACCGCGAGCCGACCCGCCCCGACCTCCACCTCGAGAGCATGAGCCCGGCCGTCATCGCGCGTGAGGTGCTGCGCCTGGTCTTGCCCGTCCTCGACGACGAGGCCGCCGGACGCGCCGCGAAGGACGGCCCCCGCGTGATGGGGCGCCTGGAGCTGCTGAACGAGATCGGTCACGCGATGCGCATGCAGGGCGCAGCGACGTACAACCGGATCGGTCTCCTGCCGAACACGTCCACCCTCGCGTGGGCCGCGCCGTCCGGCGCCCGGTACTCCGTCGCCCTTCACGGCACGAACCCCGTGGCCGACGTCCAGATACAGGGCCCGGTGCGCGCCGTCGAGAAGGCCGTGACCTGCTTTCTGCCCCCGGCTGCCGACGGGCGCCCTGAGATCCCCCGCGTCCGCGGCCGTCTGCAGCGCCGCCTGGCCGCCGTCCTCGCCCGGCACGGGCACGTCGAGCAGACCGACCAGGGCGGACTCGCCTTCAGCACGGGCCCCGGCTCCGGCCCGTACGGGTACGCCGCCCCGGCCACCGACGCCCAGGCCCGCGCCCACGACACGACCCCGGCGTCCATCGACCTCCACGGCATCGGCGCGGACTTCCTGATCTCCCTCGCCCCGCAGCTCTGCCGCTGACCCGACCCGGCGCCCCGAGGCCGGCCTCGGGGCGCACCCCACTACTGGAAGGACACCCGCGTTGTCTGAGTTCACCGTGCTCGCCAAGAACCTGGCCACCGGCCGAGAGATCACGCTCACCGGCAGCGGAGACGACACCGCCGATCGCGTCATGGAACGCGCCGCTCGGGCGGGGGAGCTCCCCGGCGTCGACGGCGGTCTGCCGACCCGCCTCATGTGGACGGAAATCGCCGACGGATACGAGTGGCGCTCCGTGCCCGCTGCGCCCAAGCCCGAGCACCGCCCCGGCGAGGACCCGCTGCCCGACGAGCGCCTGGCGGAGATCCGCGCCGCCGAGGACACGCCGGAGGTGCGCGACCTGCTCGGGGAGCTGGACCGCGTCCGCGCGCTGCTGAGCACCACCATGGAGGCGAACGGCACGCTCCTCGACAACTGGGCCCGGCTGGAGGGCGTAGCCCCGCACCCGTTCCTCGGCGTGTCCTGCCGGACGTGCCGCGCCGAGGTGCAGGTGGGCACGGAGGGATGCCCGCGGCACTCGCCCACCGTGATCGGTCGCGCCCTGTACGCGATGCACGCGGAGAACCGGTCGCTCCTCGACGCGGAGGAGGCGGGCAACCGCGCGGTCGCGATGCTGGACGCGGCGCTGCCGCTGCTCGCCGCGGTGCTGAACCCGGTGGACCACAAGGAGGGGTGCCGCCCGCACGACTGCCGGTGTGCGTGCGACCGGCGGCAGAACTGCCAGGACTGCCACCGGTGTGTGTGCTGGCGGTCGGAGTGCTGCGCGGAGAAGGCGATTCGGTGGCACGCCGAGGACCGGTGGGCGCGGCTGGTCGTCGAGGCCGGCCTCGGGCCCGAGGGCTCCGGCGCCGACGCGGAGGGCCCGAAGTGCGCGGTGTGCCTGACCCCGATCGCCGAGCACGAGGGGCGGCACTGCGAGCGCCCGGCCACCCGGTACTGCTGAGCGCTGCGCCCGGTCCCCTTCGACCACGGGGGGCCGGGCGCACCCCGTCATAATGATGCAGCCGTGAGACTCGTGCGGGCATTTTACCTGTCCCTCTGTTGCGGGAGTCTCATTGCTGTATCATCAGGCGTGTTGGCGGAGAGCAGCCGCCGACAGTCCCGAACGAAGGAACGCCGCAATGAGGACCCTCCCGGCCAAGGTTCAGACCGCCGTCCACGTCGCCACGCTCGCCCGCAAGGCGGGTCTGCCCATCCCCGCCAAGGTCCTCCCCGTCCTCGAAGAGGCCGCCGCCCCCTGGCCCGCCGAGTGGCTCCTCGCCCCGCTCCCCGGCGACCCGATCCGCGTCGTCGAGCTGTTCGCGGGCCCCGGCGGCTGGTCCGAGGGCATCTCCGCCGTCCTCGGCGTGGCCGTCGACTCCTGCGGCGTCGACATCTCCCCGGACGCCTGCGCCACCGCCCGCGCCGCCGGACACCGCCGCATCTGCGCCGACATCACCGCCCTCGACCCCGAGCACATCGCGCTGCGCCACACCGCCGCCGTCATCATCAGCCCGCCGTGCCCCACCTTCTCCCCGGGCGGCAAGCTCTCCGGCCTCGAGCTGGGCAACATCCAGATCCTCGGCGACGCCATCGCCTACGTCGGCGAGACCGCCGGGTTCATCCCCATGGACTGGCACCACAGCGACTACGACGACGGCGAGTGCGAGTGCGACCCGGACGCCCCCGACGGCAAGGGATGCCACGGCGACGGCTTCGCCCCCCGCTCCGGCGCCACCTGGGACGAGGTCCGCGAGATGGCCGCGGGCGTCAGTGACCCGCGCATCGCGCTCATGCTCGAGGTCGCCATCTGGCCGATCGCCCTGCAAGCCGCCGGTGCGCCGATCCGCTGGATGGCCATGGAGCAGTCCAGCAACCTGCCCCAGGAGATCATCAGCGACCTGACCATCGAGTTCCAGTGCGCTGAGTGGTTCTACACCAGCCACGAGATCAAGGAGGCCGCCGACTACGGACTGCCGTCCCGCCGCAAGCGCGTCTACATGATCGCCTCCCGTTCCTACTCCCCCACCGTCACCCGCTGCATCCGCCCGCTGCCCGCCACCACCATGGCGCAGGCCCTCGGATGGCAGCCGGGGGAGCGCGTCAACACCCGCGGCAACCGCCCTGTCGACCCGAAGACTGGCCGCGCCAAGGGCGGCAACGCGTTCTCCGCCGACGGCCCGTCCTGGTGCCTCACCGGCAAGTCCCGCACCTGGAAGCGCGAGAGCGACGGGTACCGCCTCATCGCGGCCGAAGCCGGGCTGCTCGTCGGGTTTCGCCGCTCCTACCCGTGGCAGGGAAGCCGCTCCAGCGCCTTCCAGCAGGCCGCCGACGTCGTCTCCCCGGTCATGGCCGCGATCGTCCTCAGCGGCGTCCTGGGCGGCCTCGCCGAAGCCCTGGTGCGCGACTACCTCGCCCAGCTCTACGAGATGGACGACATGCTCAGCCCCGACGACTACGCGCTAGTCAGCTAGGCCCCGGAGCGCCCGGTCCCCGCACCCGCGGAGGCCGGGCGCTCCGGCGTTCCCGGGACGGCAGCGCCGTACGTGTCGCCGACCGCACCGGGCGATGTCACCGACTCGAACTAGGCTCCGAAGGGTGAGCGCCACTACCCCTTTCCCTGAGCCGACCTCCGACGACGAGGAGAAGAAGCCGTTCGATCCCCATGACTTCCCCCGGGATCTGCGGGACGCGCAGCGCGAGGCGGCCGAGCTGTACGCCGAGCTCCACGCCCTACAGAAGCGTCTCCCTTGGTCCCGTGAGCCTCACGAGGGGTGGCCGGAGGTGAAGGAACGGGGCCAGGCCGGCCGCGAGCCCTCCCCCGGCTGGAAGCCCTACGAGGCCGCGGCGTACGACCAGCTCTGGGAGAGGCTGCGCGAGAGGACGGCCGCGGTGACGGCACACGGCTGGTGGAAGACCTGCAAGGAGCAGGGCATCCAGGGCCCGGACCTGGTCACCGCCCGGCAGAAACTCAAGAGCGCGAAGGGCGCCGTCCCGCTGGTCCGGGAGGACATCGAAGCGGCCGCCTGACAGCCCCCAGCGCGCGCCCGGCCCCGCACCACCGCGGCGGCCGGGCCCCGCGGGGACGGGCGTTCCTGTCCGATCGGGCCCGAGACCCGCTAAGGGGTACAGGGCGCCCGTACGGACGGCGCTCCCGCCGAGAGGCCACGCCATGGCTCACCGCCCCGCCCATACCTACCTGGTCACCAACTCAGGCCCGCTGTTCGGCGCCCGCCGCATCACCTTCCGCAGCTCCGCCCCGGCCGGTGCCGTGGTCCGCCTGGACGTCGACGGCCACCCCGTCCGCGCGCTGCTCACCGACACCGCGCTGAACGGCGGTCTCCTCGCCGCGGAGCTGGAGATCACCTACCTGTAGCCGAACGCCCCTGCGGACCCGTACGCGGTCGACGGCACGGCGTCTGCGGCATCTCGCCCTGGCGCCGCTCGTCGGCCCCCTGGACAGCTTGGCGTCGCTTCCGTGGCACTTCCGCAGCCCGGGGTGTCCCCACACGTACGTGCGGTGCGTGATCGTCGTGTCCCCGCGGAGGTCCACCAAGACCTGGTACCGGAACGTGCCGTCCGCCCAGTCCTGCCGGGCCGTCACCGGCGCGTACCGCCACGCCCCGGCCGACCACACCTTGAGCGCCGGACGGTCGCCGGACGGCCACGTCCACACCTCGGGCTCTGGCCCGTCCTCGGGGCGCCACGGGCGGGCTGGTTCAGGCTCCGGGATCGCGCTCATGACCTCGACTGTAGGCGCCACGCCCTCGAGCGCCTGGAGGTGGGCGAGGAACTGAAACGCACGGCGCTCGCAGGGGGACTCGAACCTCCTCGGTGGCACGACGCAAGGCGCCCGGGTCGGACACGGTCCGGCCTTCCAGTTCCCGAACCGAAGGACCCACCGTGTCAGAACCCGCCCCCAAGCCCGCCTGCAGCTCCCCGTGCCCGGCCGCGCTGGAGCCCGCCAAACTCATCTCGGACGGCAACTGCCGCACCTGCATCCGGTACAGCCGCGCCATCCTGGTGCTGCTCGTGGTCAACCTGCTCGCCACGGTCGTCTTCGGCGTGCTCGGTGCCGTATGGGACGACTCGACGGAGCCGGGCCCGAAGCCGTCCCCGACCGCCACGGCCACGCCGAGCCCCAGCGATCCGGACCCGTCTGGCGGCCCGACGGCCACCCCGGAGCCGACCCCGACCGCGCCCATGCCGTCGGACCCGAGCGACGGCGGATGCAACATCTTCGACCCGGAGTGCTCCAGCACGGGCGGCACCGACGCGTAGCCCCTCGACTGCGCCACCGCGCCCCGGCCGCACCACCCGCGGCCGGGGCGCAGCCGTAACCCCGGCACGCCCAGGGCGTTGGTCCTGGTGACGTGCCCGCCTTCCCGTGGACACAGCGCGCGGGGCCCCTCGTCATGGCAGGTGTGGGGCCCCGTTCCGCCTCTACGCGCCGACCGTGCACATCAGGTACTCGGCAGTCGCGCACGGCCATGGTGTTCCGCAGAAATCGCAGTCCGGGTTCTCCTCGTTCTCCGGGCGGTGATGTTGCAGCATGACGGCCGACTTGTGGTGCGAGTCGCGCACCTCGCGATCCTTGGCGAGTTCCTTGGCCGTCGCGAGCTTCGCCTGTGCCACGGCGTACCGCCGACGCTCGGGTGTGTCCAACACGCGCATACCGCCTTCCGCCCATATTCGGGCAATGCTCGAAAAATAGTGCAAGTGAGCGAACATCGGATGATGTCCTAACCAGATAGCGCAAAGCTGCGGGACGATGTTCCGAAGGTGATCGACGTCTCACCGTCTGACCTGGAGTTTCCCCGGACGCAAGCACGCCGACGTAGGCACGGTGCGCCGTCGCTCAGGGCACGTCCCGCGGCCGCCACCCGGCAGCCCCGTGACCTGGGCAGACGGGAGGAGACGTGCAGACACACGTCCAGAAGGCTCTCGATAGCTGGTACGGGGCGTGGGAGCTACACCAGGAGACGGCTCAGGAGGCCTTCACCGCGGCGTTCCCCGCCCTCACGCCCGCCACCCGGTGCCAGTGCTTCGGGCCCACCCTGCGGTGGACGACGCCCGGGGAAGGCGGGGGGAAGGTCTGCCTCGACGACCACGGCCGCGCGACGATCGAGTTCGAGAACGTCCCGAAGACCGCGGTCGGCACGGCCATGACGGAGTGCTGGGGCGCGGACTGGTTCGACGAGGGAGCGGGCGGGTTCGCCGAGGCCGAGCCCGGCCAGTACCACTACGAGGACGAGCAGACCTACGCCGAGTACGAGTTCGACGTCAACGCCGACGGCACGGTGACGTTCGGGATCTCATACGTGAAGGTCGACGACATCGTGACAATGCTCGACGCCCTCGAGCGGGCCCTCGCCATCCAGCGCCCGGCCTGATCCGCGTGAGGTGAGGTGACGCGGTCTCCTGGCCTGTTCCGCGTCACCTCGCGAATCTGCCGCTTCAGCCAAGATCGTCCGCTTATCGCTTTTACGTGGGCCCCCTTCCTGGCAGCGTGTCTCTCACGGGGGCGCACGGGGCGTGCCGTGGAGGGGGAGCGGCTGTGGCGATCTCGCTACTGAGGGACGACCTGAGTCCGTCACAAAGCGACGACCTGATCCATTTCACTGGCCGGAACAGCGCGCGTCGTCCGGACTGGGTGGATGAGGACATCCGGAAAATGACGGCGAAGGAGCGCCTGGCAGCCATAGTCAGGGGCGGAAGAATGAAAACGTTCGCTCCCTACGGCGGTGGGACGATGCGCTGCGCGTGCTTCTCGGAGGCGAACCCTGAGCACCTGAGTTACCTGCTGGGCAAGCGTCGCTATCTCCCGTTCGGCATCGTAGTGACGCGTAGCCAGGTGCTGGCGAAGGGCGGCGGCACGGTGGCCTACATACACAACGAGCTGACCCTGGAAGAGTTCACGAGGGCGAAGCTCGGGCACTGGGTTGTGCGCACCGAGTACGACTCGGACTGGACACACGAGCGAGAATGGCGCATCCCCTGGAAGCATACGCAGATACGTTGGGACGAACTCCGGGCGATCCTCGTGCCCAATACGACTTGGCGGCCGGTGCCCGCGGGCGAGGAGCTTCCGGAGCTGTGGGTGAAGTCGCCGATCTGGGTGTGGAACTCCAAGACGAGTAAGGCCGAGGAGTACGCGCCCGGCACGCTCGTGTGAGTCATGGCCGAGGTGACGTAGCGTGGCCTGAGCTGCCGGTCCGCGTCACGTCACCTCATCGGCGCGACGCTAAAAGGGCCCCGTCCGTACGGTCCGCGGCCATGGTCACCCCCTACGCCCTGTGGACCGACACTCTCGCCGGATTCACCAAGGACGTTCTGGGCGTGACCACCTGGGCACAGCTCCACACACGGCTGGACGCGACGTAAGCCGGACCGGCGGCTCATGGTCCCGGCTCGCTCCCGCCGTCTCCCCGCGGCCGCCGCTCCCCGGCTGGCCCAGCGCGCGGGGCAGGACGGACGGACCCGTGGCAGCAACGAGCCTCACCCCCGCCGGGCAGGAAGCCCTGATACCGGTGGAGGAGCTGACCGGGCCTGAGCCGGTCGTGCACTGCGCGGATGCCCTCAACCACCTTCGAACTCTCCCCGCCGCGTCCGTGGACGCGGTCGTGACCGATCCGCCGTATGAGCTGGGGTTCCTGGGGAAAGCGTGGGATGCCTCCGGCATCGCCTATAGCGTGGAGCTGTGGGCGGAGTGCCTGCGCGTCCTCAAGCCGGGCGGGCACTTGGCCGCGTTCGGCGCGACCCGCACCTACCACCGCATGGCCGTGGCCGTCGAGGACGCCGGATTCGAGATCCGTGACTCCCTGCACTGGCTGTACGGCACCGGCTTCCCCAAGGGACAGGACGTCGGGAAGCTGATCGACCGGCGCCGCGACGACCACCCCGCCCGCCGCCGCTTCACCGCCGAGTTCGCCGCGCTCCGCGACTCCGTCGGCTGGACGAACCCGCAGATCGACGCCCTGTTCGGCTTCAACGGCATGGCGCAGCACTGGACGACACAGAGCAAGACCGCCGCCGTCCCGACCGTCGAGCAGTGGGAGCAGTTGAAGGCGGAGATGGGGTTCGAGGCCCCCATCAGCGTCGAGGACCTGGTGCACGAGCTGAACGGGCGGAAGAACGCGCCCGGGGAGGCGTGGGAGGACCGGGAGGTCATCGGCAAGGGGCACCGGGTCCGGGGCGGCTCCGGGGTGTTCCCGCAACTCCAGTCCGACATGTTCGACGTGACCGCACCGGCGACCGCCGAGGCCACCCGCTGGGACGGCTGGAACACCGCCCTCAAGCCCGGCCATGAGCCGATCGTCCTGGCGCGGAAGCCGCTCGAGGGCACGGTCGCCTCCAACGTCCTGGCGCACGGCACCGGCGCGATGAACACGGCGGCGTGCAAGACCCCGCCCGGCGACGCCGAGGGGCGTTGGCCGACCAACGTGCTGCTGTCGCACGCGTGGGCCGTCGACGAGGCGGGATGGATGGTCGACGGCTGCGCGGACGGTTGCGCCCAGGGGTGCCCGGTCGCTGAGCTGGACGGCCAGTCGGGGCGGCTCACCTCCGGGGCGAACCCGCGGCGCCGCGGTTCGGACAAGTTCCGCGACGTGTACGGCGACTTCAAGGGCCAGACCGTGTGCAAGCCGGTCCGGGGCGCGGACTCCGGGGGCGCCTCCCGCTTCTACCCGGCGTTCCGCTACCAGGCCAAGGCCCCCACCAGTGAGCGGCCGCGCCTCCCGGACGGCACGGTGCACCCCACGGTGAAGCCGGTCGCGCTGATGCGCTGGCTGGTCCGGCTACTCACCGCGCCCGGCGGGATCGTCCTGGACCCGTTCGCCGGTACCGGCACAACGCTCGAGGCCGCCCGCCTGGAGGGCTTCGACTCCATGGGCGTGGAGTCCAAGGCCGAGTACGCCGAGCTGTGCCGCCTCCGGCTGCGCCGCGAGAACGTGAGGAGCAACTGATGCGCATGACCGGCTTCGACTCCACGCGCCTGCCCGGGGGCGTGTACCTCGGCTTCCAGCGGTTCGCGGACGAGGGCGCCACCTCTCGCACCTGGTCCCTGAGCGGGCTGGGGGCGCCGAAGCTGTCGCTCAGCACCCTCGTGCAGACCCGCGAGGAGTTCTACGGGCCCCGGGGCAAGCGGCCGCCGGGGCTGTGGAAGCGAGTGCTGCACGCAGTCGTCAAGAGCAACGGGCGTACGACGTCGTACTACTGCCCGGACATCCCGCCATCACGGCTCGGGATCTCCCTGGCCGTGCCCCGCTACGTCCTCCACCTGCGATGGGAGACGCGCCGCTTTCGCCAGGCGGCGACCGAGCACCTGGGACGGCCGTGTCCGGCGTGCACGGCCGCGGGCTGGCGCCGGGCCGAGGACGCGACGTAAGGCGCGGCCGCCGTCCACTCTCCCCGCCTCGCCCGGGGCGTGCCCGACCAGGACCGCGACTCAGCGATCCGGCGCCCGGGGCAGACGAGGAGACCAGTGCTGTGGCACGACGACGGACCGGCCCCACCGACGTGGTGAAGGCCATGGTCTACGACCGCGACGGCGGCGCCTGTGTGCGCTGCGGAGCGCTGGAGAACCTGACCGTCCACCACCGGGTGAACCGCGGCATGGGCGGGGCGCGGGAGCCCTGGATCAACCAGGCACACAACCTGCTGACCGCCTGCACCGTGTGCAACGGCTGGTTCGAGGACAACCCGCGGGAGTCGTACGAGGCCGGGTGGAAGGTGCGCCGGCCGCAGCTCCCCGGCGAGGTCCTGGTGCGCTACCCGGACGGCAGCGAATACCGGCTCACCCCGGACGGCGTCCGCGCCACGACCGTGGCGGCCGCCCGATGAAGCGCCGCCGCCGCACCCGCGGCTCCTCGACGTCCCGAACGGACTGGATCGCCGCCGCGATGGAAGGCCTCTTCGACGCCGTGGCCGAGTTCCTGTACTCCTGGGGGCGGCGATGAAGCGCCGTCGCCAGTGCCCCGCGATCCCGGCCGCGCTCGTCGGCTCCCAGGGCTGGCGGTGCCAGCGCCTCGTCGACCACGACGGCCCGCACAAGGCCTCGTACTCCGACCGGTCAACCATGCACTACTCGTGGGAGGGCGACGCCACCAGCATCTTCGGGTACCAGACGCTCCCCGGCACCGTCCGCTTTCGGCCGCCGCTCTGGACGCCGCAGCGCCGGTACCGCGCCGGTGAATGGACCATGAGCCTGCTGATCGCCCTGGTGCTGGGGTGGTGCTGGTCGCTGAGCGCGGCCGCCGTGTTCCTCGTGCTGGAGCTGTTCACGTCCATCCGGCGGGCGCACTTCGTCGACGTCGGCCGGTTCACCGCCGGCGTGTACCTCGTACGCCGGGACAACTACCCGGCGTTCTTCGCGATCGGCTTCGCCCGGTACGGGCCGGAGGCCAACGCGAAGAGGAGCGGCCTGCAGGTCGTCGTCGGGCGCCTGTCGCTGATCGTGTGCGCACTGCTGCCGCGAGGCGAGTGGGCCGACTACCAGCACCGTAAGGCCGAGCGCGAGGCACGTCGGAAGGACGTCACCCATTGAGACAGAGTATGGACGAAGAGAGGTCGGCCGGGGCTGAGCGTAGTCGTCTGCTGGCGAGCGACTCGAACGGCCCCAGGTCTCGTTCAGATGCTGTGACTGGGAAGCGAAAAAATCAGTACAGAGCCGGTTACTCGCGAGCTAAGATGCCGACCAAACTAGCCGCAGAAGGTCTCCATGTTCCAGAAGTTTCACCGTTCCCGCCACGCCGGAGATGACGACTTCCTCAGGCGAATGATCAGCGACGCCGTGATGGATAAAGTTCGGGATGGTTTCGACCCCGAGCGTGTCGACGAGCTGGTCTCCAAAGCGGTACCTGAATTCATCGACATGATGGCGCCCCAGCTGGCCCTCTCGATGATGCGCAATAAGCGGTCTCTCAGGGCCAATAATCGAATGGAGCGTGGGTATGACCGGCGGATCCGGAAGCGTTGGGGCAAGGCATTCGACCTCTATATCATAGTTCATGCTGTATGTATCGAATTGGGCGAGAAGGTGTCTAATAGGGAGAGGGATGGCCTCACCTCCGCCCAGGTGCACACGCTAGAAGCTCTCACGGGGCTCCATGTCACTGCGTCTCGTATTGCAGGCGAGGTTCTGGCCCTCCTCTCCCAGGGATACCCCAGGGGAGCCCTGGCGCGTTGTCGCACGCTGCACGAGGCGGCTGTCATTGCTTGCATCATCGCGGACTCGGCTGCGGATCCAGACCATAGCGACCTGGCTGAACGGTTCCTGGATCATGAAATTGTCACCTTGCGGCGAGACGCTCTTCAGTTCCAGAAGGATCACGAGATCCTTGGTGAGGAGCCACTGGAGCAGGAATATCTCGATGAACTAGAGGCAAGGTACGACGACGTAATTGCGAAGTACGGGCAGAGCTTCGCGCGTGAGTATGGCTGGGCTAAAAAGTTTTCGCCCGATGACAATTTGCGCGCACTTGAAAAGAAGGCATCCCTTAGTCACGTTAGGCCGCACTATCAGTCGGCCAGTAGTGAAGTGCATTGCGGTTCCAGGGGGCTTGCCAACAACTTCATCGAAATGCGTGGCGTCACGCTTCGGCATTCAGGAAAGATCAACGTTGGCCTGACCGGACCAGCCGACTTGGCGCTTAGTTCGCTCCTTCAAGTCACTTTCTCGCATGCAGTACAAGGACATCCTGACGGCCTTAACGTTGAGTCGCTTCTGTGCATGAAGGCACTGGAAGAAATACGTTCGGCCTGTTTGGAGGAGTTCTTGGCTACGCAAAAATCCATTGACCGTGCAGAAGAAAAGATCCTGAAGCGCATGCAGCGGTGAGCCGCAAGCGCCGCTAATGCGCGTTGTGGCGAGTCGGGGTTGCTGCTTGGCTCGTCCTCACTCAGGGCACCGTTCAGAGGCTGGCTGCAAGACCCGCGTACGGCGGCCGCGCGGACTGCGGCTCGGGCCGTGGCTCCTCTGGGTCGTCCGTCTCCCCCAGGGCCCGAACCTCGGCCTTGGGCGGATCGCGATCACGGACACCCCCCGCGACCCAGCTCCCGGCCAGACCCGGGCGAGAAACGGCCAAGGACGGGTTCTGATCGTCGGCGGCGTCGCGTTCGTAGTGCTTCGATGCAGGTAAGTACCTGTGCGCTGACACTCCGCTCTCGTGGCTGTATCATTTCCGGCTGTGCGCAGGCGTGGGGTAACCCCAGTCGGCGTGAGGCGCAGCCCCGCGCCACAGCTTGAGACGGGAATGGCAGCCATGCCCAAGGCCGGGATCACCTACTCGAAGAAGAAGATCGAGAAGACCGACTTCAAGGCCCTCCGCGAGGCCGCGGAGCGCGCCGTGACGGAGGAGCTGGGCCGGATCACTCGCCCGGACGACCGGATCGAGCGCGCCGCCGAGGTCATCCGCCAAGCGGACGCCGAGGTCGCACTGCACCTCGATGACCGCGACAAGGCCGTGGCCTCCCTGTGGTTCTACGAGCACGTTCCTGGTCTCGCTGGCGCGATCGGTGTCACGCCGACCGCCTACCGCGAGGTCCTGAGCAAGGCGTTCTACGGCGGCCCTGAGCGAGTGCGCACCGAGAGCGGCCACTACGAGCTGCGGCCCGTTCCCGACCTCCCGGGCACTGAGCTGGTCAAGGCGGCCCGGGAAGCGGGCGTGCCGTTCGTTGGGGACGCCGACGAGAAGCTGCCGAAGCTGGCTACCGTCGTCGCCGAGGCGCGTGCCCGCCGCGGCGCCGCCGTGGTGTTCATGCGGGATGCCGCGCTTGCCCTGTCGGAGGAGCCGTACGGATGGGACGGGCCGAGGATCGCCGAGCACGCCGGCGTGCAGAAGAAGCTGATCTGGCAGCAGCAGGCAGCCGCCCGCGCGGCCCGCGAGCGCGCCGCCAAGCGCTGACCGATCCGCCGCACACTCCCAGGCCGGCCCCGAGCACCTTCGGGGCCGGTCTCCTTTTTGCCCGCAGGTCAGGCCGGGGCCTGATTATCAGGCGCCGGTCACCGGGGCCTGGAAATCCGGCTTCCGGTGGGACGGGCACCGGTAGTCCGGTCGCCGGTAGATCAGGCGCCTTTAGTAACAAGATCAAGCACCACAATGAAGTAAGAGTTCCGATGCCTTCGCTTCGCTCAGGCATCGGCGTGCATCGCCTCCGAAGGACCCTCGAAGCGGCCCCAAGCGCAGCAACAGGGCGGCAAGGGGGAGGGGTGTCACAGAATCCGGCCGTTGGCGTTCCCCCAGACATGACGATGCGATCCATGCCCCCGCACACGGTGCTCCCGCCGAACCTGACCCGGCACTTCTACGAGACCCGCCGGGCGTTCCTCCAGAGCGCCGGACAGGACTCCACCCCGTGGTTCCAGCTCTCCCCGCTGGAGCGCGGCGTCGTCGAGTCGGAGATGGAGATCTTCCGGCAGTCGATACGGCGGGCCGAGGAGGAGCAGGACCTGCTCGCCAGCCTCGACGCCACCCGGGCCGCCGCCGTCGAGGAGCCGGCCGCCGAGGAAACATCGGAACCCGCGGCCGCCGACGAGGACGCCGAGGAGGAGTGCTGCCTCGGGTGCGCGGCCGTCGCCGCGGTCCTGACCCTCATCGAGGGGGTGAGCCAGAACCCGAAGCCGTCCGCCGAGGCCCCGGTGACGAACCGCTTCCCGTTCAGCGTCGCCGAGGTCACCACCGTCCCCCTCGACACCCGCCCGTGGGGCGTGCCGCTGAGCGAGGAGGAGAAGGCCCGCGTGAAAGCCGCCGAGGGCAAGCTGCCCGCGTGGCTTATGACCGCGGGCATCGACCTCGACGTCCTCGACGGCACCGCGCCGCGCATCCCCGTCACCCTCGACGCCCGCCCGATCAGCGTCGAGCGCCTGCTGATGATGGATCGCTCCCCCTTCGGCGACGTCCGCGCCGAGTTCTGGCGCAAGAAGCCGCCGACCGTCAACAAGGCGTAACAGAATCCGGCGCGCGACGTACTACAGAGTGCGGCTGGCCCCCTGCCCCCGAGATCCCCCCGGGGAAAGCACTCCAGCCAGCACCCCCCGGCCGGGGTGACGGCCCTGCTCCACCTCCCCGGTGCAGGGCCTCACCCCGGCAACAGACTTCCGGCAGGCCGCGGCCGCTCAGTGCGGGCCTCGCCGGACCCCCGCGGCCTGGCCGACGTTCTGGGCATGGACCGCTCGGCCAGGCCGCGACACTAGATCCCCGCGGGCGCCACCTTCCCGCCATGTCCCGCACGCAGCTCTCGCCCACCACCCGCCCCCGCGTGGTCCCACCGGCCCGGGAGCTGCGCAACGGGCGTCAGCCGGGTGTCAAGTCCCGCGACGCGGCCAACGTCGCCGACCTTCTCCTCCGGGCCCCCGTGCCCGCCAGGCGCCGCGCCTTCAAGCACGACCTCACCGCCCGCGAACGGCCGCACGTCATGCGGGAGGTCGAACGGGCCACCGGCTCGATGTATGGGCTCTGGCACGACACCCCCAGCGGCTTCATCGAGGACGTCCTCGGCGAAAGCATCTGGAGCCGTCAGCGCGAGATCGTCGACGCCGTCCCGTTCCACAAGCGCATCGCTGTACCGGCCGGCTTCGGCGTCGGGAAGACCTGGATCGCCGGACGCCTGGTCGCCTGGGCCGGAGCCGTCAACGCCCCCGGGACCATGGTCATCGTCACTACCGCGACCCGATTCCGACAGGTACGAAACCAGCTCTGGCCGCACATCAGGAAGACCGTCGCTCGCGCGGGCCTGCCCGGATACTGCGACACCACCCAGTGGAAAATCCCTGATCAGTGGGGCAATGACGTCATCGTGGCGTACGGCTTCACGGCGCCCGAGAACGACGAAGCGGCGATGCAGGGCATCCACGGCACGCCGAAGTTGCTCATCGTCGTCGACGAGGCTGGCGGTATCGCCCGCACGATCGGCAACGGCACGAACAACCTCCTCACCGGCGATGCGCGGATGCTGGCCATCGGCAACCCCGCGATGGATGACCCGCGGAGCTGGTTCGAGACGCTGTGCGAGGAAGGCGAGGACCCCGAGGAACGGGGAACGGTCACGATCCCCATCGCAACGTTCGCCTCCCCGGCCATCACGAAGGAACGGGTCCCGTACTGCAATGACTGTCCCGACGGTGTCCCCCCGCACTCCCTCGCCGTCCACCTCCCCGATCAGGAATGGGTGGACCGCACGATCCGCGAGTACGGCGAAGATCATCCGTACGTCATCGCCAAGGTGCACGCCCGCTTCCCGAAGGGCGGTGGCGGCCTCGCGATACCCGTGACCTGGGTCGAGGAAGCTCAGAACAACGACGACCCGACCGGGGCCGGCTGGCACCGGCTGTGCGACCTCGGTCTGGAAGGTGAGACCGCCAAGCACACCGTGCGCGAAGGCGCCTGGGTTCGCCTCGGCGTCGACGTTGCCGCGGACGGCGGCGACGAATTCACGATCTACAGAGCCGTGGGCGATGCGATCGAGATGCGGCACGCCAGCTCTGGCATGGCCAACGACAACCAGGTGAAGGTCGCCGAGAAAATCTTGGAGGAGATCCGCGCGGCGCAGCGCCTCGCGGACGCCCTGGACTCGCCCCACCCCGTACGCGTGAAGATCGACAAGAACGGCATCGGCCACGGCGCCACCAGCATGCTGGAGGTATGGGCGGAGAACGGCACCCACCAGGCGCAGATCGTGGGCGTCATGGTGTCCGAATCACCGTCGCAGGACGACCCGGGCGCCGTCATGCGCCCGTACCGCAAGCGAGACGAGATGTGGCTCGCCACCCGGGCGCTCCTCCAGCCTGACCCGTCGACCGGCACCGGCCGGCTGCGCCTGCGCGTCGACCGGCAGGCCGGAATCCAACTCTCCACGCCCAAGCTCGGATCGAACACCGCCGGGTACAGCATCATCGAGTCGAAGAAGACGATGAAGGCCCGCGGAATGAAAAGTCCTGACCGGGCCGAGGCCGCTCTGCTGGCCGTGTACGAGCCTGAGCCGCTGAACCAGCCGCGCCGCCGCGGTCTCCTCAACTGAAAGAAACCGGTGCTGCTACGGCGTTAGACCTGCTTTCTGGCCGCAGAAGATGTCCGGATCGATACCTTTGAGCAGGGCATACACGCTGGACCTCGCCGTGACGCGCCCTCCTGTCGGTGGCCTGGTCTAGCGTGGCTCCGGCACGCGTACGCCTATGGACCGCCATACCACGAGAGAGGTACGACACTCAGTGGCCACTTCGGTACACGACGTCCTCCGCATGATCCGCAACAGTTCGGACACGAACCGTGACCTCGGCACTCGCTTCGAGCAGCTCATGGTCCAGTACCTGCGGACTGACCCGGAGTGGACCCAACAGTTCAGCCAGGTATGGATGTGGACCGACTGGCCAGGAGCCGAGGGTGACAAGCGGGATGTCGGCATCGATCTCGTGGCCCAGGATCGTGAGACCGGCGGGCTCTGCGCGATCCAATGCAAGTTCTATGAGCCGGATCACACGGTCCAGAAGGCGGACATAGACTCGTTCTTCACCGCGTCCGGCAAGGGCGACTTCAAGCGCCGCATGATCATCTCTACGACGGAGAAGTGGGGCCCCCTCGCCGAGGCAGCGCTGGACGGCCAGCAGATCCCGGTCACCCGCGTCGGGCTCGCGCAGATCAACGAGAGTCTCATCGACTGGGGTGCCATCGTCTGGCCGAAGCCCGGTGAGAACCTCGAGCTCAAACTGAAGCGCAGGAAAACCCTTCTCCCGCACCAGCACGAGGCAATCGACGCTGTTTTCGAGGGCTTCACGAAGCACAACCGCGGCAAGCTGATCATGGCCTGCGGCACGGGCAAGACGTTCACGGGTCTGAAGATCGTGGAGCGGGTCCAGCGTGAGCGGGCGGAGCGGGGCGAGGGCGAGCACACGCGCATCCTGTTCCTGGTGCCGTCCATCGCGCTGCTGTCGCAGACGTTGCGGGAGTGGACCGCGCAGGTCCAGGTCCCGATGACCAGCTTCGCAGTCTGCTCCGATACGAAGGTCAGCAAGCAGGCCGCAGCCAGCGATCTTCAGGACATGGCCACGCATGACCTGGCCTTCCCCGCCACAACCAGCCCGGCCAAACTGATCGAGCAGGTGACCAGCGTGGAGGCCGGTCCTGGGCTGACCGTGGTCTTCTCCACCTACCAATCGATCGCGGCGGTCGCGCAGGCCCAGCAGGCGGGACTCGGCGAGTTCGACCTGATCCTGTGTGATGAGGCGCACCGTACGACTGGCGTTTCTCTGACGACGGCGGACGAGTCCAGCTTCGTCAAGGTCCACAACAACGACTACATCAAGGCCGCCCGCCGTCTCTACATGACGGCGACCCCGCGGATCTTCAGCGACGACACGAAGACCGACGCCAAGCAGCACGAGGCCGCCCTGGTCTCGATGGACGACGAGTCGCTGTTCGGCCCGGAGTTCCACCGGCTCGGCTTCGGCAAGGCGGTCGAGCAAGGTCTGCTCACCGACTACAAGGTACTGATCCTCACCGTCGACGAGGAGTACGCCGCCGCGTCACTGCAGCAGCAACTCGCCGACCAGAATAGCGAGCTGTCGAACCTCGACGACGCCGTAAAGATCATCGGCTGCTGGAACGGCCTGGCGAAGCGCACCGGCGCCTTCGCCGACGGAAGCGGCTTCCAGGACGGCGAAGCGCCCATGAAGCGCGCCGTAGCCTTCGCCAAGAACATTGCCGACTCCAAGAAGATCACCGAGCTCTTCGAGGAGGTCGTCGAAGCCTACGACGGCACCGACGACAACATCCTGCACTGCGAGATCCAGCACGTAGACGGCACCTACAACACCCTGCGCCGCAACGTGCTGCTGGATTGGCTCAAGCAGGACCCCGGCGAGAACAAGGCCCGCATCCTCTCCAACGCCCGCTGCCTGTCCGAAGGCGTCGACGTCCCCGACCTGGACGCGGTGCTCTTCCTACACCCGCGCAACTCCGTGGTGGACGTCGTCCAGTCCGTCGGCCGCGTCATGCGGAAGGCCGACGACAAGCAGTACGGCTACATCATTCTCCCGGTCGGCATTCCCGCGGGCATGCCACCGGAGAAGGCTCTCTCGGAGAATCAGCGCTTCAAGACCGTCTGGCAGGTCCTCAACGCACTGCGCGCCCACGACGACCGCTTCAACGCGACCGTCAATCAGCTGGAACTGAACAAGAAGCGGCCCGACAACATCATGGTCGGCCACGCCGGCCCGGAGACGGAGTCCCTCGGCGACGGCAACACTCAGGGCGATGCCGCCGCCGCTCGCTGGGTACAGAGTGCCTTCGACATCGAGGACTGGCGCGAGGCGATCTACGCCCGGATCGTCACCAAGTGCGGCGAGCGACAGTACTGGGAGGACTGGGCCAATGACATCGCCCAGATCGCCGAGAAGCACAAGGCCCGCATCAAGGCCGCTCTCCAACTCCCGGAAAAGAAGGCAGCATTCGAAACCTTCGTCGAGGAACTGCGGGGGAGCATAAACCCTGGCGTCACCGGCGCAGATGCCCTTGACATGCTCGCCCAGCACATCATCACCAAGCCGGTCTTCGACGCCCTGTTCAAGGACTACGCTTTCTCCGAGCACAACCCGGTCTCCCAGGCCATGCAACGCATGCTGGACACCCTGGAAGACCAGGCCATCGGCGAAGAGGCGAAGAAGCTGGATGCCTTCTACGAGTCCGTGCGCGTGCGGGCCGAGGGCATCGACAACCACGAGGGCCGCCAGCGCGTCATCACCGAGCTGTACGAGAAGTTCTTCAAGACGGCCTTGCCGAAGACCGCCAACGCCCTGGGCATCGTCTACACGCCCGTAGAGGTCGTGGACTTCATCCTCCGCGCAACCGACCAAGCCCTCGGCAAGTACTTCGGCTCATCCCTGTCCGATGAGGGTGTCCACGTCATCGACCCCTTCACCGGCACCGGCACCTTCATCGTGCGGCTCCTCCAGTCCGGACTCATCAAACCGGAAGACCTGCTGCGCAAGTACGTCAGCGAGCTTCACGCCAACGAGATTGTGCTCCTCGCGTACTACATCGCTGCGGTCAACATCGAGGCCGCCTTCCACGACCAGCACCAGGGCGAGGAATATGTTCCATTCGAGGGCATCGTTCTGACCGACACCTTCCAGCTCGCTGAAAGCAACGTCGAGAAGCTCTTCGGCGTCCTCGAAGGCAACAGCGAGCGCGTCACGAAGCAGCAGGCGCAAGACATCCGCGTCATCATCGGCAACCCGCCCTACTCGGTCGGACAGGATAGCCAGAACGACGACAATCAGAACCAGGCATATCCTGCATTGGACGGCAGGATCGAATCCACATACGCGGCACTGTCAACAGCAAAGACGAAAAAGTCGCTCTACGACTCGTACATCCGCGCGATCCGGTGGGCCTCAGACCGCATCAAGAATGAGGGGGTCATCTGTTTCGTCTCGAACGGCGGATACATCGACGGGAATAGCGCCGACGGCCTCCGGAAGTCGCTCGTCGAGGAATTTGACGCGATCTACTGTTATAACCTCAGAGGGAACCAGCGAAGCGCCGACTGGGAGAAGGAAGGTGGCAAGATCTTCGGCTCGGGAAGCCAGAACACCGTGGCCATCCTGATCCTCGTGAAGGCCACCACACCGGAAAGTGAAGACGCTGACTGCAGCATCTACTACCGGGATATTGGCGATTATCTGGACCGCACGAAAAAGCTCAGCATCTTGGCTGGACAGGGCCTGGAAAAGGTGGAGTGGCAGAAGGTCACTCCGAGCCGCGAAGGCGACTGGATCAACCATCGCGATGAGCGATTCTCCACCTTTCAACCCCTCGGAGAGAAAACAGAGAAGAGTGCGCAGCAGGGCCCCGCATTTTTCGAGACCTTCTCGCAAGGCGTCCTGACTAGTCGAGACGCCTGGGCCTATAGCTACTCAAAAGACAAGCTTGCCCAGAAGATGCAGACCACGATCGATTTCTACAATCGCCAGGTTGATGGATTCAGAGAAGAGTGTGCCGAGAACGGCATTTCAAAGCCAACACCCAAGGATGCAGAGAGGTTCATCGATCGCGACCAGAAGAGGATAAGCTGGTCTTCGAGCCTCATCCCAAAGGTGGCGAGGGCAAAGAATGTCGCGTTCTCCAGCGGAAAGGTCGTAGAGGCAGTCTATCGACCTTTCTGTAAGCAGTTCCTGTACTTCGACGGTGACTTCAATCATCGGGTTTCACGGATGCCTGACGCTTTCCCTTCACCAGAAACCGAAAATTTCGGCTTCTACGTACCCGGACTTGGCATCGAAAAGCCCTTCTCTGTGTGCGCGATGAACCAGATCCCAGATCTCGCTTTCTGGGGATCTGGTAATGGACAGTTCTTCCCCCGCTACACCTACCGTGAGCTCGGTGGAGGAGATGACCTTTTTTCCGCCGTTGAGGAAACAGGGTATGAGCGGGGCGACAACATCTCGGACGCCACGCTGCGCAATTACAAGGAGACCTACGCCGACGAGACGATCACCAAGGATGATCTCTTCTACTACGTCTATGGCCTGCTGCACTCCACTGCCTACCGCGAGCAGTTCGCCGCCGACCTGAGGAAGTCACTACCCCGCATCCCCAAGGCCCGGGACTTCCAAGGCTTCGTCGATGCAGGCCGCAAGCTCGCTGATTTGCACCTCAATTACGAAGCTGCGGAGCCGTACGCAGGGATCGTGGAGAAAGTCACCGCCCCCGCCGATACATCCCCGTCCGAGCTGTACCGCGTCACGACCAAGATGAAGTTCCCCTCCCGCAAGGGCGAGAAGGATAAGTCGACGGTCATCTACAACAGCCGCGTTACCCTCTCGAATGTCCCAGAAGAGGCGTACCGCTACCAGCTCGGCGGACGTTCTGCAATCGAGTGGCTCATTGACCGCTACTACGTCAAGACGGATAAGGCAAGCGGCATCGTCAACGATCCCAACGACTGGTCGGATGATCCGCGCTACATCGTCGATCTACTCAAGCGGATCGTGACCGTGAGCCTGGAGACGATGAAGATCGTGGATGCCCTGCCTACCCTGGACATCCTGGAATAGCAACCATCCCGGTACCGGGTACGCGCTCGTCGGCGCGTACCCGTGCGGTCCGTCAGCGTTGGGAAGTCGCCCGCCCGCTGTTTCTCCAGATCAACTCTGCGTTTTGGTCTCCGGGTCGTACATCGGGACCCTCTTGAAGGGGTCCTTGGACGTGTCTTTGGCCGGGCGCACGTACCTCTCCCGGGGGATGCGAGAGCCCTTCTTCCAGCGCCCGGCCTCCTCGAGTTCTTCGTCCGTCGCCCCGTTCATGCCGAGGTCGGTGGCGCCGCCGGCGCGAAGGCTGTGCGAGGAAACGGGTCGGCCGTCCGTCTTGAGCCCGGCCTTGGCGAACCACAGCTTCACCCGCTCGTTGACGGTCTGCGGGCGCAGGTAGTCACCGCGCTTGGTGGCCGTCTTCGCCCGGGTCTCCGACGAGGCGACAATGCCGTTGCGCTTGACCTCCCGGAATACGGGACCGGTAGTAATGCCCTGCTCAGCGAGGTAGTTGACCCAGCGACGCATCCGGAAGACCAGGCACAGGTCTTCCCGGTCGTGGAGGTAGAGGGTCTGTTCCTCGCCCTTGTGTGTCTTGTCCTCGGCGAGCCACACCGTGACCATGTTGTCGAGGATCATCAGGTCCTCGAGGTCCAGGTCGACGTCTTCGATGCTGCGCCCGAGGAACCGGTACCCGAAGGCGAGCATCGCCGAGTCACGCCAGCCGATCGGCCGGTCGTCCGCCTCCGCCTTCTCCATCATTGGGACCAGGTACGGCAGGGTGATCGGGAAGGCTTCCTTCCTGCGGAGCGCCCGCTTGTTTTTCTTCCGGTACTGGGCCAGGAGCAGCAGGAACAGGCTGTTGTCCGGCTTCTTCCCGGGCGGCATGGACGTCCGGATCAGCGACATGTAGTGCCGGATCGTGGTGACCTTGAGCCCACGCGACATCAGGTGACGGCCGTACTCGGTGTACGTCGCCGTGGTGCACGGTTTGGCCACCCGCCCCTGCTCCGCACACCACGCCTTGAACAGGTCCATCGCGGTCTTGCGCTGCGGGGACCCCTCCTCTTCGGCCTCCTTCAGGGCCTTGGCGGTCTCCTCGCTGACGTATAGGTCGCGCTCGGTGTACGTCGTGCGCGGATCGTCGCTGGTCGGGATCTCCTCACCGGGCATTAGCACCGTGTGTTCGTCGACGAGCGGGCGTACAGCCGGCGCGGCGCGCACCAGCTCTCCGTCCTCGACGAGCTCGGCGTCAACGATCTCGTCCTGGTCGCGCAGGTTCATTCCGGTGTCGCGTCTTCCGCGGGCTTCGCCTGGAGCTGATGCAGCAGCGCGTGCAGGGTGATGATCTGCGAGTTGGTAGACGTGCCCGTCTCGGTGAGCTGTCGAACCAGGTGAAGGAGGCTTCCGACTCCCTGCAGGTCCTGGTTGTAGAGCAGAACGAAGGCGGTTTGGTCAGTCGGGAGCTGCGTGGGAAAGTACCCGACGCGTTGGGCTGCGAGTTCGCGCTCAATGGCCGCGATAATGCGCCGCCCTGCCTTACGTTCGCCCGCCACCGCCAGCAGCTCCTGCACACTCGTCTGCCGCCAACCTCGGTCAACCTCGGCGATCATCTCGGCGTACGTCTTCCACGGCGTATCAGTCATCGGTCGCTCCACTTCCAACAATCGGGGGTGCAGTCTTTCGATATGGCGGTAGTCAGTAGCGTTGCATTCTGTGCTCGACACAGTTGCCGCACATGTCTGCTTCCGGGATGGCGAAGGTGCTGACGGCGAGACCGCAGTATCCGCAGACTCCCGCGCATTCGATCCCGCAGAAGAGGCAAAGTAGCGTCGAGGTTTCGCCGTCACCGCCGATTGGTACATCGGTCACGGCTTCTGTGCCGCACTCATCGCATTGGTGCACCGGGGATGGGCCGCCACCAGTGATGATCTCGTGCTCCGAGGTGTCCGCGTAGATCCAGGCTGCTTCCGTCGGTGGGCCCAGGTGGGAGTCACAGACCACGCAGGCAAGATCGGCGCCGCCATGTACAGGGACTGCGAGTGCTGCGCAGACAGGACAACCGAGGATGGTGGGAAACTGGCCCAACAGCTCCCGGGCGGGCTTTATGCGCCGGTCTACGAGACGTTGGATGCGGCCCAGCCCCGGGCGGATGCGTTCCACGGCCTGCTCGGCAAGCGTCAGCTCCTCTTCCTCTACCAAGGGCAGCAAGTCCTCGCGTACGAAGGTGAGCAGGTTGTCGAGCACGGGCGTCGTGAGCACTTCGACAGTGATGGCACTCTCCGTGACTCCGACGTGCGCGAAGCGGTTGCGCATCTGAGCGAGGGCCTTGAAGTGCCGCGGTTCCAGCAGCATGGCCTCAAGGTCGCACTCCTTGATGACTCGCTTGCGGGCGTCCTCCCAGCCGCAGCTCTTGAAGTCCCCTCGTGCATGCTTGGCCGGGTCGTAACCGTCGGGCGTTGCCCACACGAGGGCAGGGTTCTTCATCGCGAGCCGCGCCTTGAACAACGTCTCGGCCGCGGATGCCAGGTGCACCACGGCGTACTTCAGGTTCCGGGGCGGTACCTCTTCCTGCACGGAGAGCAGATCGACGGTGCTCTCCAAGAAGTCGAGCCCATTGAGCACGGGCGGAAAGTTGACGCTCGGCCCGCTGCCCTTCGTCACGCTCACTGCCGCGCCTCCGCAGAGGGTCCGTAGTGACTCTGCCCGTCGACGGCGCTCACGGCTTCCACGGCCGGTTCACTCCTCTACGGTCGGCGTTCAGCTTCAGCGACGTGACTTCCTTGAGGGCAAAGTCCAGGCGGTGCACCGTCGCGTTCAGCTCATCCGCCGGGTCCTGGAGGGCGAGTTCGTGAACCAGGCTCAGGAGGTAGCCGATCCCGTCGTGTTCCTTGCTGTAGAGCAGGACGCGACGCGTGCTGTCGGTCGGGAGTTTGGTCGGCAGGTGGCCGATGTTGTGGTCGGCCAGCTTCTGCTCGATGCGCTCGATGACGCGGGCGCCGGCCTTCTGCGCGCCGGCGATGCGCACCAGGCTCTCAACGTCGCGCGCCTCGTGCCCGGCCCATCTCAGCCTGTGGGCCAGACTCTCCCACTCGTCCATGTCTTCCCACCGCTTCGCGGCCATGCGTACCCCGCCCTCGTGTTGTGGTTCTGACGCGCCGCCAACTTTACCGACAACAATCACAGTTGTTGTCGGCTACTCACTAGTAACCCCGTAGAGTCTTCCTCGAAGGGCGGAGAGCACCGCCCTGAGTCCCGAACGAAGGAGCACCGCCATGGCGGGCTGGATCAGCACGGGCCAGCAGAAGCGCGACCACGAGGGCCTGCGGAACATCTGCGCGGCGGACGGGCACCCGGGCACCGACGAGGACCCGCTGGTGAAGACGACGGACGGATGGCGCGTCCACCTCTCCGACACCACCGACCCGAACAACGGCTTCTACGGCCAGCAGCAGACGGAGGGCTGAACTCATGCTCTCCATTGCGAAGTTGAAGCTCCTCGCGTACGCCTGCGCCCTCCTGGCCCTCGCATACCCCACCCTCGTCCCGCCCGTCCTCGGCACGCTCGGTGTCGTAGTCGCCGCGGTGATCGGCGCCGTCGGATGGGTCCTGGAGAACCTGTCGCTCGCCCTCACGATCGCGGCCGGCCTGCTCCTGGTTCGCGTCTTCCCCGGCGTTCCGCGGTGGTTGGGCCGCGCGCTGATCGCTTCGGTCGCTGCCGTGGCCCCCGTCAAGGCGTAACAACCCGCCCCGTTCGAGCCGTTCGATTCTTCGCTCAGAACGATTCTCCGCTCAGCCTCAGTTTTCGCCGTGCCCTGTCCGCGCGCTCTGGAAGGTCCGTGAGCGCGCCCGTACGGCGCCGTCCGGCGTAGAGCACCGCCGGAGTCCCGAAGGAAGGAACCGCGATGTCCCGTCGCAAGGTCGTCACCATCCTGCTCCCTCCGCCCGAGCCGGAGCCGGAGTACGAGCTGTACCAAGAGCTGAGGCACGAGGCCGAGTTGAGGAGCCGTCCCCCGCTGGGGCCGCACGACCTTCGGCGCATGACGGAGGTGTCCGCGCGCCGCGGCCGCGACTGGTGCACGGCCGTACTGGGGCGAGGCTTCCCCGGGATCGACCGCGTCTCCAGCGTCGACGGCTGGATGCTGGTCGCCGCCGACGAGCTGAACCTCGACCCGCCCCTCCCTCGCCGGATCGTCGAGGAGCGGGAAGCCGCGGAGCAACGGCACAAGGCCGAAGCGACGCTAGCCGCCGTGAAGTTGGAGACGGAGAAGCGCCGTTGGAACCTGGTGGCCGGTAGTGCGCCAGTCGCCCTTACGGTGCACGAGAACACGCGGCACACGGGCCCGAATGGCTCTACCCGGCACGCCGTGCCCCCGGCCGACGTCGTCTCCGGAAAGGCGCGTAAGCATCCCGCGGACAGGGGGCTGTGTGAGACTCCCGGCCGCGCTGACCCGCTGCACCTGGGCGATGCCGTCGACCTCCCGCCCAACTGCGTGCGCTGCCTGGACTACGCAGCCAAGATCCGCGCCGCAGACGCTCCGGCCCCGCCGACGGACGCCGAGGCGGCCCTGCTGCGGCTCATCTCCTCCGGCATGGTCTTCACCTTCAGCGTCCGTGGCTGCATCACGATCCGGGACACCAGCCAGCGCAGCCGCGCCGCCTGGGGGCACCTGGGCCGGAAGGTCGACGTCGCGGTGAAGAAGCTCCAGAAGAAGGGCTGGGTGTCCCAGGACCAGGAGTACGGCGCGACGCAAAAGGGAGTCCGCGGCCACCGTTGGCGACTCACCGAAGCCGGTACCGCCGCACTGGAGGGCTGACGCCATGGTCCGCATCACCGCCAAGCAGTACCGCGAAATCCTGGCGCAACGCCGCCGCGGGGCTCAGCCTCCCGCGGCGGCGGCCGCCGTCCCGAAGAAGCCGGCAGCGGCCCCGGGCCCACCGTCCACCCCGACGCCGCCCGCGGTCGAGCCGCTCCTCGCCGGACTTCCCCACCCGGGACGGCACTGGACCCTGCTCATGCCGTACGCCGAGGAGATGCTGACCAGCAACAAGCGGTACCGGCATTGGAGCGTTGAGCACAGCATCCGCAAGCGGCTCCGCTCGGACGCCACCGGCCTCATCCGACCCATGCAGGTCCCACAGCTCCAACGCGCGGCCATCTTCTACGTGCTGCACCCGCGGAAACTCAACCGCTCCCGAGACCCCGGGAACTGGGCCCCGACCGCGAAGGCGTACGTCGACGGCTTGGTGACCCCCAACCCGGATCTGCCTCGCCTTCGTCACCTTCTCCCGGACGACGACCACGAGCACCTGCTCGGCCCGAACCCCCTCATGGGTGCGCCCGTAGAGACCGGCTTCGCCCGGATGTCCCTCGTCATCGTCGAACTGCACGGCCCGCTGACCAGTGCGAACGGCGAAACCGTAACGGGAACCGGCACTTCGACGTACAGGAACTGAGGGCTGGCCCGCCCTCGCCCTAACCCAGGAGATGCCCCTCCATGAGCACCAGACACCCCGTGTCCCTCCAGATCTACGACCGCAACGGCGTGCCCGAGCACACGCCGATCTGGGACCGGGCGCGCTCCGTCAACACGGTCATCGCCGCGTTCGCCCGCGGCGGCACCCTCCTCGACCGCGACGGCGTCGACGAGCACCTCGCCGAGATCGCCGACAAGGCCGCGTGCTCGCTCCTCCGCGACCGCTGGAAGGACGACTTCCCGGTCGCCGCGTACGGCAAGCTGCTCTGTACCATCGCAGCCCTGCGCGGTCTCCTCGGCTACTCCCCCACGCCCACGGCCGTTGAGGTCTTCGACTGGGCGCGGCAGCAGAAGCAGAAGGCCGCCGAGGCGATCGACGGCCCCGTGCAGGACTTCGTCATCCAGTTCCTCAACGGGCCGTACTCCGGGGTGATCCTGACGTTCCCGGGCGAAACGCAGGGGCCGGGCGGAGGGCCGGGCCTATCCCTCACCGTCCCGATCGCGTGGGGGGACGACAGCGACCCCGGCCGCGGTGAAGCCCGGTACGCGCGGACCGAGGAGCCCACCGGCGAAGGACTGTGGCTGTACCGGCTTGCTGAAGACGTTCCCGACGGCGCCCGCCCGCACATCACCGTCCCGGACCGGAAGGGCGTCCGCGCGTGATATCCCTGCTTACCGCCGTCATCCCGTCCCCGGCCGCCGACGCCGCTCACGACGCCGCGCACGCGACGGCCGCCCGCTTCCGACAGGGCGCCTACTCCGTGCCGTGCCCGGAGTGCCACGTCCCGGCCGGCGTGCTGTGCCTCGCCCGACGCGACGTGCACACCGCCCGTCGGAACGCATACCGGCAGAACCCCGAGACCACCGGCCTCGTGCCCCTCCTCGTGGCGCGTGTCCGATGAGCGAAACCACCGCGGCCGAAGCCGCCCGAAAAGCCGCCACCTGGGCGCACTGCGCCGAGGACGCCAACAAGTACGCGCACGACCATGAGCAGCAGGCGAGGGAGCACGCGGTCCAGCGGGACAGCGGCCAGGCCGCCGCCTACACGTCGCGGGCCGAGGAGTGGGTGCGGCTTCGCGGCACGGCTGTGGACATGGCGAACATGTGGGCCAACGTTGCCGGCGCCCTGCAACTCGCTGACCTGGGTGAGCACTCGTGACGGCCCTCGCGGTAGAGGCCCCAGCAGCCCGGCCCGAGTGGGACGGCCGCCTGGTCGTGCGCGCCGCGGGCCGCCCGCTCCTGCACATCGGCGCCGAGGGCGTCAACGCGCCCACGGTGCCCATGTTCACCGTGGCACTGGAGTGCGCGCCCGACGCCGAACGGGCCCCCGGCGTACGGCCGTGGGACGGACCGGTCACCGAAGCGAACATCTGCCCGGCCTGCCTGCGCTCCCTGCGCGGTGAACCGGAATCCGAGGCGCCCCGCCTCGTCCCCGCCGGCGTCGCCGAGGCCCTGCCCCAACCTGTTCCCGAGCCAGCCCGCGACAACCGCCACCTGCAGGCAGTTCCCGACCTTCCGGTGTACGCCGAGGCGCCTCTGCCCGCCGAGCACGGCGGCCGCCCGATCACCTGGTCCGGTTGGACGACCGCGCCCGTCATCACCCACCACGATCCCTCGTGCGAGTGGTGCGGTGACCGGGGCCCCGGCGAGATGGCCGGCGGCCGCCAGGGCAACCCGATGTCGCGGACCGACCCCTTGCGCCGCTACATCGCCTACCGCTGCACCGCATGCCAGGAGATGACCGCGTACGAGCAGGTCGGCAGCGAGCTCAACACCATCGCACACCACAAGTCGCGCGCCCCGAAGGACTGCAACCGATGAGCACCGCCCTCACCCTCGTTCGCGACACCAGCGCCCTCGAGCAGCGCGTCGCCCTGATCGCGTGCGGTCAGCGTCCCGGTAAAACCCAGGCGTGCGTCACCCACCGCGGCAACGGCGCCGCCCTGCTGAACATCGCCTCCACGGGCGCCGCGGACGCACTCGCAGCGGCGATCTGCGGAACCGGGAAGGGGCCCGCCTGCCACGACTGCAAGGACAAGGCCGCGGAGATCATCAGCGCCTACAACGAGGAGATCCGGTGACAACGGCCGTAGCGCTCCAGGACGCAGAGATCTTCGACGCGGACGGCACGCTCGTCGACGTCGAACCCATCCGCCACCTGATCAAGGGCCCCGGCGGGTTCACCGCGTTCCACCGCGCCAGCATCGACTGCCAACCGCACCAGTACGTCGTCGACGCCGCTCGCGAAGCCCACGCCAAGGGCCGGGCCGTACTCATCGTGACCGGTCGCGATCGACGCTGGGAACGGCTGACCGCCATGTGGCTCGCCCTGCACGGTGTGCCGTCCGACGGGCTTTGGATGCGCGGCCGCGGCGACTACCGCCCGGACTACGTCATCAAGCGGGAGCTGCTGCGCTCCATCCGCCGGAGGTACAACGTGGTCCGTGCCTGGGACGACAACCCAAACGTCATCCGCCTGTGGCACGAGGAGAACATCCCCGTCGAGGTGGTCCCCGGATGGGTGGACGAGCAGTGAGCCAGCCCGGAAACCACGAGATCACCGCCGCCGATCTGGCGACGGGCGAGCTGTCCTACGTGCTCCCCCTCGAAGGCTGGAGCGGCATGACACTGCACTGCCAGGTCGACGCCATCGGCCCGTCCGACCGACACGCCGACCTCGTGAAGCTCGAGGTGTCGTTCCCCCCGGTCGCGCGCGTCGGAACCAACTGCCCGACGTGCGGACCGACGACCCCCGAACAGCATCCCCGACGCCCGGGAGTGCTGCGCTGCTCGAACTGCAAGGAGCACCTGGGGCCAAACCCGCTCGTCGACGGCGCAGCCCTGTGAGGGGCATCTACCACCTGGTCACCGACGGGCTCACCCAGACCACCCCATGTAGGAAGCTGCACCAGGTGCATGAGGTCGTGATCTGGCAGCCGTGGCCGAGCGAACTCGCCCGCGACTGGCTCGGGCTGGAGCTGCGGCCGCTGCCTCTCCTCCCCCCGTATGTGCGGACGCTGATGGAGACCGCCCACCCCCTCCTCTCATCTCGCCGAGATTGAGTAATCTCGGCGAGATCTTCCAATCTCCCCAAAAGATCGTCACAATGAGGGCTGTTGCTGATCACGATGGGAGTGCCGATGCCGGCCGACACCGACTCACCACGAGTCCTACGGCTCACGTTCGAGTTCCACGTCCCGCGCGGCCTGCGGGTCAACATCCGGAACGACCGCCGTTTCACCGCCGTTGAAGCCCTGATCGCCGCGGTGCAGAGCCTCGCCGGTCAGGTCTTCCCGTGGGCCAGCAAGATGACGGTCCGGCACGAGTGGTCCTACGCCTGGTGGGACGAGACCGTGGAACGCGAGTTGCCGACCACGGAGAAGAACACACCGAAGTAGTCGCGGCCGCGCGGCAGACCCACAACCAAACACCTGGCGTCATGGCCAGACCTCACCGGCGGAGAGCACCGCCGGAGTCCCGAACGAAGGATCACCGCGATGCCCTCGCGCACTTCAGCCGCAGCCCCCCGTCGTCCCTCCACCCTCACCCTGTCGAGGTGAGGTGACGTGTTCCGACCTGTAGATACGCACGATCACGTCACCTCGCCCGTCGAGAAGATCCCCACGGGGAGCCGTGTTCGACAGGCCCTGGGCACCGTGTGCCGCCTGTGCGGCCGCCTCCGCTACGAGCTGATCCCGGCCGCGGCCACCGCTGGCATGACGTGCCTGGGCTGGCTGCACCACACCGTCGGCGTCGGCCTGGAGGGCTGGGGTGGCTACGGCCTGGGCCTCGCAGCCGCCGGCGCCCTGACGTACGGCGGACTCAAGTTCAAAAACGCGCCCGCCGCATCCCTCGGCGTCGCCTCCACCGGTGCCCTCGTGAACACTGCGGTCGGCGCCATGACCGGCCCGTCCGTCCCGTCGCTCATCGCGGGCGGAGTCGTCACGATCGCCTCGTACGGCGTCTACGTCCCGTGGCTCATCAAGACCCGCCACGAGCGGATCGCCCTGCAGATTAAGGCCGCCAAGACCGCCCCTCTGCCTGACGGAATGGGCGTCAACGTCACCCAGCCCGGCGTAACCGGCGACAGCGTCGAGGAGACCGCCCTGCGGCGTGCTCTGGTTGCCCTCGGCGTCCCCGCTCAGGACGTCTCCCGCATCGTGTTCACCGACACCGGCTGGCACGCCGCGGTGACGCTCCCGCCCGGCAAGAACACCTCCGCCGAGACTGTCATCGCCAAGCAGACCCAGCTCGAGGCGAACCTCGACCTCCCCGGGAAGCTGCGCCTGGCCGTCGGCGCACAGGCCAACCAGCTCATCGTCCGCATGCAGACGAACGACCCGCTCGCCGAGACGATCGCGTGGCCGGGCCCCGCCATTACCTCGGTGGAGCACGCGCTGCCCATCGGCATCTACCCGGACGGTTCGCAGGTCTTCATCGACCTCGTCGCCGGGCACGTCCTGATCGCGGGCGGCACTGACATGGGCAAGTCCGGCGTCATCAACTGCGTGATCGGCAACCTCGTTGCGTGCGAGGACGCCGAGATCCTGGGCATCGATATGAAGCCCGGTGCGCTCGAGCTGGGCCCGTGGCGCCGCAACATGCTTGCCCTGGCCGACGACGCCGACGGCGCCCGCCAGGTCCTCACCATGGTCAAGGCGGAGATGATCCGCCGCGGCAAGTACCTTGCGACCCTCCGGGGCCCGAAGGGTGAGCCGGTCCGGAAGTGGACGAGCGAGCACGGCCCGTACTGGATTCTGGTCGTCGACGAGCTTGCCGAACTCCTGCGCCAGGCTCCGGACGTGGCCTCGGAGCTGGTCACGATCAACCAGGTGGCCCGCGCCATGGGTATCCGCGTGATCGCGGCCACGCAGTCCCCCAGCGAGCAGGCGTTTGGCGGCAAGGGCACGGACGCCCGGCAGCAGTACAGCACCCGCATCGGGCTGCCCGTGTTCGAGACCGAGCCCATCAACATGATCTTCGGCCGGGGCGCGTACGGCCGCGGATGGCGGCTCGACTGGCTCGACCTGCCCGGCAAGGTCATGGTCTCGTCCCGGCGCTACGCAGACCCTCGTGAGGGCCGCTGCTACTACGTGACGGACCGCGACATCGTCGTCGTCTCCACGGAGCACGCCCGGTACGAGGACGAGGAGCCCGCCGAGCCCGCGTGGCCGCACCCCCAGCACGAGCCGGACCCCCACCCTGAGCCGCCGACTCCGCCACCCGGCAGTGGCGGTGGGGGCCCGCGCGGCGGCCGGCCTCACCTCCGGCCCGTGCCGACCTTCCCGGACGGCTCCCGCATCCCCGACAACCGCATTGCGCTGTGGGAGGCCCTGCAGAAGGCAGGCCCCGACGGCGTGACGAAGCCCGAACTGGTCGCCGACGACATCGTCGGACACGGCTCCAGCGCCACCCAGCCGCTCACTCAGTGGACCAAGAAGGGATGGCTGGACGACTCCGGCAAGCGCGGCCAGGCCAAGGTCTGGCGCTTGGTCGCCGTAGCCCACACACCGCGCCCCGAAGTGACCAGCACCGACGAGGAGAACTCCGCATGTCCCGCAAGCCTGTAGTTCCGACCAACGTCTACCCGGGCATCATGGCGTCCCACATGCCCGTCGAGCAGTACCAAGCGGCGCACGGCTGCACCTGCGAGCACTCGCACGGCCACGGTCAGGCACCCGTCCAGCAGATCATCATCAAGCAGTCCGACCCGTGGGTCCGGTACATGGCGATCGGCTTCGCCGGGGCCAGCATCGGCCTCCTGGTCCTCGCGAGCGTCGTGGCGACACTGATCGCTGCCGGCCTGTGCGCGCTGTGCATCGCGGTCGCCACCTGGGCGATAAGGGCCCTGCTCAGCGGCCGCAAAGACTCCAAGTACCCGTAGCGCGCGCCTGCTTCGGGGAAGGGCCCTGGCCGACCTGCTGGGGCCTTTGGCGTGTCCGTGTCGGATGGCCGTGCGATGATCCTCCGTCATGGGGAGATACACATGGGGGAAGAGGGTCGCCGGGCTGGTCCTGGCCGCGACCATGGCGGCCGTAAGCGGCTGCAGCAGCTCGGACGACGAGAGCGACGCGAAGCCGGCCGCGAAGGCGAAGACGGTGAGCGTGGAGGCCGCGTCCACCACGTTCCAGGATGCGGTGACGAAGTTCGACACGGACGGCGGGTGCCTGGAGAAGGAGCCCGGTACGTGCTGGAAGCAGATGACCGCACTGATGGAGCCCGCGCGCGATCTGCGGAAGGCGATGAACTCGGAGAAGTCCGTGGGCGCGGACTTCTGGACGGACGCGTACGCCCTGATCGACACCATGGAGGACGGCATCGCCGTCGGTGAGGATCAGGGCGCCACCGCGTACGGCACGAACCGGCCGAAGGTCCTCGGGTCCGCGCACGATCTGTCCGACTGGCTCGACGAGAACCCGATCAAGTAGCAGAAACGAAGCGGCATCCGCGCGCGGCCGCGGCCCGCCGGCCTACTCGCCCTTCGGCTTCCCTGCGGCCAGTCCGGGAGCGAGCCGGGCGCACCGCGCGGCGTACACAGACAGGTGCTCGGTCTCGAACTCCGCGGCGTTCCAGTCCTCCTCAAGGACATCGCCGCCCGGCCAGATGTAGGCCCACCCTCTCGCGCCGGTGGACAGGGCCACTTCACGAAGGTCGTACCGCTCGTCCTCGAACGCGTCGAGGATGCGCCACTCCTCGTTGCTCAGGTCGGTCAGGACCACTCCGGACGCGGAGCCGCCGAGCGCGTGCACGACGAGCCCTGGATAGAGGCGGTCTGCGAGCGCGGCCGCGCGGTACCCGGGAGCAGCCGCCGGGGCCTGCTCGGGTATCCGCCCCAATAGGGCCTTGAGGACGGCGTCGAACTGGAGCGTGCCGTAGCAGAACAGCACGTCGGGGCCTTGCGAGAGTCGGTCCCGGCGACCAGAGGTCTCCGGGACCGGGGCGGGGCTGGTTATCGTCTGGATCATTGGCGTTCCGGTCTCAGGGAGAGGGCAGGTACATCGCGTCGTAGACGGGCGACTCTGGGGCGTGCTTGATCTGTCCCATAATCGTGTACCCCCACCGCAGGTATGCATCGTGGGCAGGTTGGTTATCGACGATGCACGTCAGGGCTGTGGCGGTCTCCGCGCGGCCAGCAATGACCGCGTCGTGGATCTGGCGGCCGAGCCCGTTGTTCTGGAACTCGGGGAGCACCATCAGTTCCCGCAGCCAGAAGATTCTGCCGGCGTCGGCCAGGACGACGAGGTCGTTCGGCCGCCGGTTGCCGAGTGACGTCCACCAGGGCTTGTCGGCGGGCAGGGTCGCGCCGTGCACGTACCCGATGATTCGGCCGTCCTGCCAAGCGGTCACGGTCTCGAACCCCGCGGTATCGAACGCCGCCTCCAATCGCTCCCGGAAGGAGTCGGCGGAGAAGAACGGGTCTCCCTTGTACGGCGGGACGTCGTACACGTGGGCGTAGACGTCGACCAGCTCGGAGGTTATGTCCTTCGCCGACTTCGCATCGTGCCGCTGGAACTGCGGTGCCACGGTGTGCACTCTCCTTTTCTCGCTCACGCGACGTGAGCACGGATCTGTTCGAGCAAGTCCCCCACCCCGCGTGCGCGCTGATGGGGGATCATCCCGTTGTGGACGATCTTCAACTGCGAGGCGGTCCGCGTCGAGGACATGCCGGCCTCAACTAGACGTAGGGCTTCGGTGGCGGCAGCGAGGCCGTGGTCGACGTCGCCGTTCTCCACCGCCGCGACCGAGAGCCGCCCGAGGCACATCCCGCGGTTCCGGGAGTGGGCTGCATCCTGCAACGCCTCGGACTGAGCCAGGAGCGCCTGTGCGCGGGCTGTTTGGCCGAGGTCGAGGCGGCACATGCCTTCCAGGCAGGTCAGCTCCGCGAGGTTGAGGAACAGGGCCCAGTCCGGGTCTCGCTCGTCGTTGCCGCGTTCCCACTCCTGCCAGGCCCGCTTGATGGCCGCATCGCAGTTGAAGGTGTCGCCGAGGCGGGCGTACCCCTGCGCCTCTCGGATCGCAAGGAGGGCTATGACGCGGGTGGGCGCGTCCCACAGTTCCGCATGCCGTTGGCCGAGCTTGGCGAAGCGTACGGCCTCACGTCCCTTGTTCAGGTCGACGGCCTGTCGGGACATGTTGCTCAGCGTGCGGCTGGCCAGCACGTCGTCGCTGGTGTAGTTGGCCGCGTTCAGAGCTTCGGAGAAGTACTGGCGGGCCTTGTCCTGGAGGCCGGCGTCGTAGCAGAACCATCCGAGTGACGTGGTGAGCTTGCCAGCAAGAGCGTGGAGCTGCTGACCGAGGGCGTCATCGTAGATACCGCGGTCGATCATGTGGTGCACCCAGAGCAGGTGCGCCCGGGTCGGCCGCCACAGCCTGTTGGCGCCGAACTGCTGGTCAATCGCGTAGTTGTCGTCCGCGGCGGCCGAGAGGAATTCGACCTCTTCTGGCACGATCCGCCACTCGCCGGACCTGCCGGTGCCGGTGCTGGTCTCGGCTAGCCACGGTGGCGGCGCCTCGTCGGCGAGGGGGGCCGGGCTGGTGGCGACCAGCAACGGGCCAGCTGCGGGTTCTTGGCTGATCAAAGGCACCGGTGTGAGGACGACGGGGCCACCACCGCTCTCGGCGACCCGTGGCCGCAGGCCCAGCTCCTCAACGGGACGCCTCCAGTAGGCGGCCAGTACCGCGCGGGTGCCGGGGTGGGGCCACGGAGGGGGCTCCTCGCTTTCCCACTTCGAGAGTTGGCGGACGGTGAACGTCGGGAGCTTCTTGCCAATCCGCCGCTCGTCGAAGAGGCGCTTGGCGAGGGTGGTCAGGGCGTCGACCATCTCCTCTTGCGTCAGGTTCGCGTCCTCGCGTAACTGCTTGAGTTCACGCATCTCCACCGCCTCATCGCGATCCGGTGCGCCTCACGGTAGCGACTCCCGTCGCGGTGCGTGAGGGTTCGTCAATTGAAAGCCCTGGTCAGGAGGAAAGGGCGGGCGAAAGGGCGGGCAAAGGGCGGGTAGGAGGCGGGCAGAGTTCCGTCGAAAAGACCTGTTCACCGCCCGGCGACTTCGCTGCACTGGGTCACGCCGCACACACCGTGTGTGCCGTGATGCCGGGAGGGCTCATGAAGACCCGCGAGATCGCCGAGCACGAGACCGTGTCCGCGTGGCTCTCCGCGGCGACGGCGCACCCGGAGACGGCTACCGCGCTCTGGCATGAGAACCCCCACCTCCCGCGGCGCCTCGGGTGCGGCCAGACCTTTGACATCGTGCTGTCTGACCGATCGTTGGTCGAGGCGGCGTATCAGCTCCTCGACCAGTACGAGCAGCCGCTCGGGCCCGCCGTGCTGTTCTCCAACCTTCGCTCCGCGGCCGTTCTGGTTCCGCGAGGCACGGTGGCGGGCTGGTACGGCCTGATGGCCGCCTCACAGTGGCCCGAACGACTCCCCCGGCCGGCGTGCCTCGGCGAGGGGCACGCGATTCTCGTGCCCGCGCTTGTCCCCCGGCCGACGGCTGGGCTCGTTCGCTGGCTAGTGCCTCCCGACGGCGAGCAGTCCGTCGGCGGAGCGCCGCTGCTCACCAGCCCCGTCCCGCTCGCACGATGCCTCTCCGAGGCGGGTGCCCTTCTCGCGCCCGTAGAGCGGACTCCCCTCAGCAGGGCCGTGTCGGCAGTCAGGTCAGTCCTGCCGTCCCCGTCAGTCCTGCCATCCCCCAAGAGGACGTGATGACGACGACAGCCGTACGACCGTCCCGCGCGGTGCCCCTCCGCGACGCGGACCTGGTGGACCAGTGGGTCGACATCGCGCCCCACTACGGCGGCCCGCTCCGTAAGGCAGACGCCCACCGCGTAGGCGTCCTACGCAGGATCGCCGCCGCCCGAATCCGGCACTATGGCCTGGAAGACCTGCTCGACGAGGTGATGCTCCTCGTCTCCGAGTTGGTGACCAACGCGGTACTGCACAGCAGAACCAGCCGGATCGGCCTGGTGATGGCCGTACGAGATGGCTTCCTGCACATCGACGTCATCGACGGTATGCCGGGCTACGCGACGCTCAAGAAGGTGAGCGCGGACGCCGAGTCGGGGCGCGGCCTCGCCCTAGTCGAAGCCATGGTCAAAGAGTGCGGCGGGAACTGGGGCACGAGCGACGCCGGTAGGAAGACCTGGTGCCGCCTCGCTGTGCCGCAGGAGCCGAAAGGCGAACCGGAGGAGTCGCAGTGACGGCCCTCCAGGCTCTGGCGCCCGGGTGGGAAAATCCCGTGCGTGCGGCCGTGCCCCCTTTCACCGAGGCCGGACTGAAAAGGGTCCTGGAGAAGGTGCAGCGATGGGCGCCGTACGTCGACGGCTCCTTACTCGACGACGTCGCTGCCGTCCTGGACGACTACACGCCCCCCGAGGACGAGGTCGAGGAGCACGCACAGCGGCTCCGCGGGCATCTGATGCGACTCGTCAACCTCGCCGTCACCTCCAAGACGGACCAGAGAGACCAGCGAATAGCCGACCTCGTCGAACGGGGCCGCCATATCCGAGCCGAGGAAGTACCCAGCGACCATCGCCGTGCCGTTGGGCACGTCCGACAGATGGCGTGGACGCTCAACGAACTCCTCGAACTGCTGGTGGAGAACCAGTGCCTTACGGAGGAGCCGTGACCTTCCCGTCCCTCAGACTCGCGTACAACCCTCGGGCCATAGAGCCCCGGGACCCGCGCCTGTCCCTAGTGCCCTACATCACGCAGAGGGCTGGGGAAGACGCAGCGCCGGAAAACCTCTTCATCGTCCGGCACGCGTCCGGCCCGCGGCTGTACTACCGAGATGAGGACCCCAGGGACCGAGACCCGCGAGGCGCCCTGTGGGCCCGGTGCGGCTGGAACCCCGTCGATGCGCAAGGCCGGATCACCGGTGAACCGCAGTGGAAGCTGATGCACCCCCACCGACAGATGGTGTGCATGCAGACGATGCTCTGTCAGATCTGCTCACTCCCTGCCAGGACGCCGCTCGGCTTCATCTTCCTCGCGGGCCCCCGGGACCACGACCCGGCCCAGGCGAGCATTCTCACGAACCAGCCTCCCGTGTGCCGTAAGCACGCCCGTGCAGCCGCGAAACTCTGCCCCCACCTGGAGGACAACCCCATGGTGTTCCTTGCCAGGAGCGCGCCCCTGTACGGCGTGCACGGCACCGTGTACGGCCGCGACGGTGGAGGCGTGAAGGTCGTCGCCCAGCCGGACGCACCGTTGCCCTACGGCCACGCGAACATCGGGACCTTTCTCGCCTCGCAGTTGGTTCGCCGCCTCCAGTCGTTCCGCGCCGTCGGCCTCGACGAGCTGCTCGAGGACCTGGCGGCGCCCGCCGCCGCATAGACCCCTGCCTGGTGACCACACGACCGGCTCTGTGGCCATCAGGCAGGCAGCAAGCTCCGCCCGTACGACAACGGCATTCGGCGCGGGCGGAGGAACGGCGCTGGGGCCCACGTCCCCCATAGGCCCCAGCGCCAGCCGGACGTTCAGAACGGCATCCGAAGACACCTCAAGACCCCGAAGGGGAGGAACCTGTTGAACTCGACCGATGAGTTCCGCGTCGTTTCGTGGAACGTCGAGCACAACGGCATCAGCAACAGCGGTGATGATGCCAAATGGCACCTGGCCATGGACGTCCTCGTTGAACTCCAACCGCACGTACTCCTCCGCCAGGAGATCACCCGCGGGGACATGTTCGGTGGACGAGCGATATGGGCGGAGGCTGCTCGTCTCGGCGGCAACGGCCCGGCGCACACGGCGTTCCTCGCTACTGCCACCCCTGAGTCAGCCAATCCGACCGGTGTCTACACCGACCCGTCTCTGTGTACGCCCGTCCAATACTTCGAGCACGTCACCAGCATGTGGCATCCGATCTGCAACCCGGTCGTACGCCTCAAGGGCGCGCCGTCGACGCTGAGCCTGGCCTCATTCCACCTGTGTTCCTTCGACGCAGCCAAACGGGCGAGCGAAGCGAAGCGTCTTGCCATGTTGGGGCAACCGGGCATGGCGGCGATCATCGGCGGCGACTGCAACTCCTATCCACACCGATCCGACGACGAGACAGCCGCGTTACCCGATTGGGACAAGATCACTGACCGGGCGCACTTTGAGGCCCGCACGATCGAGCGGGGAGGCGAACGCGTCTCCGACACCCGGCCGGACGAAATCCTCGCCGGTGAACACGACGGGCGACCGCCGGTCTTCAAGGACCTGGGGCACCACGCCGCGACCGTGCTCGGCCAGCCGGATGCGCTTGACCCCACGGCATCGCTGTGGCGCACGGACCAAGGCCCGATGCGCCGGATCGACCGCATCTATGCGACCCCGCAGGTAGCCGAGGCCCTGACCAAGCTGGAGGTCATCGTCACCGACGACGTTCGCGAGGTATCCGACCACGCCCCGGTTGTCGCCACCTTCAGCCTCGCCAAGCTGCGCCGCGCCCTGTCTGGGGCCCCTGGTGAGAAGGAGGTTGCAGCATGAGCACCCGAATCACCGTGCTGTCCTGGAACTTTGAGAACAACGGTGGTTGTGACTCCGCCAAGCGCCTTCAGGCGCACGAGAGGCTGGTGTCCCTTAGCCCACACCTGGTGCTTCGTCAGGAGATGTGGCGCGCGGACACCGACGGCAACGCGATCCTGTACGAGCTGGAGGGCGTTCTCGGTATGCGCGGCTGGCTCGGCCCGGAATCGTGCACCGCGATCTTCGCCGACCCGCGCTTCTTCCACCCGGTGCGTGAGTGGCCCAAGCCCGGCCCCATGTGGGTGCTGCCGCCCACAGGGCTGACCATGCGCTACCTGCCCGCAGGCACCGAAGCCACACCGCTCGCCGTGGCCTCGTACCACCTCAACTACGCATCGAGCACCAACCGTGCTGCCGAGGCGGAATGGCTGTCGACGTGGGCCGACAAGAAGTGGACCAACCCACAGGGTGAGACCGTACGGATGCCGTGTCTCGTCGCCGGCGACAACAACAGCTATCCAGTACCCGGCATCGAGGGCGACCCCGCGCTACCGGTGCTGAACGAGATCAAAGGTAGGCCGCACCGCCTACACCGCTCGTTCATAGGCCCGGACGGTGCCCGGGTAATGGATACCCGCCCGGATGAGGCGCTGCGCACCGCCGGCTTGGAGGACGTGGCCCGCCACTGGTCTGCCAAGCACGGAGACAAGGCGGCAGTCTCCCGAACGGTCAACGCCTGCGAGACGCACGGGCCGGACTCTCGCATCGACCGCCTTTACGCCACCACCGACTTGTTGGACGCGGTGACTGGCGTGGATGTGATCGAGGTCCCCGAGGAGGTTTCGGACCACCACATCGTTCGGGTCGCGCTCGACGGCGACCGCCTTTCGGACATCCTCAACCAGCAGCCGAGCGCGCTCGAGTCGCTGGTCGCCCCCTGAGACTGCCGCTCGGTGGGACGAATGCCCGACCTGGCCGCCCGGCGGTAACAAGCTCCGCCCGTACGACCAACGGCATTCGGTGCGGGCGGAGACGAGGCGCTGGGGCTATACCCCCTGAGCCCCAGCGCCGGCCACATCGCACGCGATTCGAAAGTTGATCGGTTCCCCTCGATGCCCCACGGCCCTACGAGACCCACCCGCTGTCGGATCGCCTTTGGCGCCCTGGCGGCAGCAGCACCAGAGCGACACACCTAGGCCCCCAAAAGAGAAGGAAGCTCCGCGTGTTCATCGACATCCCGAGCGAACTCGAAGCCTCTCTGATCGACTGTTCTCTCCCGCCCTGGGAACTGGACGGTTCGTTCCTGGCGCAGTCCACCATGGCGAAGTACCGGACCGAGCTGACGGCCACCCCGCGGTTCGAGGAGATCACCGCGACCCTGCGCCACGCGCTGACCGGAGAGGGTGGCGGATACGCCGTGCTGCGCCTGGGAAACCTCGCCAAGGCGCTGGGGATCGACGATGACCGGTTCCTGCGGCTGGTGACGGGCTTCGCGGCCGAGGTGGCTGTCCCCTTCTCGCCGTTCCCGCGGTGGCCCCTTTGGAAGGACATCGGGGTCAAGGTCGACAAGGACCCCGGCAAGTCCAGCGGCATCGGGTACAACGCGTTTCACATGGACCTGGTGAACGGGACCCTGCCCCCGGACTACACCACGCTCCTCTGCGTTCGCCGCGACCCGCTCGGCGGCGGCCCCAGCATCCTTTCCGACGCCCACGCGGCGGTGGCGCGACTGTCGGAGGACAGCCGCGCTCTGCTGGCCGAGTCGGCCTACCACTACGGGACCTTCTTCGACCTGTTCGGCGTGGGCGAGGAGTACAAGCCGTTTCCGATCCTGGACGGCTCCGACCCGGGCGAGGGGTTCGTCCGGTTCACCGCCAAGATGCTGGAGAGGTCCGAGCTCGGCCAGGCGCACGCCGACGCCGCCAGGGAACTCGCCGAAGAGCTCGTCCGGGGTCAGGTCTCCTTCATGCTTCAGCCCGGGGACTACCTCATCGTGAACCAGCGCCGTTTCCTGCACGGTCGGGAGGCGCTCCACAGCGGCCAGGAAACCGTCCCGGTCTCCGACCGGCGGCTGCTCCTCCAGTTGTTCCTGCGCGCGAGGGCCGGCGATGGCTCGGCCGCGTAGCCGGCCGACGGCACCGGTGACCCACCGAGTCCCGCCCCCGGGTCCAGCCCCGCAGCACGCGGCACGGCCATGGGGCTGGGGCCGGTCGGGCGCCCCCGGAAACCGTCGCGCGCCCGGTTCCCCGGGCCCGTGCACGGATCTAGATGCGCGAGTTGCTCAGCGACTGCCACACAGCGCCAGCCAGCGCCCGCGTCGCCCGCGGGACCGACAGGCGCTCGTGCCGGCGGTACAGGGCCCAGTTGTATTGCACGAGCGACAGCTTGTTGGAGGACAGCGATCCCGCCTGGTGGGCCCTGTAAATCGCAAGTGGCTCAGCCAGGCCACGGGCGTCAGCGCCGTCCCGCATGATCGACAGCCACAGGGCGTAGTCCTGGCGCTTACGCATCTCCGGCATCAGCCTCGTGCCCAGGACATTGCGGTCGTACATGGCGGTAAGGGCACCGATGTGGTCTCGGACCAGCATCGCGCGGTAGTCCACGTGCTCCCGCGCACGGACCACCCGCCCGTTCGGGACCCAGTCGGTGCTCTCGCCGTCGTAGTCGGCGTCCATCTTGAAGTACGAGGTGAACGTCAGCGGCGCATCACCTTCCGCGGCGAAGGCGAGCTGCTTCTCGGTCTTCTCAGGAAGCCACATGTCGTCGCTGTCAAGAAAGGCGATGTAGTCCCCGCGGGCCCGCTCGATCGCGAGGTTGCGGGCCCGGCCCGCACCGCCCCGTTCGGGTGCCGACTGAGGCAGGACGCGCTCGTCCTGCTTGGCGAACTCGCGGAGCAGGTCCATGGAGGCATCAGAGGACTGGTCGTCGGTGACCAGCAGCTCCAGGTCGCTGTGGGTCTGCGTGAGTACCGATCGGACGGCCGCGCCGAGGGTGGCTGCCGAGTTGTACACGGGCATCACGACCGACACCAGGGGCACAGCACTTCTCCTTGCCAGACCAGGAACGACGGTCCATTCAAGCACCGGAATCGAGTAGGAGCTGCCATGCAGATAGTTGTCGCTGGTCAGGGCTATGTAGGGCTTCCCCTGGCCGTACGCGCGGCCGAGGTGGGACACCGTGTCGTCGGCTACGACGTGAACACGGACCGTGTCCAGCAGCTCGCCGCCGGCCAGTCCTACGTGCGGGACGTGGACTCCTCACGGCTGCGCGCAGTGCTGGACTCCGGGGCCTACTCCGCGACCGCCGACGGTGCCGCGCTGGCCGGCTTCGACATCGCGGTGATCACCGTGCCGACCCCGCTGCGGGACGGCGTGCCCGACCTCACCTACATCGAGTCCTGCGCCCGGACACTGGGTGGGCACCTGTGCCCCGGCGCGACGGTGGTCCTGGAGTCCACGAGCTATCCCGGCACCACCGAGGAGCTGCTGCTGCCGATCCTGGAAAAGACCTCGGGCCTCAAGGGCGGGGCGGACTTCCTGGCCGGCTTCAGCCCCGAGCGGATCGGAAACAAGCGGTGGTCGTTCGACAGGACGCCGAAGCTGGTGTCCGGAATCGACGCCAAATCGCTCGACGTGATCAAGGGCTTCTACGACGGCATCTTCGAGACCACGGTGCCGGTGTCAGGGCCGAAGGTCGCCGAGCTGGCCAAGCTGCTGGAGAACACCTTCCGGTTCGTCAACATCTCCATGATCAACGAGATGGCGATCCTGGCCGATGCCCTCGGCGTGAACATCTGGGAGGCGATCGACGCCGCCGCGACCAAGCCGTTCGGATTCACGAAGTTCACCCCGGGGCCGGGGGTCGGCGGGCACTGCCTGCCCGTCGACCCGATGTTCCTCTCGTGGAAGGCCCAGCAGGAGCTTGGCATCCCGTTCCGGTTCGCGGAACTCGCCGCCGACGTGAACCGGCACATGCCTGACTACGTCGTCCGGCGCCTCGTGGAAGCACTCAACAAGCGAGGCATGCCGGTCAGCGGATCGCGGATTCTGCTGCTAGGCCTGACCTACAAGTTCAACGCCACCGACCTTCGCAATTCCCCGTCGGCACGTGTCGCCGAACTTCTCATCGGCCTCGGCGCCGATGTCTGCGGCGCCGAACCCAACATCCCGGACGGCGACGACACCGGGCTGAACGTGCCCCGAGTCCCTGCCACCCCGGAAGAAGTAGCCGCCGCTGATGCGGTGGTTCTTCTGATGGATCATCCGCGATTCGACCTCGCGATGATCGAGGAGCACGCGCCGTACGTGCTCGACTGCCGAAACCGCCTGTCCGGAGCGAACGTCGAGACCCTGTAGCTCCCGAACCCTCCTGGCCTGCTGCTGACTTCAACCCCCGGAGTTCCCTTGCGTGAAGAATGGGAGCACGTCCACACGGACTACGCCCGGCCCGCGCATCGCCCCGCTCCTGCCTCGTTGGCCGAGAGCGAGGGCGACTGGCGCCGCTACCTGGAAGGTGACACCCCGAACGGTTGGCTGATCCAGCACAGCGCGATGGCGGAAGCGCTCGCCAGCGGCCGGCCCATGTACCTGCTGCACACCACCAGGGACATCGCCGCGATTCGCACCAGCGGTGAGCTGCACGTCTCCACCGGGTGCCTGGTCGGGACCCTGTACTGCTCCCCTCTGGTACCTCAGCGTGAAGGAATGCGTCCGCACAATCTCGGCGCCTACCTGATGCAGACAAAGCCCGACACCACGCCCATGATCTTCGAGGTCATCCCGGACGCTCCGATCCCAACCAAGGGTGTGGATTATCTGCATCTCGGTGCCATCCACCTGCGTACCTACCTGCGCTACCGGAGCTTTCTCACCCGGGCCGAGAACGACCAGCTCGACCATGCGGTGCTGGCCGGGCTGGGCTCCGCGGCCGGATTCCTCGACCTGGCCCTGCGCAACGCAGTCGGCCGCACCACGGCGGGCCCCGAGTTCATCGACCAGTTGGCCGCTGCCGTGCCCGCCGTACCGTTTCTCGGCTACCTGTACTTCGAGGTGCTGTCCGAGTACCTGATGCTCAACTCCACGACTCCGGAGACCAAGGGCTACGCCCAGGCCGGAGAGCTGAACAACTGGCTGTACAAGCGACTCGCGTTCGCCGCCGTGGACGGCATGCACCGGTTGTTCGACCTGGCCCGCTTTCATCCGCGCCACCAGCAGCTCGTCCAGCTCATCGCCGGCGTGGAACCGGCGCTCGCTCCGGGAGTCGCCGAGTACGTACGGCAGCGGTTGTCCCATCTCTTCGCCCGGATCGCGTTGCACCCGTCCCAGGACGCGGCCACGGTGACCTTCCGGGGCATTGATCTCAGCGCGCTCCGGTACGTCGCGCCGGGACTGATCGGGCAGATGATCTTTCGCGAGATCCGGTACATGCCGCGCTATCGGCAGCTCTACCACTGCTTCGAGAAGGCCAAGGCGCTGGAGGCTTGGGACTACTGGAACCACGAGGGCATCCCCACGCCCTTCAACGGAATCCTCCCCAAGGGCGAGATCGGGATACACCCCGTCTACCCCCGGTCGGCCGTCAGGGCGTGGACGGCAAAGCAGGACAGCAGAGGTTTCCTGCACCCAGCCCAGGAGATCACCGCGGTCCTCACGCCGCACCTGGCGTCGTGGTGGGCGCCCCCTCGCAGCCGCGGACGGATGATCACCACTGATCCGCAGGTCACAGTGGACCGTAGTGCCCCGTCCTCGGTTCCCGCCCACCGACCATCCATCGAGGGGATCTCCGCGTGACCACGAAACCCTTGACGATCCTCACCGGCATCAACCGCGCGTCCGAGCCTTCGTCCGGCAGCATGATCCTCGTCAGCGACCTCTACCGCGCCATGCCCGACACCCATACGACCTTCCTCGGCCGGACACCGGTCCATCAGGTGTGGAAGACCGCGTTCGATCACCTGATCCCCCTCTCCACAACGAAACGACCCCAGGGCCCCGGCTTCGACACCTACGTGGACGAGCTGACGCAAGAGGTAGGCACGCTCATCGGGCAGATCCGACCGGACGCCATCCACGCCCAGAACGTCGGGTTCGCCCTCAGCCTCGCGTTCAGTCGCACCGCCGGAACCATCCCGATCATCTCCATCGCGCACGGCCCCGAAGTGATGGCGGCCGAGCGCAACACGGCGGAACAAAAGGCCGTGCTCGAAGTCGCCAGCGCCAGCGCCGCGATCGTCACCCCGACCTCCGTCCTCGCCGACCGCATCGACCGCCTCACCGGGCGTCGGTTCACCGACCGCATCGCCATCATCCCGTGGGGCATCCGTCTGGCCGATGCCCATGTACGCGATCAGCCTTCCGCAGGGACCGGACCCCTGTCTCTGGTACAAGCCGGTCGCCTGGACGACAACAAATCCACGATCACCGCCATCGAATCCCTCGCATTCACCGATCAGCCGCACCACTTGACCGTGATCGGCAACGGACCCCTACGGGAGCATCTTCAACAGCGGGCTATCGACCTCGGCCTGCGGGATCGGGTCCATTTTCATCCGTTCCTGCCCCGCGCCGAACTGTGGCACCGCCTGCCGAACTTCGACGCCTGGGTCTTCACAACCACGGGTCTGGAGGCTTTCGGGCTCGTCCTCATTGAGGCTCAAGCCCACGGACTCCCGGTTGTCTACTCCGATCTTCCCGGAGTGAGGGAAATCCTCGGAGGCGCTGGCATCGCCTACACCCCGGGCGACCCGCGCTCGCTTGCTACGGCCCTAGACGAGATGGGCCGGGACTCCCACCAGCGCCGGGCCCTGAACAAGGCGGCTCTCGATAACGCCCGCCGATACGACATCACTACCACCGGCCGCCAACTTCGCGAACTGACGCTCCGCGTTATCTCCCCACGGGGCAGTCATCGGTGGGGCCCGTGCACCAAAGGCCCCACTGATGTTGGGGTGTAACAGAACGCGGTCGTTGACGTTCCTGCTGTGAAGGGGGTTGCGCTTTACGTCAACCCAGCATTGATCCGGAGGAACGGTGACGACCGCTATAGCTGCCCTTTCGTCCACGGCCGGCCGGTCGCACCTGCAGGAGTCTCTGTTCTCCTGGCTCGCCCCGGAGATCACTCCGCCCCTGCCCGAGACCAAGGCCCTGGTGGAGTCCGACCCCGAAGGTCCGCCCGAGCCCCCCGCCGAGGAGGAGAAGGCCGACCTCTCCCACGTCTGGGTTGTGGCCGCGGAGATCGAGGTCATCCCGAAGATTGCGAAGGTGGCCGACTACCGCGGCAGCTTCAAGGCGACCGAGGGCCAGCGCATCGACGCGCTCGAGGTCTACTGCAAGGGATGCCGGCGCCCGTACGACGAGGTCACCGGCCAGGACTGCTCAGCGAAGATCGACAACCGGCACTTGATCGGTGGAGACCAGAGCACCCGGGCTAAGCGGAAGATTCCCGTCCCGCCCCGGAACGCCCGGGTCGTGCCCGGCGGCCGTATCCAGCGCCGCGGTATTGAGGCTTACGTGGGAGGGGTGTCGCGGCCCCCGCGCTGACCACGCGACACTAACTCCGCCCGCTGTCCACTGTGCGCGGTGTGACTACTCAGCGAACCTCCTGGGCGCTCGCGCGTGAAGCCGCCGGCCTGTTCCTCACCGCGTTCGGCCTGCTCGGCGTCCTCGTGGCGTTGGGCGCACTCCACTGGGCCGCCGGACTCTCCGCCGCGATGGCCGGTCTCCTCGCCACGGGCCTGTTCATGCGCCCGAAGCCGAACGCCGCGCCCTTGGCGCACCTTGCCCGTGCCGCCGTCTGCACCATCGGATACGGCGGCCTCACCGGCTGCGCGTTCGCCCTCTGCACCCCCCTGGGCTGGATCGGGGTCGCCCTGGCGATCGTGCTCCTCGGCCTGTGGCTCACCACCCGTGAGAACGAGGACGAGGGGGCCGCCTAATGCCCCGCCAGTTCCTCCCCACGCTCCGGGGACTCCTCGTTCCGCGCTCCGCTGCTCCCCCACCCACACCGACCGCTGAGACCAAGGACCTGCTCGCGGGCAACGCCTACGTGTCGATGACGTACGCCGGCGTCACCAACGTGTGGGGCACGCCCGGCCGCGCGGACGGCTGGGACATGGAACGCGTCATCGTCGAGGGCTACGAGCGCTCCATCTGGACCTTCAAGTCCATCGAGGCGATCAGTAAACATGCCAGCACCCTCCCAATCCAGATCGGCCGGGGCGGAGACGAACGGCGCTTCGAGGAGACGCTCGACGACCACCCGCTGCTGAAGCTGCTCAACAAGAAGGCCAATCCACTCGAGACCGGAGATGTCTTCAAGAAACGGCTGAGCGCACAGCTCCTTCTGTCGAAGAAGGGCGTCTTCATCGAGAAGACCTACAGCTGCGGCGGCAACCTCGTACGCCTCGACCTGCTTCCCCCGGACCGCGTCCAGATCATCCCGGACGACCGTAACGCCGACTACGTGAAGCACTTTGAGTTCACGGACTACAGCGGCCATGTCCGGGAGCTGCTGCCCAAGCATGTCATCTGGATTCGCGACCCCCACCCCCTTGACCCTTTCTGCGGCGTAACCCCGCTTGAAGCGGCGGGCCTGTCCATCGACCTGGACGTCAAGGCCCGCACCTACAACATCAGCTTTATTGACAATGACGGCAGACCGGGCGGAATCGTCGGTATCGACCTGGACGGAGTCGACCAGCGCGAAGTCGACCGCATCCAGAAGCGACTGGCGCCCGGCGCGCACAACGCTGGCCAGCTCACCCTCGTCGGCACCGGGCCCGGCGGAGTCACCTACGTCGACACCTCCGCCCGCCCTCGCGAGATGGCCTACGAGACGCTGTCCGGCACCTCCAAGGGCGAGATCCTGGCCGCGTTCGGTGTCCCCGAAAGCATCGTCGGCAACGCCTCCGAGCGGACCTACGCGAACGCTGACCGCGAGGAATACAACTTCTGGGACCACACGGAGCTGCCCCACCTCAACCTGATCGCCTCCGGGTTCGACCCGGACCTCGATGACGAGTGGATCGTCCGCTTCGACACCTCCAGTGTTCAGGCGTTGGAGTTCCCCCGCCGCCAGGCCCGCGAGGAAGCCCGCAAGGAGTGGGAAGCCGGCCTCATCACGATCGACGAGTACCGGGAGATCGCGGGTCGACCGGCATTCAACGTCCCACAGTCCCGGGCCCTTTGGATCTCTCCGCAGAAGGCCCCCGTACCCGCCAACGACCAGGACGCCGCCGCACTGGGCCTCGGTCCCGACCCGGCCGCGGGCGGAACACCCGGAGCCGCGCCCACCGGTGCCCCGCTCCCGCCGGGCACCGCTCCGGATACCGCGGCCGCCGACGTCGCCGCCGCCCGCGCTCTGGACGCTGGACCGAGCGCCGCCGCGGATGTCGCCGCAGCGCGGGCGCAGGGCACGCCCCTCGCCCTGCCTGCCGGTTCGACGGCTACCGACGCCGTCGCCGCGGCCCGCGCCGCCACTACCGACAGCGGCCCCGGTGACGCGGCTGCCGACGTCGACCGCGCCCGCAGCACCCAGGACGCTGCACTCCCCGGCGACGCCGCCGAGGACGTCGACGCCGCACGCGCCGCGGTCGAGACCAAGGCCCTGCCCGAGGACGACGGATACGAGGTCACTGACGACGACTTCGACGCTCTGTCCATGGCCGTGGCCGCGGCCGTCACCGCGCTCCTCGCACGCCAGGAAGGCGTCATACTCGCCCGGCTCCGCGCCCCGAAAATCCGCAAGTACACGAGGTACTGGGAGCCCGAGAACGACGACGACGTCCGGCACGTCGACGCCGACCTCGACCAGGACCGTGTGGTCAGCGCCGCCCGCTGGACCGAGGAGACCAGCCAATCCCTGACCCCGATCCTTCAGCAGGCGGCCATCGCCACGGCACGCAAGGTCGGCCAGGCCCTCACCGGCACGGACGAGGTCCCGCCGTCCGCGGCCGCGGCCGCCATCGTCACCGCGGCGTACGCCGGCGAGGCCATCACCGGATTCCTCACCGAACTCGCCACCATCCTCCGCGACGCCCAGCACGACGCCGCTGATGTCGGCGACTTGGCGCACGCCGTCGTCAGGTACTACCACTCCGCAGAGCCTGCTCTGATCGCCCGCGTCGCCGAGACGTGCGCCGTGGCGACCATCAACGGCGCAGCGGACGCCGCGGCAGAGCACGCCGGTCCGCACGTCGTCCGGACCTGGGTTACCCGCGCAGACAACCGAGTACGGCCCGCGCACAAGGCCCTCCAGGACAAGACGCTGCCGGTCGGCACCCCGTACACCATCGACGGCGCCAGCCTCCGCTACCCCGGCGACCCCTTCGCCCCGATCGCCCTCACGATCAACTGCCGCTGTCGCCTGCACTACGCCACCGACTCGAAGGAGTGACTGTCATGTGGGCAGCGATTTGGATCGCATGGACCGCCGCGTTTGCCGTGGCAGAGGGCATCGCCCTGGCCAATCGGCGCGACGAGGACACCCTGTCGGAGAACGTCCGTCGCCTGTTCCGTACCCGCACCAGCAGAGCTGGGAGAGCCGCCTTCGCCGTCGGTTGGTTCGGGTTCTCGGGCTGGTTCGCTCTCCACATCCTCACGGAGAGCATGTGAGTGCGGCCGTCACGGGCGCTTCGGAACCAGTTCCTCGGGCAGCCCCAGGTCACGGCATGCCTCTCTGATCAGCTTCTTCATGGGATCGCCCTTCAGAAGGGGGCTCATCACGCTCGCTGCTTGAAGCAGGGGAACGGGCATCCAGCACAGATCGGCGAGCCGATCGGCAGGCGACTGCTCGTACAAGGTGACCTTGTCGTCCTCGACTCCTGAAACGAACGCCGAGGCCGTGAGGTCGGTGGTGTGGGCGTACGAGGACAGGTTCCGGTAAACCGGGTACATCATCGCCGATCCGTACGCCTTCACCATGTTGTCGAAGTTGGACAGCTCGCCGACGAGTCGCCCATGTCGCTTGCGTTCCTCCTCCGTGTTGAAGCCGAAGTCGGGCTTCTCCCCGAGATCGACGCTCTCCGGCAGCTGCCACCCCACACCTTCCAGGTTGGTCAGCAGCTTCTCGCGGGACTTGTACGACTCGGAGACCAATGCCTTGTAGGCATCGTCACCGTTGTCGGCCAACCAATTGATGGCATAGGCGTGCCCCACAAGGTTCCTCATCAAAGGCACTACCTCGACTGTGAAACCCTGGTCGTAGAGGGCGATCATGGCGTCTGCCGTTCGGTTGGTGAACCGCCACCACCCTGCGAGAACCGCAAATACGGACGTCGATGTCTCAGCCGACGCCAACTCCTGCACGTGTAGGGCAGCCCCAGCCCCCGCTGTCAGTTTCGGCACAATCGCCCGGACTCGCTTCGCGGTCTTCTCATCGGCTCGATACGCAAAGGTCATAGCGAGCGACGCTACGCCCCGCGGGAGCAGCACGGCAGCCGAATATGGCCAGGTCGCCGGGGCGCGACGCTAACCACCTGTGCTGTGCATGGTCCGCGCCATGCTGAATCGCCCCAATGCACAGGCTGAGTCGCAGGACCTGAGTCGCGACCTCGAGGTCAAGGTCACGCGTCGGCCGTGGAACCCTGCTCTGCACCCCCGGGACAGCAAGGGCCGCTTCATCGAGACCGGCGGGGTGGTGAGGACCTGGGGCGGCAAGCTCGCGCGCGTCATCCGCGCGCTCCCGCACGACCGCATCCTCGTCCAGGACCAGACCGGCCCGGACGAGTTCCGCGGCCGCAGGCACACCACCAGTGCCAAGTGGGTCAGCATGGTCGCGCGCCCCGACGGCAGCGCACCCACCGACGACGAAGAGAAGGTCGCCGAAGAGGACGAGCGGCGCACCCAGGACCCGCGCCGCGGCAACGGCGTTGCCCGCGACGACGACGGCGACCCCAACACCCCGAACGACCCGCACGACCAGGACGACAAGGGCCGCCCGATCGGCGAGGACGACGGCGACGGCCCGGACGACGATGACGACCAGGACGAGCCCGAGGACGGCGCCCACCCGGTCAACGTCGATGCCCTGCCGAACCAGCAGCACGCCGCCGGGGCCCGGTACGCCGATACCGCCGCCGTCCGCCGCCACTTCATGCAGGTTGCGGCCCAGCCCGGCACGAGCACGGACATGGCCACCTTCCTGCGCTCGGTGGCACACGACGACGACCTGCGGACCACCTCGTCCGGCCGACTCGTCATCCTCCTCGATGACCGGCCCGAGCACGCTGGCCGCTGGAACCTCACTGCAACCGGCTCCGGACAGCGCGTCGACGCCGCCGGCACCTTCGCCACCGCCGAGGACGCCGCCCGATTCGCCGAACACCTCGACAAGACCGCCGTGAACGGTCAGCTCACCAAGTTTCAGCAGCCGTTCGACTTCTCCGACCCGCAACTGGACCGGGAGGCCCGCGACTGGCGCTCCACCAGGGGCGAGAACATCCAGGGCGCTATCCAGCGGGCCCGTAAGGAGTTCGACGGGACGGACACCGCCCCGGCCTCCCCGAAGCCCGCACAGGCCCCCTCCGCCGCTGCCGCGGACGGACGGCGCTTCACCACCCTGCAGGACGTCCGCGCGCACTGGACTGACATGCGTACCCGCCTGAGCCAGGGCGGCCCCGAGACGCAGAACGCCGTGCGGATTCTGGACACCCTGATCAACGACGACCGGCTCAAGCTCGTAGGCCGTGGGCAGCTCGTCACGCGACGAGACGAAAACGGCGACTGGCTCCTCGTCGCCACCGGCAGCGGCTACACCCTGCGCGGGCAGACCCTGCACCCCCGCTTCGAGTCGCAGGAAGAGGCGCAGCGCTTCGGCCGCTTCCTCGTCGCCTCCGGCATCAAGGGCGAGAACGGCGAGCCGCTGGACATGTCCCGCGGTGCCATCAGCCGGTGGCGCTCCGAGGACAACCAGTCCTTCAGCGAGGTCGTCGACGAGGCTCTCGCCAAGTGGCAGAGGGAGCGCGGCGGAGACGCCCCGGCCGGACAGAACGCACCAGCGCCGGACGCGCCGCAGGCCCAGGACGAGACCGGCGCCCCTGCGCAGCCGGAGCCGGAACCCGCACCGGCTCCGGCCGTCCCCGAGGGTGCTGACCCCGTCGACGGGGTCGACGGCTACCACTACGTCAACGACGGCGGATCAATCACCCTGTATGGCCCCGATGGACAGGTCGCCGCGACCAGCGAGCGCGGCTACCCGCCGAAGGCCAAGATCGACGGCGTCACCGTGCCCGTCCCCCAGTACCCGAAGCAGGGCGCCGCGGTGATGGCCCGGCTGCACCGCGCCGCCCAGAACCCGGACCAGCGCGACCGGATCACCGCGGCGTGGGTGATGAAGCCCGGCAAGGACGGCAAGCCCGCCAAGCGGGTCATGGTCTTCCGCGGCACCATCAAGGGCGACGAGCGGGACTACGACGCCGTGGGCTCCACCCGCGCCATCAAGTGGGCCCCGTCCCTGCGGGCGTACTCGACCCAGTCGAACATGACCGAGGCCACGCGGGACGAGCGGATCTCCGAGGTCCTGTCCAAACTCGCCCGCCAGGGCCGCAACATCCACGTCACCGACGAGACCGCCGCGGGCAGCCCCGATGCACCGGCCAACGCCGTCGACGAGACCGAGGCCCTGCGCAAGGCCATCGCCAACGCGGACGACCCTCGCCTGTCGCAGTTGAAGTACGAGCGGTGGGGATCGCTCAACCGCACCCGCTCTGAGGCCAACCGCAAGCGTCTGAACTCTGAGATCGCAATGATCGACGACGAGTTGAAGCGCCGCCGGATCGAGCGGGACGAGGCCGCCGCCCGGGACGCCTCCTCGCTCAGCGACGACGACATCGCCAACCGCATCCGCGAGTCACAGGAGGAGCGCGGTACATACGGTGCCCGCAAGGGCCAGGACGCCAACGACGTCGAGCGGGCCATCTACAGCGAGCGCCGCCGCCGCTCGCAGGCCCTCGTCGACGACGACACCGACCTGACCACGGCCGCCGAGGACGACCTGGCCAAGGCCCGCGAGACCATCGCCGAACGCGTCCGCATGCACCAGGCCGCCGGCGACGACCCCGAGGCCGAGCGCACCATGCGCCAGGCCCTGCAGAACCGGCACGACGCCATCGTGGGCGAGCAGCAGAGCCGCCATGCCCAGAAGATCGCCGATCGGCCGCCGGTCGCCGACCTCACCGACGAGGAACTGTCGCAGGAGTACAACGACTTGCTCCGGCGCGACTTCCGGAAGGCCCCTCCGGAGGCGCAGCAGGTCCTCGAGGGCCGCATGGAGGACGTCAAGCGGGAGCGCCGCGACCGGGAAAAGCGGGCCATCACCGACCGCGATGCCCCCGAGAACCTGAGCGATGAGGACCTGAAGGCGGAGTACACCGAGCTTCGCCGCACGCGCTCCTCGTACACCGGGACCGACGACGTCAAGGCGGCCCGCAAGGAACGCATGGCCGCGCTGGAGGCCGAGCAGAACCGCCGCAGCTCCACGCCGGAGGTCGAGCAGCTCGTCGCCCGCGTCGACAACCCCGACGACAACGGCATGATCAGCATCGGCGGCGGCAGCGATTACGGCTACGTCGACTACCGGGACCAGACGCACGGGCACACGACCCGCGAGATCGGGTGGACCTGGGGCAAGCACAGTTGGGGGCACGCAGACACCGCCTATCCCTCCCGCGCCGCAGCTCTGGCAGCGATGGTCCAGGCGTACGACAACGACCCCGACACCCGAGGTGAGCGCACCTGGGGCCGTAAGCGCCCCGTGTTCGTGCCGAAGATGTTCGTCGAGCTCTACCAGAACGAGCGTCTTCGCGACCGGCTCGCCGGCGCCAGCGAGGAACGGCAGTACCTCTACAGCCTGTTCCGGGACCGGTACGGCTGGGACGACGGCGTGAACCCCCTGGTGCCCAGCAACAAAAAGGGCCACCACATCAAGGGCCGGAAGCTGTGGGTGCCCGAAGGCCTCCTCGCCGAACTGAACCGGGTGACGGAGGAGCTGTCCCGGGACATGTCCGTGCGGGCCGCGGACCGGGACGCGGACAGTTCCGACCGCCAGAAGGCCAAGACCCGGCTCGCGTCCATCAACGTGGCTCTGCACGGCATTGAGGCGCAGCGCGAGTCAGTCCGCAAGAATGGCGGGAACGACGACCGAAAGGTCATCTCCCGCGAGGAGATCGAGGCACAGCAGGCCGCACTCCGTGCAGCGCTGGGAGGCGACGATGACGAACATGTTCAGTCCGATGGTCCGGGATCACTGGCGGACGTACCGGCCCAAGGAGTGGGCGGCGATGACCGATCCGGAGGCGTTCGTCGAGACGAAGGCCAGGGAGATCGAGACTCAGATTCTGAAGGCCGAGGAGGCGCTGGAGAAGACCGTTCCGGAGCCGACGGAGTACGAGGAGCAGGTCGGCCGGCACAAGCAGATCAGGGCGGACGCAACAGCGATGGTCCTGGCGGATCTTCTGCCGGAGCCGGAGCCCGGGGCGGAGAAGGCGCCGGAGCAGACGCCGATGGAGCAGCACCTGCAGGAGATCAGGGACCTGATGTACGACGCGTAGCGCGGTTCCGGCCTAACCCGGCCGACGCGCCCAAGGGCGCCCGCGCGCGTGCGACGGCCAACGTCGAGGCCATCCGCGTCCTCAAGAAGCTGGAGGCCGAGAACCGGCCGGCCACCGACGAGGAGCGCCGCATCCTCGCCCGCTGGTCCGGCTGGGGCTCGGTACCGATCCTCTTCGCCAACGAGCCGAACGAGAAGGAGCCCCGCTACCAGCAGGGCGGCACCCGGTACGGCAAGTTCGCCAAGGACCATGAGCGGTGGTCCGAGTACAGCGACATTCGCAGCGAGCTGCAGCGCGTGCTCACGCCTGTGGAGTTCCGGCAGGCATCCCGCGGCGTGCTGTCCATGCACTACACGCCGCAGCCCATCGCCGAGGCGATGTGGGAAGGCCTTCGGGCATTCGGCTTCGACCGCGGCGACGTCCTTGAAGCCGGCTCCGGCGCGGGCACGTTCTTCGGCGTCGCTCCGGACGGCGCCCGCCTGACCGGCGTCGAACTGGACCCGACCACGGCCCGGATCGCTCAGGCGATTTACCCGCATGCCAACGTCCTCAACGAGTCTTTCGCGGAGACCGACGCCCGGCCGGGCACCTTTGACGCCGCCATCGGCAACGTGCCCTTCGCCCGGGTCCCGTTCGATGACAAGCGGTACCCGGCAGAGAGCCTTCACAACGGCTTCGTCACCAAGGAGATCGCCCTCGTCCGGCCCGGCGGCATCACCGCCGTCATCACCTCCCGCCAGACCCTCGACTCCAAGGGCGACAAGGCCCGCCGCCAGATGGCCAAGTACGGCGACTTGGTCGGCGCCGTGCGCCTGCCCTCCGGCGTCTTCACCGACGCCGGCACCGGGGTCACCACCGACGTCCTCGTGTTCCGCCGCCGCGAGGACGGCACCGAGCCAGCCGACACGTCATGGCTGGACGCCCCTGAGCGGGACATCAACGGCACCGCACACCACATCAACGCCTACTTCGACGAGCACCCCGAGCACATCCTCGGCACGCTGACCACGCAGTCCGGCCCGTACGGGCCCGAGGTGACCGTCAAGGGCGACCCGGCCAAGGCCGCCGAGCAGCTTCGCGCCGCGCTCGACGACATCGCCACCAAGGCGAAGGCCGACGGCCGCGGCTATGAGCCGCACCCCGACGGCGACAACCGGCCTCCGGTACAGCTCCAGACGGCCCGGGAGAAGCACGCGAACGACTGGACCGGCCGCCTCTACGAGGGCGGTGACGGCCAGTTTTACCAGCACGTCAACGGTGCCGAACCGGTCCTGCTGGAGCCCGCCGACGGCAACACCGCCCAGCTTCGCGACCTCATGCAGCTCCGCGACGTCGCCGCCGAACTGCGCGAACTGGACCGGAAGAACGACGAGGAGGAGCGCGCCGAGGCGCTGCGCGCCCAACTCCGCGACCTGCACGCCGCCTACGTCGCCGAGTACGGCCCCCTGTCCAAGCCGGGCCAGCACCGCACCCAGGGCGGCCGCCCGACGGCGTGGGGCTACTTCCGGGCCGACCCGGACGCCGCGGCAGTCCTCGCTCTGGAACGGTGGGACGCCAACAAGGGCGAACCCGTCCTCTCCCGCGTCTTCACCGAGCGCGCCGCGGCCCGTCGACAGCCGCTCTCCTCGACCAACGATCCGAAGGCGGCCCTGGCCGCGGTCGTCGCCGCCAAGGGCGAAGTGGACCTCGGCGAGATCGCCCGGCTTCTCGACGTCACCCCGCAGGAAGCGGTGAAGCGCCTCGGCAACGAGGTCTTCACCGACCCTGAGACCGGCCGCCTCGAGCTGGCCAGCGCCTACCTGTCCGGCGCCGTCCGCGACAAGCTCGACGCCGCCCGCAAGGCCGCCGAGCGCGACCCGGCGTATGCGGTCAACGTGGCCGCGCTGGAGGCCGTTCAGCCGCCGGACCGCACCATCGGCCAGTTCACCCCGGAGATGGGCGCCCACTGGACGCCGCCGGAGCTTCTACAGGGCTTCCTGCGCGAGTACCTGGGCGACCGCACACTCCGTGTCGCGCATGACGACCGGTACGGCTGGATTCTCAACACCGGCCGCGTGCCCGAGGCCAACAACGTCATGTACGGCGTTCCGGCCGTCGAGCCCGACCCGGATAACGGCATCAAGGGCAACAAGGGCAAGAACGCCGTGGAGATCGCCCGCGCGATCCTCGGCTTCGGCTCGCTGACCGTCTACGAGGACGACAAGCGCAAGGAAGTCGACGAGGCGACCTCCCGTCTGATCCGGCAGAAGGCCGACCAGATGCGGGCCGAGTTCGCCAAGTACGCCACGGCGAACGCTGATCGGCTGAGCGTCCTCACCGACTCGTACAACCGCATCATGAACGGGCACATCGTCCGTTCGTACGAGGGCATGTCGCCCACGCTGGAGGGCTTCACCCCCGACCGGAACCCCCACCCCTGGCAGCGTTCCGGCGCGGCCCGGATGCAGTTCGAGCGGGGCGTGATCCTCGCCCACGAGGTGGGCCTCGGTAAGACGTCCACGCTCGTCATGGGTACCCAGGCCCTCAAGGCGTCCGGGCAGATCGAGAAGCCCATGGCCGTGGTGCCGAACCACCTCGCGCGCCAGTGGTACAACGAGGCCCGGTTCCTGTACCCGAACGCCGATATCCACCTGATCACCTCGGCGGACCTGGCCGGCGACCGGCGCGGCAGCACGCTGGAGTGGCTGCGCGCCAACAGGCCGGATCTGGTGATCTTCACTGAAGAGGCGTTCGGCTCGATCAAGATGAGCCCGGAGGCTCAGGACGAGTATGAGTTTCGGGAGCTGGAGGCGCTGCGCGAGCAGCTTGACCGCCAGTACGAGGACGCCGACAACCCGAACCACCCGTTCATCGTCGCGAAGATCGAGCAGCGCATTGCGACGGTCAGCAAGAACATCAACAAGAACGCCGCCCCGATGCGGCGACCGGGTGAGACGTACTGGGACGACCTCGGATTCGACTACTTCGTCGTCGACGAGGCTCACCGGTACAAGGGCGTTGGCTTCCGCTCCAAGGAGGGTGGCGGCGACAAGGCGTCCATCCGCGGCGTCGACCTGCATCAGAAGACGAGCGACCTGCACCGCCGCCGTCAGGGCCGAGCCACGATCACGCTCGCCACCGGTACGCCGCTGTCGAACAGCATCAGTGAGCAGTTCACCATGCTGATGTTCGCGGCGCCGTGGGTGCTGGACGCCTACAAGGCGGGCGCCCCCGACCTGTGGGCCAACACCTTCGGCCGCAAGACCCTGCGCATCGAGAACGCCCCCGACGGCTCCGGCCTGCGCGTCGTGGAGCGGTTCTCCGAGTTCCACAACAAGCGCGCCATGAAGACCATGTGGGGCCTGGTCGCGGACACCAAGCGCGGTGACGACGTCGGCATTCCCCGTCCGAAGCTCAGGGGCGGCAAGCCGAACCTGATCATGGTCGACGCGACGCCCGACCAGAAGAAGCGTCTGAAGGGGCTCGTCGCCCGCGGTCGCGCGATCCACAACGGTGAGGTCGACCGCCACCAGGACAACATGCTCGCGGTGTCCAACGAGGGCACCAGCGTGGCCCTCGACCCGCGGCTCATCGACGCCAAGGCCCCGGCCGGCAACAAGCTGAAGGCCGTCGCGGACCGGCACATCGAGCGCTACCACCAGCACAAGGACCGGCTCTATCCGGTCGCCCTCGACAGCCTCGTCAACCACCCGGTTCCGGGTGCTCTCCAGATGATCTTCCTGAACGAAGGCGTCCCGGGAGGAAAGAACAAGGGCAACTTCGACGCTTACGCCGAACTCAAGCGGCTCATGGTCGCGGGCGGCATCCCCGCGGACAAGATCGCCTTCGTCCAGGACGCCAAGAAGTCCGGCAAGCCCGAGGACATGACGGAGCTGTTCCGGAAGGCCCGCGAAGGCGAAATCGCGGTCCTCATCGGCTCCAGCGCCGTCGCGGGTACGGGCATGAACGCCCAGGACCGCATGATCTCCCTCTCGCACGTCGACCTCGACTGGGGCGCCGCGCAGATGGAGCAGCGCAACGGCCGCATCCTGCGGTACGGCAACCTGAACCCCGAAGTCGAGATCGACATCTACGCGACCAAGGGCTCCATGGACGGCTGGAAGGCCGGATTCGTCGCAGCCAAGGCCGAGGGCTTGATCGACATTCAGCGGCCGGAGCCGGAAGACGGCGACTCCAGCGACGTTGTCCAGGAGATCGACGGCGCCGAGTTCGACTACGAGACGATGGAAGCCGAGATCGGCGGCAACCCCTTCATGAGCCAGCTCATGAAGGCGAAGCGCCGTCTCAAGGATCTGGAGATCGACCAGCACAACGAGGCCGCCGAGCGTATCCGCCGCGCCGAAGCCCTCGATGCGCTGCGCCAGGAATCCCAGGCCACCCGCGACGGCATCCACCGCCGCGAGCAGGCCCTGCCCCGCATCCAGGAGGCCGACGACCGGTTCCGCATGACCATTGGCGGCTCCCCGTACGGCGAGCGCTCCGACGCCGGCAAGGCCCTGCACCGCCAGATCACCTCCCGCCTCCTGGAGCACAACCGCGAGGGCCTGAGTGACTGGCACATCCTTGGCCAGTTCCGCGGCTTGGACTTCGGTGTCCGCACCGAGAAGACAGCGGACGGCAAGCTCGTCGCGCACGTCGGCTTCCCCGACCTGCGGCAGTCCGACTTCGAGCGGACCGTGGAGGACTTGCAGAAGAAGGGCGCCGGGTCGGGCATGATCACCCGCCTCGGCAACGCCCTCGACAAGGCGCCCGCGTTGCAGGAGTCGGACCGGGCCAAGGTGCCGGAGCTGGACGAGCAGATAGCCCTGCTCCAGTCCGCGCACGCGGCCGCGGACCTCACCCCGCAGATCGACCACGCTCGCAAGCGGTCGAACCTGCTCGAGGAGATCGTCGCCCGCGTCACCAACCTGGACGCGAAGCCGGAGATCGACCCCGACGAACTCGACAAGGAGCGGTACAAGAACAAGGACGACCGCGAGAAGATCGCCAAGGGGCGGCGCGAGGAACGCGAGCCGCTGCAGGCCGCCGTCGACGAGGCCGTCGCGAACCTGCACCGCTGGGACGAAGAGAACCCGGCACCGGAGCAGGACGACACGGTCCGCCTCTCCGAGGACGAGGTGCGCGAAGCCCTCGCCCGCCTCAGCCCGGAGCCCAGCACCACCCCGCAGCCGGACGCCCCGGAGACCAGCGACCGCAGTTCCGAGGACGCCGACACCGACGTCGACGAGCCGAACACCGCCGAGACGGAGACACCTGACACCACCGGCGGGGGCAGCAGCGACGAGCCGCCGGCCGACATGCCAGCCGCGGACGACACCGGCGCCCAGAACGACGGCCAGGACCAGGACGACGTCGTTCGCCTCTCCCAGGACGAGGTGAACGACACCCTCGCCAGCATCCAGCCGGACGCCGACACGACCGCCACCGACGAGCCGGACGAGCCCCTGCGGTACGCGTGGGACAAGCCCGAGGACTTCGTCACCCTGACCATGCCGTCCGCACTCGCCGACTTCCTCAACGTCGACGAGACCGCCGCCATGGAGGACCCCGACACCCGGAAGGCCCTCAAGGAAGCCAGGCCCGGCCGCCGCGGCACACTCCAGGTGACCGGCCCGATCGAGGTACACCGCGCCCTCCTCCAGTGGGCATGGACGCTCGAGGGCGGCGAAGGCCTTGAGTCCGACCCCAGCGAAGTCCGGGCCTACAAGGCGTACGCCAAGCGCATCGACGAGGCAGACGCCGACCTGCAGCGCCGTCGCGCCGAGCGGGAGGCGGCGGCCGCCGCGGACACCGACGAGAACAACCCCCCGGACGCCGACAGCACGAACGACGGCGGCAGCGACGAGCCGCCGACCGACGCCCCCAGCACGGCTGAGCCGGACGACGAGGACGACCAGGACCAGAGCACCGACCAAGACACGGAGGCCAGCGACACCGTCACCCTGACTCCGGACGAGGTGTCCGACCAGCTCGACGCTGTACGCCCCGAGGGGTCCAAGGCTCCGTCCTCGATGGACGATGGCGAGATCCGCGACGAGATCGTCGACCTGATGGGCCGGGAGATGGCGGATGAGCTGTCCGGCGCGGACCGCACCCGCCTGCAGGTCCTGGAAGCGGAGGAGGCCCGCCGTGCCGGCCGGGCCCCGAAGCAGGAGCCCAAGCCGAAGAGGACGACCGAGGAGCCCGGCGGACTCTTCGACGTCGACCAGCCCACCACCCAGCAGCCGAGCAGCGCCGCCGACGTCGACAACCCCGAGGACCAGCCCGACGATCTCTTCGGCACGCCGGACATGATCGCCGATGCCGAAGGCCGCAGCACCGAGGGCCTGCGCCCGGCGCGCATGCGCAACGCCGCCGACCTGAACCAGGGCGACCGGTACACCGACGCAGACGGCCGCACGCACACCGTGTCCGAGCCGCCGGTCAAGACGCCTCGCGGCCGGACCCGCATCGTCACCGACGACGGCGAGGAGCGCTTCTACAACGCCGACGCCCAGGTGCGCCTGCGCGACCCCGACGAGGAGATACCCGAGAACGAGACCGACGAGCGGTCCGCCGACGACGATGCCGACAACGCCCCGGACGTCGACGAACCGGAGACCTCCGAGCCGGACGTCGACGAGCCCGCCGCCGACGAATCGGAAGCCACCCCCGACAGCAGCGGCACCAAGGACCGCGCCGACCGCATGACCGGCCTTATCGACCAGGCCACCGACGGGGCAGGCGGTGACGAGCTGCCCGAGGTCAGCGAGGTCCGTGATGCGTTGGGCAGGGCCGAGGACTCCGACGACCCGGACGCCGAGCTCCGTTCCGCCGCCGACCGGCTCGACGACCTCGCGGAGATGTACGAGCTGGGAGGCCCCGAGGGAGAACGCGCCGCAGACCTGTTCCGGCAGGCCGCCCGCATCGCGAGGGGTGAGGACGAGGACGATCGCCGCGGCGACGACGAGGACGATAGCGAAGCCCCCGACGCTACGAACCAGGACTCTGAGGAGGACCAGGACGACGACGAGGAACGCCAGCAGCGTCGGAACGGGGACGCGGACAGCGACGCCGCCGACCCGGACGCCGCCCCCGACGGAGGCGGCGCCGGTACCCCGGACACCCCCGCCGACAACGAGGACGGCAACCCCGACGATGCGCCCGACAACTCCGACGACGAGCAGGACGAGCCGGAGGCCGAGAAAGACGACGAGCAGGACGACCGCAACCGGCGTCGTCGCCGACGTCGCCGCAACGGCGGTGGCGGCAGCGGCGGTCCCGGTGGGCCCGGCCTGCCGCACCTGAACCTGCCCGACCTCAACACGCCGGACACCGGAGGCGCCGACGGCAACGGGGACGGCGGAGACAGCCGCGGCACGCGCGACCGCGGGCGGACCCCTATGCGGCACCGCGACGTCGATTCGCTGCGCCGCGCCTGGAAGAACGGCGATGGGCTCACCCCTGCCGAGGACACTCCGCAGCGGCGCGAGGCCCTGGCACAGGCGGCCGACCGGGACGGCTTGGCTCTGTCCCCGGGCGGGGGCCTGGTGACGTGGCCCGAACAGCAGGAAGACGGCACCACCTTGTGGCGCTTCGCCCAGGCCCGCAACGGCGCCAACCTGACCGGATTGACTCTGACGACCGAAGACCCCGAAGAGGCCCGCGCGCTCGCAGGCCGCTTCGAGGAGATCACCGGTCGCGACAGGCAGCCCTTCGACTGGCAGCAGGCGTGGGGCCCGAGCACCGTGGGGCAGTGGCGCGACGGGGAGGGCCGCAACCTGCAGCGGGCACTCCAGGCCGTCCTCGACGACTTCGAGCAGCAGCGGGCCGCCGCCGCCCAGCCGGAGCCGGCGCCGGAACGGAGGGCGCTGCCGGACGACCTCACCGGCCTGGAAGACGACGAGCTGGTCGACGCGTGGAGCAACGACCTCAGCGACGAGGACCAGAAGCGCCTTATGGCGGAGATGGACCGCCGCGACGGCTACACCGACCAGCGCGTTCGTGACGTGCTGCCGGACACCCCGCCGGCCGACGCCGAAGAGGCCGAGCGCCGCGCGAAGGCCGTCGACGAGGCCCTCGGCTTTGGGGGCGCCGACGTCCCGCGCGTGCGCCGAACCCGTGAGGACATCATCCGTGCGGAGTTCGCCGACTTCGACGAAGCCCGCTACCAGGCCGCCATCGACGCCACGAACGGCTACTTCTACGCCCGGAAGTACAAGTACGGCAGCGGCATCAACGAACGAGACTTGTTCTCCGGTGGTGCACTCGCGAAGCTCAACCTCTGGGAGAAGTACGCCAGCGAGGAACTGAAGGACTGGTACAAGGCCAACGGCGGTCGCATCACGTACAACCAGTTCCGGCAGACCTACCGGGACAACGACCGCCAGGGCCGGCAGCAGTTCGAGGAGGAGCAGCGCCGCCAGGCGGAAGCCGGGCAGACCGAGGAACCCACCACCCCGGAGACCGAGCCGTACGACCCGGCCACGCCGCGCTTCGCGGACGAGGCGACCCTTCGGGACCACATCCGCAGCGGGCAGCTCGACGAGGTGCCCGAGAACCAGCGTGGAGACGTGCCCTCAGCCGAGGAACGCGCGGAGATCGCCGATGCCGAGAGCACCCAGCTCTCCGACGGCGGCCGACTCCTCATCTACGGCAACGAGGCCGGTCGCGCCGGCAGTCGCAGTGGGCGGCGGTTCGACGTGGCCCTTCCGGGCAGCATGCAGCCCCTGTTCCGAAGCGGCTTCCACAGCGCCGCGGAAGCCCGCCGCTACGCCAGCGTCCTCGACGGCATCAAGGACACGGACGGCAACGCGTTCCCGTGGGATGCCCCCGACGTCGCCGACCGCGCCCGCGCGTTCCGGACCGCCGACGGCAACCGCCTGTTCGACGAGATCACGGAACGCCTGTACGGCTTCAACGACCTCTACGAGCCGTGGAACAGCGACCGCGGCCAGGCATTGCACCACCGGACGTGGAGCCAGCAGGAAGCCGACTGGAACACCCTCGAGGAGGAAGCCGGTTACTCGATCCCCATCGACCTGACGGATATCCGTCCCGGTGACGAGATCAGCTTCCCCGTGGCCACGAGCCGCGGACAGAACACGCGGCCGCAGGACGAGTACGTGGGAACCGTGCACGCCACGGTGACCGGCGAGGGAGAGCCCTTCCAGTACCGCTCGCAGTTCTCCGCCTTCGGGAACCAGCAGCTCTACCGGTTCCCGGCCGAAGGCTCCTGGACCAACCAGTACGGGGAGCACACCGAGATCGACGAGGCATTCCCGAACCTGGGTGTCGTCCGCCGCCGCCCGCGGCCCGACGAGGTGTCCAGCACGGCCGACGACCGCGACGACCGTTCGTCCCGCGCGGACACCCCGCAGGCGGAGACGCCGGGCACCGCGACGCCCCCCGCGCGCCAGCAGCCCGCCCCGGACCGCGCTCCTGCAGAGCCGGAGCCCGCCGCGCCCTCGGCGCCGGCCGACCAACCGCAAGGTGAACCCGAGCCCGTGGGCGGTCAGCCCGCACACTGGGCGCGCGTCCGCGACCTGGTGCAGGGCGACATGGTCCGTATGGACGGCCGCACAAGGAACGGCCGCGCCATCACGCGGTCCGGCTACGTCTTCACCGGGCCCGTCGACGTGGAGGTCACCCGCAACGGCCGCACGGAGCGGATGCTGCGCACGTACGTCACGGAGAACCCGGACGGCACCGGGAAGCGTGGCAACGTCTTCACGCCGCTGAACGCCACCGCGGCGCGGGCCGAGACGCCCGACGACGTGGTGCCCGGGTCTCCGACCAGCGGCGCTCAGAGCGCCGTTCAGGCGGGCAGCCTCCCCGACCTGGTCCCCGCGGACCGGAACGGCCGGGGCTTGTTCCCGGGCAGCACCGTCACCGGCGTTGACGGGCTGCGTACCCGTGAGGGCACCGTCACGGGCGCCACCAGCACCACGGTGTCGGTGCGCTGGGACAACGACGACACCGCCGACGGACTCTCTCCGAACACCCTCACCGTGACCGGTGGCGACCGCCCCGACGGCTGGACCTCCTCCGGGCAGCGCGTGACCCCGCGGCACATCGTGACCGACGCCGAGGGCGCTCTCCTCGGGCCCGTCGACGAGGTCAACGGCGACCGCGTCACCATCACCACCGCCGAAGGCACCATCACGCGGAGCGCCGGAGACCTCCGCGTCGCCGGCGAAGTGCGCGACGACGCCCCGGGCACCGACCCCGTCACCGGCATCGACGACCCGGCGGCCGCGGACCTCAAGGAGGACGACATCGTGGTCCTGGACCTCGACGGCACGCCCACCACCGTGGCGGTCATCGGTATCCACCGCGAAGGCGACCGCGTCACCATCGACTTCGCCGACACCACCACCGCCGAGATCGGCCAGATCGACGTGGACGCCTCCCAGGTCATCCCCCGGGCCCAGGGCGCCGACGACACTCCGCCCGACCTCGGGCCGGACGACGCACCGGACGCCCCGGACGACCTGACCGTGCACGAGCCGCCGCACCGCGTCAAACCCGTCACCGGCCCGACCGTCGACCCCGACCTAACGATGGGCGACCGAGACGTCATCGGGGACCTCGCCGACGGCCCGGACGACGACCCCGACGCCCAGCAGGCCGCCGTACGCATCACGGCCGACCTGCCCGTCACCCCGGAACAGGCCGCCGCACTCGCCGCGCAACTCCGCGATTCCGCCGACCCCTCGACCCCGGAGGGCCGCGCCGCCCTGCGCGCCTCCAACCACCTAGACCGGGCCATCGGCCGGACCCCTCCGCCCGAGCTCAACCGGCCGCGGCCGTCGAACGCCGCACAGGTCGCGGAAGACGACACGATCGCCATACCCGACAACCAGGGCAACGGCGTACGCGTCTACCGCGTCCGGGGTGTCGAGGACGGCCCCGGCGGTACCCGCAGCCTCTTCCTGGAAGGCGAGGACGGCCGTACACGCCGCCGCGTCGTCCACGGAGCGATGCCGCTGTGGCAGCTCAGTGAGCCCCATTCGGACGGCGAGAACGGATCAGACGACACCGCCCTTGTACCGGGCGCCCCGACTGCGCCGACCCCGAGCCTGCCGCCCGCCGGTGCTCCGCGGGACCCCAACCCGTCTCCGCAGTCCGACGCCGACCGCATCGTCGCCGACCACCCCCGCGCGGTCGCCGCACGGATCATCGACGCGGCGATTGCGGGCACCGAACCGCCCGGCGACATCCACGCGCTTCGTGAGCAGATCGCCCAGCGCCTCACCGCCGAGGCCCTGCGCGATGCACGTCAGGCCGCTCGCGACGACGCCGTGGCCGCGTTGGACGCTGCGGGTATCACCGGCCGCGACCGTTCCGCAGCGCTGCAGGCCCTCAAGCGGGCACGGCAGAAGGCGCACACCGCGACGGTGCGCGCCGCCCTGCGCACCATCAACGACCTGGAGCCGCTGCCTGACGAGAGCGACGAGGACCTCGCCGCGCGAGCCCGCGACCTCCTCAGCCTCATTCCCGATCAGATGGGAGGCGCCCCCAACGGGCCCGGCAACGGCGGCGATGCAGACGTCGCCCGCACCGTCGCCGGGCACGTCGACGATGCCGTGAATGCGATCATGCAGCAGCTCCAGGCCGCGGGCGTGGACCCGGGCGACGCCGACCGCATCGCCCGCGTCCTCGCTCAGCAGATGAACGGCTCCCGACAGGCCGCCGCCCGGCAGATCGCCCGCCGAGTCACGGCCGTGTCCCCGCAGGCCGGCCGCCAGCCGGGTCTGCTCGCCCGGATCGTGGCCGCGCTTGTCCGTCTCGCCAAGCGCTTCGCGGAACTTGTGCGGGCCGCAGCCCGGAAGATCGCCGAGAAGTACCGCAGTGCCCGCGAGCGCCTGCGTCGCCTGCGCGCCTTCCTCGGCCGCCTCGTCCGTCGCGTACGGGAGTGGCCGGAGTCCCGGCGCCTGGCCCGCCTGCACCGCGCCCTCGACCTGCCCGGAGCCGACAGTGAGTCCCTGGCCGCCCGGATCTCCCACTGGGCTGGCCTGATGCCGGAGGCCGGTCGCTTCGGCCAGGCTCAGCGCCGTGTCACGTGGTGGAGGCCCACGACGTGGGCGCAGCTTGCCGCCGGGCGGCTCCCGGGCCGAAGCGACCGCACTCAGTGGGCGCCGGACCAGGCCGCGGATGGTGGCCCTGGCCTGACCGCGCTCCGCCATCTGGCAGCACTGAGGGCGGCCGGCGGCGACGTCGACCAGGACGTGACGCGCCGTCTGGCCGAAGCTCTCGGCGACGACTTCGGCGGCGACCCTCACGGCACGTTGCAGCGCGCGGACGACTACATGGCGCTCACCGAACGCCGCCTGGTCAACCTCCAGGCCGCGCGGACGGGCGGCACCCTGCCGGATGACCCCGACCTCGAGGTCGAGATCACTGCGGCTCGGGCCGAAGCCACGGCCGCGCGCCGAGAGTGGGCGGACCTTCGGGCCCAGTACGCCGCGGCGGTCCCGGACGCGGTCGCGGCGACCCTCGCCGAGGTCCGCAACATGGGCCCCGAGGGGAGCGCCAGCATCGTGTTCGGCCCGGACTCCACGCCGGACGCCGAGCGGGCCGTACGGGGCGTGCAGCGCCTCGTGCCTCGGGCGTGGCTCAACACCCCTGCCGCGCGCCGCGTGACGGCCGTGGACGGCGACGAGGGCCGGTACGAGCCCGACGGGCAGAGGATCACCGTCGCTGATCTCGCCGACGACGGGCTCGGTACGGCCGGGCACGCCTTGGCGCAGCACCTTGCCCAGCACCTGGGAGACCTGGACGCCGCCCAGCGCGCGTTCTGGTTCAACCAGACCCACACCGGCCGGCCGGGCGCCCGCCGCATGCGGCGCAGCACTCTCAGCCGCATCTTGCGTCGCCAGCAGACGCAACCGGACACCGGTGACACCCTCGCCCGGTCCGTACAGGCGATGTTCAGTGGCGACTGGTACCTGGATGACGACCTGCGGGCGTTCCTCCTGGGCTTGATGGCCACCCGATAAGGAGGCAGACCATGTTCACCGTCACCGGCTCGTTCGCCGACGGTGCGACCTATGTCGTGCAGGTCACTGGGCGGTCGGACCGCCCGGTAATCGGGTCGCACCGGGCCGCGGCTCTGGTGGAGCTCCACATGGGCGAAACGGTCGCCCTGTCACCAATCGGTCCTATAAGGGCCGTTGCCGGGGACGACGGCACGTCCGTCCTCGCCATATTCCGCAAGTACACCAACGTGATCGAGGAGAGCGGGGCCGTACCGCGAAGGGTGCACGTTCTGGGCAACTGACCAAGATCGCTCTAGCGGAATTACGCAAAGAACGATCGTGATGAGCTGTTACCCGCCACACGGTTCCATGTCGGTGGTGGGCCACGTGCCCAGGGACAGGAGGGAAAAGACCACGGCCCCCTCTTGGGTGTCCGGGAACAAAGCGTCCGGCGAAAGCGGGCGAAGGGTACCGTTCGGGCCACGTTCCCAGAGGTTGCCGTTCGCGTCGCTAATGGCTAGGCCTCTCAGTGCCCACCATTGCCCGCTCCGCGAGAAGAGCTGCGCTAGCTTCTCAATTGGCATTTCGACTCGCGTGCAGGGTGGCATCGGTCCCAGGGAGAGGTATGCCCCGTCTTCCTTGACCCAGATGTTTGCTGGGTCCAAAGACCTGTTGACTAGAACGTAGTTCTCCGCTTCGCGCCAATAGGTGATGAGGGCAACCTGCTTCCGTGAATCCTCAACTCTCTGATCTTGAGACTGTGCGAGCTGGTCGTTGGCCAGCTCGGCCGACTTCACAGTCCCCCAAGCTGTGACTGTTAGGCCTACTGCGGCTACGGCAGCAGCAAGGACAGCAGTGTGCTTTGCCCAGTCCACCCCCTGGTACCACTGGCGGATCCTGCGGGCGGGAAGCGCCAGCCATCCCCTTGACCCTGCGGGCGGGCGAGGCGACGGGGCCCTCTGCCTGGTGGGTGGCCGTGGCGGCAGCTGTCGCACTCGTAACCTGGACTGTCGGGGTCGTTGAGGTGTTGGCATCACGCCTCGTCTGCTCGTGGTTAGGCTCGCACAGACGTCATCGGGCTACTCTGTGGTTCCCGCGACAGGACACAAACGATCTGGCGCCGCATCGTGTCGCCGTGACCAGATACGGATTCGCCATCAAGGCTCTCCCCAAGGGCGGTAAGCCGTTCGGGGACGAAGAAGACGACGAGCAGCCCGAGGGCGCCGAGGAGGAGACGCTCGAGGGCGACGACCCCGCAGCGGCGCTCGAGGACCCTTCCGCTGACATGGGCCAGGACCCCGCGGCGCCGCCCAAGGACCCGACCGCGCCCCCAGAGGAACCAGCCGCCGAACCGCCCGCAGAGGGAGCCGATCCCCCGGCCGAGGGCGAGGAGCCGGTCGACGTGCCGGAGCCGCCTGCCGACGACGCCCGGCCCTGGGCGGGCGACATGTACGACGAGGGCGACGAGACCGACCCGGCCGACTCCTTCTCCGCGTACACCGGCAGTAACGGTGAACAGGCTTGGTTGGATCGGGCTCCAGACGGCACACTGACCGGGTGGGTCAGGGACAGTACGGGCCAGGTATGGCGCTACACCGATCCGGACGCGTGGGCGGTCGACGTGGACGGCGCGCACATGACCCGCACCCACAGCCAGGCCGACGAACCCTCCGCCCCGCCCGCGGACGCCCCACTCGGCAACCGCGGCGTACAGGACTCGATGTTCCAGCAAGGGAGCTGACGTGCAGTTGACCCGCAGCACCGCCCTCGCGCTCCAGCAGGAAGGCAAGGCCGCCTTCGAGGCGGGCGACCCCGCTGACTCCAGCCCGTACAACAGGTTCGGCAACGCGGAGCAGCAGTTCGGCTATCAGTTCTGGACCCGCGGCTACATCACGGCGCGTTCGGCCGCTGAGGGCGCCCAGGAACCTGCAGGAGCCAGCGCAGGACGTTAGCCAGACGCGAACGGCACGGTGCCCGGCGGCCCACTGTCCACCGCCGGAGGTTCCCCGCCGTGCCGAGCGCTCCACCCACCAGATCGTCACACCCGAACACCCTGCGAGGCACCAGCCGGGCAATCTACGCCGTCACTGGCGTGGTCGACGAGGTCAACGACCTCATCGTCCCCGGCGCCTTCGCCCACACCCTGGCCACCCGTCGCGTCAAGGCTGTATGGCACCACGAATGGAAGGACGCCGTCGGCGTCGTCCTGCACGTCGAGGAGTGGCTACCTGGCGACCCCAGGTTCGCCGACGTCCCCGACTGGCCTGCCGAGGCCGGCGCCCTGGTCGCAACCGTCGAGTACAACCGGCGTACCAGCAAGGGCCGCGACACCTACGAGCAGGTCAAGCAGTGGTACGAGCACGGCGAAGCCGCGTTCTCCATCGGCTACCGCGTGCCCGCAGACGGAGCCACCCGCCGCGGTGACGGCGTCCGTGTCATCCACCGCCTCGACCTGTTCGAAGTGAGCCCCGTCCTGCACGGCGCGCACCCGATGACCCGGGCGCTCGAGGTCAAGGCCGCAGCCAACCCCGGCATGGAGTACAAGGCGACGCCCAACGTCGTCGAACTCGACGCAGGGAAAGACGAGGACCGCATCAAGGTCGCCGGACTCGTCCTCAAGGCCGAGGACACCGGCCGCGTCCTGCTCATCCAACGCGCCCTCGACGACGAGGACCCGGCCGCCGGAACCTGGGAGTTCCCCGGCGGGCACCTGGAGAAGGAGGAGGACGCGCTCGCCGCGGCACTGCGCGAGTGGCAGGAGGAGACCGGCGCCGAACTCCCCGGATCGGCGAGCGTCGTCGGCTCCTGGACCGCCCCGAACGGCATCTACCGCGGGTTCGTCGCCATAGTCCCCGGCGAGTCCCACATACCGCTGAACCGGCCTCCCAGCGAACGACGGGTGACCAACCCCGACGACCCTCAGGGCGAAACGCCAGAGGTCACCGCCTGGTGGCCGATCACTGCCCTCCCCGACATGTCCCTGCTCCGGCCTGCATGCCGTGAGACCCCCTGGTCCCTCCTGGCAGGCGCCACCCTGCCGCAGGGCCCGGCGGCCAAGAAGCCCAGCGCCGAGGCCGAGCAGTTCGCCGCCGGCGTCATGAACACCTACGCCGCTCTCGGCACCACGGAAGCGAAGTCCGCACGCGCCGCAGTGGCCGCCGCCCGCTCCGTCCTGCCGCGCATCGAGCACAAATCCGCCCGCTCCACGGTCGCCGAGGCCAAGAGCCAACCCTCGCCCCTTCCGGAGGCTTCTGCGATGTCCCCCAACCCCCTGCCCGAGTCCCAGGAGCAGTTCCGCGCCCGTCTCTCGGACAGCGTCCGCGAACTCCTCGACCAGGACGGCCAGACCTGGACGTGCATCGAGGGCACCTACCCGGACCGCGTCATCGTCTCCGTGCACAGCGAGGACGAGCGGCGCAGCAGCCACTACGCCATCCCGTACACGGCCACCGCGAACGGGGAGATCAGCCTCGGCACCCCTCAGCCCGTCGAACTCGCCACCGTCGTACTCCCAGAGGGCGCCAGCGCGCAGCGCACGGCCACCGACTCGGAAGACGTCGACGCCCGCGTCGTGCAGCCAACCGTGGAAGCCCTCGCCGATGCCACTGCCCGCATCAACACCGCTGAGGCCGACCCGGACCAACTCACGGGCGTACGGGACAAGGTGCGCACGCTGATCGCCGCTCTGTCCGCGAAGGGCCTCGACGTCGCCGACGACGACACCGGAGCCCCGGAGGCCGCCCCCCGGGACCGCACGGCTGGCCCTACCGGCATGGACCTGTGGGACGAGTACTCGTTCAACGACGAGGAGGACGAGGACGAAGTGCCCACGGAGGAGGCTCCGCCGCCCGCCGAGGACGACGTCGACGAGGACACGGTCCGGCTCGACGAGGACGAAGTGAAGTCCGCGCTCGCCATGATGCGGAGCTGAGTCGCACGACTCAGTCTCACCCTTGCTCCCGCACCCTGTGCGCACCATCCCGCAAAATCGCAGGTCAAAACCTATGCGCTGCCCACTCTCGACTCCCTGAGCGGGCAGCGCGCGACGTTACCCCCTCTCTCCCTCTTCACTCCCGCCTCGCGTTGAGGCTGTCCCGGTGCTGGCCGGGCGGAGCGACGCACGTCAACCGCACCCCAGCACCAGGGAGAGAGCAGCAATGCCCGACAACGCTCGCATCAAGGAACTGCAGAAGCAGCTCCAGGCCAAGAGCGCCGAGGCCGAGGAGATCAGCAAGTCCTTCAAGGTCGAGGACGGCGGGTTCGTCGTCTCCACCGAGCAGGCAACCAAGTTCCGCAAGGTCTCCAGCGAGGCGCAGGAGATCAAGGCGCTCATCGACGCCGAGCAGGGCCTGGTCGAGATCAAGCAGTACCTCGACGCCCCGGAGACCACGCCGGCCGCGGCCGCGCACTACGGCAAGACCCCGACCATGGAGGAGAAGTCTCTGGGCGACATGTTCGTCGACTCCGACTCCTTCAAGCGCGCCAGCGCTGCGGGCTTCGACGATCGCCCGTACATCCGCGCCGCGATGGAGGGGAAGTCGATCTTCTCTCTGAGCGCCGGCACGGTCACGCACCAGACCCTCGGCAGCGTCCAGAACCTGGGCATCGCCGAGCGGGCCTACCGCAAGTGGCACATCCGGGACCTGTTCCCGAAGTCCTCGACCAAGCAGGCCGTCCTCTACGGCGCCCGGGAGACCGGCTGGACGAACAACGCGAGGCAGGTCAAGGAGCGCTACGGCGCCGACGGCACCAGCCCGGCGACCGGCGCGGACACCGACACCTGGGGCCGCGCGCCTCGGTCGAAGCTGTCCCTGACCCCGGTGATGTACCCGGTCGCCGAGGTCGCGCACCTGATCGACGCGCACAAGAACATCCTGAGCGACGAACCGAGGCTCAAGACGTTCATCAACGGGCGCATGGTCGAGGGCGTCAAGTACCAGGAGGACTGGGACTTGCTCCACTCCGTCGGCGACGGCCAGTCCCTCACCGGCATCTACAACACCCCCGGCGTTCAGCAGTACACCGGGTTGGCGACCGACAAGTACTCGGTCCAGATCCGGCGTGCCATCACCAAGGCGCTCCTCGCCGAGTACGAGCCGACCGGCATCGTCCTGTCGCCCACGATGTGGGAGCACGTCGAGGTCGAAGAGGACGACAACGGGGCCTTCCGCGTCGCCATCGCCGTGGCCATCGGCGCGGAGAAAAAGGTCTGGCGCCTGAACGTCGTCGAGACCACGGCCATGTCGGATGGGGACTTCCTCATCGGCGCCTTCGGCCTCGGCGCGCAGCTCCACGACAGGGAGAACGTCAGCGTCACCGTCTCCTCGGAGAACGCCGACAACTTCGAGAAGGGCCTGATCACCTTCCGCGCGGACGAGCGCCTGGCGCTCGAGGTCCCGCGGCCCGAGTCCTTCGTCATCGGCACCTGGACCCAGCCCACCGGCTGACCCGCACGCGGGTGAGGGGGCGCGCCCCGCCGCGGGCGGGCGCACCCCCTCCACGTACCACCACCACGACCAGGAGGACGCCGGTGATTGAGAAACAACCCATTGGCCTCGCGGAAGAGTTGGACGCGCTCGCCAACGCCCCCACCACCCACCGGGGCCCACAGTGCAGCGTCGGCGCATTCCTGGCCGCCGCGGACGAGAAGGCAGCGGCCTCCCTGCGGGCGGCCCTGGACTCCGACCGCGTCACGGCGAAGTCCATCGCCGACACCCTCAGCCGGTACGGCGACGCAGTCACCGCGTACACCGTCGCCCGGCACCGGCGCCGCGGACAGTCCAACGGATGCCGGTGCGAGCGATGAGCCTCGACAGCGACCTGCAGGCGCTCCTCGAACCGGCCTCCTCCGAGCAGAGCCACCCCACGCAGGCCCAGCGCACGCAGCCGGCCGCCCCCCGAGGCTGGGAGGCAGGAGTGCGGTTCGAGCCCGGCGGCACGATGGTCGTCACAGCCCCGCCCACTGAGGCGAAGCCCGGCGGCGAAGCTGACTGGCGCGAGCGTGTCGAGGCGATGGGACTCGCCATCCCCGATGGGTTCCGCGTCCGTCTCGTGGAGGCCAAACACGACCCGGCCGCCTGGCATCGCGACAACCAGGGCGACGACGCGGTGACCCGGGCTGTGTGGCGCTGCCGCTACGTAATCGAACCGGCCGCTCCCGCCTGGCAGTCCGCCGGCGACGTCGACGCCCTCGTGCGCGATGCAATGCGCCGCCGTCGCAAGACCCGGCCAGCGGTCGACACCGCGGACCGCGCCCTGGTCGTCGTCTACGCAGACGCCCAGGCCGGAAAGGTCGGCCGGGACGGCGGAACCCCCGAGCTGATCGCGCGCGTCGCCGACCGCTTCGACAAGCTCGACGACCACGTACGCGACCTCAAGGCCATCGGCCGCGGCCCCACCGCGGCGTACTGGATGGATGCCGGGGACTGCGTCGAGAACTACGAGAACACCGCCCAGCAGGCGTACACCAACGACCTGACCATGACGGAGATGATCCGCGTCCACCGCCGGATCACCTTCGAGGGCCTGGACCGACTCGCCGGACGCTTCGGCCGTGTCGTCGCCGCAACGTGCGGCTCGAACCACGGCCGAGTGCGGCGCGGCCGTGAGGCCGTCGGCCCGCCCAGCGACGACTGGGGCATTGAGGTCCTGTCGCAGATCGCCGACGCGTACGCCCGCAACGAGGAGGCCTACGGGCACGTCAGCTTCGTCATGCCGGAACGGTGGCGGGAGTCGGTGTCGCTGGACGTCGCGGGCACCATCGTGGGCCTGTCACACGGGCACCAGTACCCGCGGCCCGACAAGGCCCTCGACTGGTGGCGCGGGCAGACCTTCGGACGGCAGCCGATCGCCGACGCGGACGTGTTGATCACCGGTCACTTCCATCACTTCCGGGCCCAGCAGGCGGGCAACGGCCGTCTGTGGATTCAGGCCCCCACCCTCGACAACGGGTCCGACTGGTACACCGCGCGCAGTGGAGAGGTGTCCGCGTCCGGCCTGCTCGTGTTCAGCATCGGCCCCGACGGCTGGGACGACCTTCGGCTCCTGTGAGGGCACCAAGATCGTTCTTGCGCAATTGTGCAAGCCCCGCCCAGGGCGCGACCGTAGCGCTCTCTGCCCTCCATCCTTCCGAGGCCACCACAACGGAAGCAGCGGAAGGAAACCCATGGGGCTCTACCGAGAGAACGGGCAGCGGATCACGAAGGCGGCGTTCCCGGCCGTCACCATCACCGACCCGCCCAAGCGCATCACCGAGAACGTCTACCAGACCGAGCCGTACGGCCGCGGCGACGGCCGCCCCGAGGGCTCCCGCCGTCACCTGCTCTACGAGGCCGGGGACATGGTCCCTCAGTCCGTGATCGACCGGCTGTTCACTGCGGCGACGATCGGCACCGTCACACCGGCCACCGGCCCGGCCGCGGGCGGTACCACCGTCACCATCACCGGCACCGCCCTCGACGGCGTCTCTGCGGTGAACTTCGGCGCGACCGCCGGGACCGAACTCAACGTCGTCTCCGCGACCGAGCTGCGCGTCAAGACGCCCGCGGGCGCGGCCGGAGCGGTGAACGTCGTCCTCGTCGACGACGGCGGCAACGTCACCAAGACGGGCGGCTTCATCTACGCGTGAGGACGAACACGCAAAGAGCCCCGGGGCTTGGGCCCGGGGCTCTTTTGCTGCTTGCGGGTGGCCTTAGAACAGCTCGCCGGCTAGCCAACGCAGGAACTCCCACACAGCCCTGGTCGCCAGACTCACGCCCAGACGACGGACCAGTGACTCCCTGTCCTTCGGTTCGTTCTGCTTTCTCAAGCATCACGCCCCCCTTCCTGAGAAGTACCTCGAGTTCTCGAGGCCTTTTGGCCCCTATCCACAAAGGTCTTCGTCCAGGAGAGCGAGCTGATCGTATCGCCGATCCTCCGTCATCTGACCCGCACTGCAGGGATCGCGCAGGACGCGACACAAGCCGCGTCCGGTGTGCAGGGTGCGCGCCGACCGGACTACCACCCGAGAGGGAGCCACCCATGGCAGGCACCACCCGTACCCGTAAGACCGCCGCGGCGCAGCCCGCGGAGGCCGGCAACACCCCCGTCGCCGAGACCGAGAAGACCACTGCGGAGCCCGCGGGCGATCCGGCCACCGAGGAGACCACCGCCGCGGCGGCCACCGAGGAGTCCCCCGCAGTCGAGACCAGCCCGAAGGCGCCCGACGTGGCCCCGCTGGAGCCTCCGGCCGTCCACGAGGCACCCGAGCCCCCGGCAGAACCCGGTTACGTCTCCCCGACCGAGGTCATCCCCGACGACATCGCTGAGGTCATCCTCGACGACGCCACCAAGCAGCCCCCGACCGACATCGACGCCGTGTTCCAGCCCGTCACCCCGCACGGCTCCGCTTTCCGGTGCACCGTCCGCCTGGTCGAGCGGACCTACGTGGGCCCGCACAGCAACCCGATCGAGCGGCTGCTGCAGCCCAAGGGCGCCCATGTCTCCGAGAGCATCGCCGCCCGCATCCGTGAGCGCCTGGTCGCGCAGGCCGACGCCACCAGCACCGAGAAGTAAGGGGGCCCGGGGTGTCGGTCGTCGACTACGAACCCATGTACGGCGGGGCGCACTACGACCCCGAACCGGCCGGCGGACAGGTCACCAGCCTCGTCCTCTACAACGGCCCGGAACGCACCACCGAAGTCGCCGCGGCAGGGCCGGGCACTCGACTGCGGCCCGGGACGTACCGGTTCGCGTTGCCCGACGTGCCGCCCGGCCGGTACTGGGCCACCGTCGCCTTCACCCCAAGCAGCGGCGCCCAGCCCGTCAAGGACCAGTCCCTACGGCTGGACCTTCCCCTCGGGCTGGGCCTCGCCACCTCCCCGGAAGCCGTCGCCGACGACCTCGGCGTACCGCTCCCGCTCACCCCCGCGCAGCGCGACGCACTCACGACCGCGATCCGCCGGGCGCAAGCCGACGTTGAGGGATACCTGGGACGGTCTCTCGTTCCCCGCGTCGTCACCCGCACCGCGGTCACGCCCTACTGGCGCCCCACCGAAGATCTGGCCGACCCCGAGGCATGGCCGTTCGACATCGACGACGGTTGGCAGGTATCCGCCTACCGCGACCGCGGAGACGGCACGTACGACGTCGACCTCCTCGTGGGGCTGAACGGCGCCGCCGAAGACCCGATCGTCCGCTACGTCACCGCCCACGCCGCGGAGTCCGAACGTAACCGGCCCGGCGGCGTCGGCGCCCAGGGCCGCCGTGTCTCCTCCGTGAGCGCCGAAGGACAGTCGATCTCGTACGACTCAGCGCCCACGACCGGTCAGGCCGGCGCCCTGCCGACCATCGACACCCTGTCCCGGCTGAAGCGCCGCCTGTGGCAGCCGCTCAACATCCCACCGCGCCCTCCGTGGCCGTACTCCTCGACCCGCTACCGCAGCGGCCGCTGACGAAGGGAGCTGCCCCGCCATGGCCGTCGTACTGCCGAACGCCAGGCTGACGGTGTACGTGCTCGCACACCCCTGGGAGCGCGACGCCAACGGCGTGCCGGTACCGCCGAACCCCAACGAGAAGCCGCCCCCGCGCGGCACCTGGCCCGGGTCGGTCCTCGAGCAGAGCGACGGTTCATGGTCGGTGCGCCTCGACCCGCAGGCGTGGCCACTGGAGGCCGGCGACACCATCACGGACGAGACCGGCCGCTCCTGGACCTTGTTTAGCGCCCGGCTCCACGCCGTTCCCGGCTGCGCGGATGCCGACTACGTCCAGGCCGCGGCCACGCTCAACCCTCCGGAGGTCCCCTGATGGCGAAGTTCACGCCCGCGCCGGGCCTCGAAGAGGCGCTCGCCAGGATGGTGGCGCCCTCCGTCCACCGCATCGCTCAGCAGGTAGAGATCGAGGCGAAGCGACTCGCCCCGCCCGTCAAACGGTGGGTCACCGTAGCCGACGACAAGGTGCGCCCGACCCACGTTGCTGCCCAGGGCCAAGAGGTCCCGGGCAATCTGCGGTTCGCCATCAACTCGATGGACTGGGACCGCCGTCACCGCGGCGTTGGAGCGAAGACGTACATGCGGGAGCCCAGGGACCAGTCGTCCCGCGCCGTCGCCAATATCAAGAACTGCCGGTGCACGACCCACAGCGACCCGGACGGCATCGCGAAGAACATCAACACGGGCCAGCCCGTCATCGCCGGGAAGAAGGTCACCGTGACCGTTACCGCTCGCGGCCGCCTGGTCGTCGAGGCCGAAGTGGGCACGGTCTACCCCGGCAACCTCGTCGCCGACGGCGCGCACTTCATGTCCCGCGGCGCCGCCATCGTCGCCGCCCGACGCTGAGCACGCGACACAAGCGGCCCCCGCCCGCACAGTGCGCACCATGGCTACGAACACCACTCCCAGGAAGCCGGCGGAGGAGTCCGCCGAGACCGTTACCGACACCGCCGCGGCCCGCCCCGAGCGCGCCACCCGCCGGGCCCCGGCCCTCGTCGGCCCGCCCCTCGGCGAGGCCCAGGAGCCGGTCACCGTCACCCTGTCGCATCACCTGCGCATCGACGGCACCGACTTCACACCCGGCGCCGAGATCACCGTGTCCCCCGACTACGCCCGCCGCCTCCGCGGACAGGGCTTCACCGCCCGCACCTGATGACCGAACTGACCCTCGCGGACGCCGACCCGGTCTCCGTACTCCTCGCCTGGCTCCAACAGAGCGCCGCGGCCGCCGACGCGCTCGGCGGCTCCGGCCGCGTGTCCGGGATGGCCGAGGCCCCATGGCCGCACCTCGCCATCGGGCACGGCCCCGGCGGAGATCTCCGTGACCTCCGTTGGGCCACAGCACCGGAGGTGACGCTCGAGGCGTACGGAGATCCCGGCGGCTGGCCGGGCAAGGCGGAGCTGCGGCGCATCCTCATCCGCTGCGCGAATGCCGCCCAGGACATCGTAGAGGCGCCCCACACGCCCGACCGGCCGGTCATCAACGGTGTGATGCCCTCCGGCCTCCTCGTCTGGTCGCCGCTCGTCGACGGCCAACCCCGGTGGTTGATGAACCTCTCCGTGACCCTCCACCCGTGACCACGCGACGTTAACCACCCCGGCTCTCCAAGGTGTCCGCGCCCTAGCACCGGACACCTTGGAGAGCACGTCATGGCAGGCGAGAGCGCCAACAACAACGAGATCGTCATCCCGGCGATCACCCGGATCTACCTGGCCCCCGTCGGGTCGCAGGCCCCGGCCGACGCTACGTCGCCGATGCCCGAAGTCCTGCGGAACGTGGGCCTCACCACTGAGGACAGCCTCAAGTTCAACAGCGAGCCGAACTTCGAGCAGGTGCGGAGCGCACAGTCCTCCTACCCGACCCGGACGTTCCAGACGACTGACGCGGCGACGATCGAAGTCGACCTGCAGCAGTGGTCCGGCGCAAACTTCCGGGCCGTGTACGGCGGGGGCGAGATCACCGAGATCACCGTGGCCGGCCAGACCGGCGTCAAGCACTACAAGTTCGCCCCGCCGAAGATCGGCGGCCGCACCGAGGTCATGGCCGTCGTCGAGGTCGTCGACGGTGGCAAGCACTACCGGTACGTCTTCCCGCGCGCGATGCAGATGGAAGGCGTCTCCAAGGACCTCGCCAAGACGAAGGAGGCCGTGCTGCCCTTGCGTCTCGCGGTCCAGGGCGGCGACGAACTCGACGCCTGGTACCTCATCACCGACGACCCGGCCTTCGCGCTGCCGACCACTCCGTGACCCCTCGCGGCAGCGCGCGACGCAAGCCCTCACGGCTTGCCACTGTCCGCGCGCTGCCGCACCACCGCGACTCAGCTACGCAGACACGAGAGGTCACGCACATGTCGTTCGTCATCGACCTGGACGCCGAACGCCGCGAGGTTCAGTACCCCGACGGTATCCCGGTCAAGTTCGGCGGAGAGCAGTTCATCTTCCCCGCGGAGTTGCCGGCCGAAGCCCTCGATCCGATCCTGTCGGACGAGTTGGACCTGGTCGGCCTCCTCGGTGACGTCATCGACTCCGCCGACGGCGACGCCGGTATCTCCGAAGTCGTCACCGCCCTGTTCCGGCGCCCGTCCCTGCCGCGGAAGTTCCTCGCCGCGATCCGGGAGACGTACGCGATCCTCCTCCGTGACCAGCACGAGGACTTCCTCAAGCAGCACCCGTACATCGGCGACTACGTCCGCCTGACGACCGCCCTGACTCGCGTCTACGGGGTTGAGCTGGGGAAACTCTTTCGGTCGGTCGACTCCTCCGCGAACGATTCGCAGACGTCGAATCCGACCTCTCCCGCTACCACGGCATCGACGCCCGACGCGTCTGGCTCCGACCAGGACAGCGCGGATTCCTTGGAGTCCGACGGCTGATCTCCCTCGTCGACGGACTGCCAGACGACTCCCGGGTCCGCTCCGCCCCCGTCGGGGGCTGGACCAAGGTCCTGGAACTTCTGGCGCTGATCGTCGACGAGGTCGGGCTCCTGGCCGCAGACAAGCGGCGTGAGGAGCCGACCCACGTCATCCGCCCGCCTCGCTCCAGCGAGGGCGCCGCACGCCAGCGCAGCGGTTCCGTACCGCAGGCAGCGCAGCCCGCCCCGGAGCAGCAGGCGCCCCGCATGACCGGCCACCGGCAAATGCTCGCGGCCGCCATGCAGAGAGGAATGGTCCGAAGTGGCTGAGGGCCTGCAGGCCGGTCGCCTCGACGTGCCGGTCGTCGCTGACCTTGCAGGCTTCGCCGCGAAGCTACGCACCGAGGTCGAGTCGGCCGCCGAGGGACTGGCCGCCAAGATCAAGGTTGAGATCGACTCCAAGGGCCTCAAGCGCCGCTTGAAGGAGGTCGTCAAGGAGGCGTCCAAGGGCGTCTCCGCCACCGTCCGCGTCAAGGTCGACGAGGAGCGGTTCCGCGCAGATCTAGACGGCATCCGTCGCCGTCTCGATGACGCAAACCTCAACCTCCCCGTGCGCCCCAGTGGTGACGGGGATGGAGAGCGAAGCGGCGGACTGCTCAGCGGACTGCGAAGCCTGATCACCGGCGCCCAGGGCGAGGCCGACCGGAACCCGGTCAACGTGCCGGTCCAGATACGCATGCCCGGCCGCGGCCGGGGCCTGCGCATGCTCGGCGTCGGCGCGATCGTCTCCCTCCTGCAGCCCGCGGTCGCCCTCATCGGCCAGTACGGCGCCGGCCTGACCGCGCTCGTATCGGCGGCCGCGCCCGCGGTCGGTGTCCTTGGTGCGATACCCGGGCTGATCACCGCGGCGGGCACCGCAGCGATCGGCACGAAGATCGCGTTCAAAGGCTTCGGTGAAGCGCTCAAGCAGTCGAACGCGGCGCAGCAGATGCTCGCCACGGACGGCAAGGTCACCGAGGCCCAGCAGAAGAAGCTCAAGGAGGCACTGGACAAGCTCTCCCCCTCAGCCCGCGACGCGGTCAAGGCCGTTTCGTCGCTGCAAGGGGCGTGGAGCAAGGTCCGCATGTCCGTCAGCGACCGTTTCTTCTCCAAGGTCGCCGACGACATCAAGCCCCTGGCGAAGACCGTCTTCCCGCTCCTCGAAGACGCCCTCGGCGACTCCGCGTCGCAGATGGGCTCCCTGGGGGAGCGCGCCGCGAAGGCGATGCAAAGCGGCCCGTTCCGCAAGGACTTCAAGACCGTCGCGTCTTCGAACTCGCGGGTCATCGGCCACCTGACAGATGGCATCGCCAACATGGCCAGCGCCACCGGGGACTTCCTCGTGGCCAGCGGCCCGTTCGTCGAGCGGGTCGCGCGTGGCGGTGAACGGCTGACGCAGTGGGTCAGGGCCTCCGTGAAGGCCGGCCGGGAAACCGGCAGCCTCGCGAAGTTCCTGGACCACGCCGGAGACAAGGCCGCGCAGCTCGGACGGACCACCGGCAGCCTCATCCGAGGACTTGGCGGTGTCGGCCGCGCGGCCATGGACACCGGCAACGCGCTGCTCAACGGTCTCGAAGGGAGCATGCTCCGGTTCGAGCGCTGGGCCAACTCGGGCGTCGGCCAGCGCGCCATGCAGCAGTTCTTTTCGGACGCTGCGCCCGTGTTCCACGAGGTCAACGCCTTGTTCGGCGACCTCATGCGCGGGATGGGCCGGTCCATGAAGGACGGCGGCATTCTCGACCTGGTCCGCCAGATCCGAACCGAACTGATGCCGGCCTTGGGCACCTTCTTCAACGCCCTCGGTCAGACCGTCGGTCCGGCGATCATCTCAGTCATCTCGAACATCGCTACGGCGATCGGGAACCTCTCCGCGGCCGGGTCCGGACTCGGCGTACTGCTCGTGGCGTTCAGCGGCCTGCTCGAGGTCTTCAACACGCTCATGAGCATCATCCCCGGTGCGAACACCGTCCTGGCTACCTTCCTCGGCACGATGCTCGCTCTCAAGGTGATCAGCGGCGTCGTCGGCATGCTGGGTCGCTTCGGTACCTCCGTCGCAGCCGCGGGAACGTCCGCACGCACGCTCGGCACCACTATGCGCGGAAGCGTGGGCCCCGGTGTCATGGGCCCTCAGATCACCACATGGCAGCGCATGGGCCTCGCCTACCAGGGCGCGGCAACACAGGGAAACCGCCTGTCCGGCGCCATGCGCGGAATCGGCGCGGCCAACCGCGTCGCCTCCCGAGCCATCGGCGGCATCACCTCTGCGCTCGGCGGGCCGCTCGGTATCGCGCTCATCGGCGTCACCATCGGTCTCGGCCTGCTTGCCTCACGGCAGGAAGAGGCCGCCCGCGCCACCCAGGCGCACCAGGAGCGGGTGAAGTCGCTGACGGACGCACTAGTCGCGTCCGGCGGTGCGATCGACGCCAACGTCCGCGCCCAGGCCGCGCAGCTCCTCCAAGACACGGAGCTCGCCGACGGCAAGGGCAAGCTGGTCGACAGTGTCCGCGAGGCAGGCATCAGCCTCGGCGATCTGACGAACGCGTACCTCGGGCAGGGTACGTCCCTCGGTGATCTGCAGAAGAAGCTCCAGGAGACAGCCGACGCGCACAAGGTGTGGGTCACCACCGCGACCGGCGCCGCACAAGCATGGGACGACGAGGGCCTCGCCGCGATCCGGGCCCGCGACGCCATCGGCACCGTGAAGGGCGAACTCGAGGACAGCCAGAAGAAGCACAAGGAACTCGCCAACGCCATCAACAATTCCGGCACCACCGGCACCGATGCGTACGGCTGGCTCCAGTCCGCCGTGACGACATTCAGCGACAAGACGAAATCCGCGGACGAACGTGTCGATGCCCTCAAACGGGCTCTGGACGCACTGAACGGCAACACCCAGAGCTTCCATGACGCTGAGGCACAGCTCAACGCCGTGATGCTGCAGATCGACGACACGATGAAGTCGAACATCGAGAAGGCCGACGGCTGGGGCAAGGCGTTGGTCGCCAACGACGGTCTGGTCAACACCACGACCAGGAACGGCCAGAACCTGAACGGTCAGCTCACGGAGCTGCGCGACGGCATGCTCGGAGTGGCGACCCGGGCGCAGGAAGCTGCGGAACAGGGCCTGATGCCCATGTCCACCGCGATGGACAAGAGCCAAGAGGCGATGGAGCGAGCCCGCGCGAAGGCCATCCAACTCGCCACGGACATGGGCATCCCGAAGGCTCAGGCCAAGGCACTCGCCGATCAGATGGGGTTCGTCCCGGACACCATCACCACCCTGGTCACCGCAACGGGCATCCCGGCGGCGACCGCCGAAATCCTCGCCCTGCGCGGCAAGCTGGAGAGCATTCCGCCGGGCAAGGGCATCCAGATCAAGGCACCCACCATCGAGGCCCGCACACAGCTCGAGGCCCTCGGCTTCACCGTGCAGCGAATCCCCGGCAGCAAGAACGTCTCAGTCACCGCCCCGACCGGCGGCGCGCGCGTGAACATCTCCGCCCTGGCCCAGGACATCGCCAACGCGCCGGACAAGAAGAAGGTCACCGTCCAGGCGATCATCAAGCAGGCCGCCGGCGACCTGAAGAACGTCCAGGAGAAGGTGGCGGGCCTGCCCAAGGGCAAGAGCATCGACGTCAAGGCGCCCACGAAGACCGCGCAACAGGCGTTGAAGGATCTCGGCTACAAGATCAAGACGGTCGACGGCTCCAACGGCAAGACGGTCCGGATCACCGCCCCGACGAAGACTCCGCTCGCGAACGTGCAATCCATCCAGCGGGCGATCAACGGCCTTACCGGCAAGACCATCAACGTCACGGTGCAGTACAGCGAGTCGGGCAAGCCGTCTGTTGTCAGGACGCACGCGGACGGCGGGATCGTCCACTACGCCAACGGTGGCATCCGCGCGGCCACCAACCGAATCAAGGCGTTCGCGGCCGGCGCCGAGCGGCACATCGCACAGATCGGAAGACCGGGCGAAATACGCATATGGAATGAACCAGAGACTCAGGGGGAGGCTTACCTCCCTTTGGCCCCCAGCAAGCGCAAGCGCAGCAAGGCCATCCTCGAGCGCGTTGCGGAGATGTTCGGCGGCCAGGTCGTGTACTTCGCGCAGGGCGCCCTTCGCCAGTACGCGAACGGCGCGGTGCGCTCCACCGCGGCGAGCGCGCCCCGTTCCCGGGCGACCGCTTCACCGGCCGCCGCGGCGCTCGTCGGCGGCGACCTCAACCTGACCATGACCGGCGCACCCATGACCCCGGGCGCGGCCCTGAGCGACGCTCTGTTCGAGCTGCGCCGTATCCGCCGAGGAGGCGCACATGCCACTCCGTGAGGGCGAATGGAACCTCTCCTACAGCGCCAACGGGGTCCACCCGGCGGCGAACTTCACCTTCGGCACGATCGAGTCCGGCTACTACCTGCTGGAGCCGTACGAGATTACCTACGCCGACGTCGACACCGGGGACACCCCCATGCCGCGCGAGGACGGGGCCCGGTTCGGCGAGGACTACCGCGGCCAAGCCACCGTCACCTTCGAGGTGGGCGTGGACACCGTCGACGACGCCGCGAACATGATCGGCCGCCACGCTGCCAACCTGGACGCGGTCTCGGTGATGGGGCAGGCCTGGGACGGCAAGGCGGTCCGCAAGCGGATAGCAACCCCGGCGGTGCTGCGCACCACCCAGGGCGGCCGGCCGCGCCGCTTCTACGGCCGCCCCCGCAAGTTCGCTCCCGCCGGGTCCAGGCTCACCCGCCAGGGGTACACGCCGGTCGTGGCCACTTTCGTGTGCGTCGATGACACCGCGTACGACGACACCGAGCAGACGCTCCGCGTTGACCTCAATCCGCCGCCGCACCGCGGGCTCGTCGGCCCGCTCGCTGAACCGCTGTCGATGACCGGGCAGGGGGCGACCAAGGTGCCCGGCGAGGTCGTCATCGGGGGGAAGGGCCCCACCTGGCCCGTCATCCGGTTCTACGGGCCGATCAGCAACCCGACGTGTGAGGTCGTCGGCAGTTGGAAGCTGTCGTTCAGCGGCCTGACGCTGACCGCGGGCCAGAACGTCACCATCGACCCGCGACCGTGGGCCCGGACCGTCCTTCGGAACAGCGGTGCGTCCGTCGCCGGCGACATCACCCGCGGCTCCCCGCGGCTGCAGGACCTCTTCCTGCCCGTGGGACGACACCACTTCATCCTCCGCGGCACCGACGCCACCGGCACGGCGTACATGACGATCACCTGGCGCGACGCCTTCCCCTACCTGTAACCCGGGGCGCCCCCGGCAGGGCGCGACGTTAAGGCCCGCCGGGGGTGAGCCTCCGCTGTCCACGAACAGCAGCGGAGGGAAGACAGTCATGCCGTGGGATTCAGTGCCCTGGTTCACCGAGGGCGGCGCCGAGCACAGTTCCGAGGTGGCCCGACTCCTGGCCTACGCGGCGTTCGCCGGCGCCGAGGGCATCATCGGCAACTCGGATCTGCAGGTGAAGGCCCTCAGCTCGCCAGGGTCCTCGGTGCAGGTCATGACGGGGGCGTGCGCCATCCTCAACCGCGCGGCCGGAGCGAAGTACCAGGCGTACGCCGCACGGCTCCCCAGCGCGGACACCGTGAACATCGCAGCCACCGGCGCATCGGCGCGCAGTGACCTGATCATCGCGCGCATCGAGAACCCCTACAGCTACGGCGAGACGTGGAACCAGCCCGCCAATCCGGCCGTCGGCCCGTACATCTTCACCCGGGTCATCTCTGGTGTCCCGAGTACGACGACCCGGGTCAAGCAGGTCCGCGCCGGTGACTCGGCAATCACCCTGGCCCGCATCGACATCCCCGCGAACACCACCGCGATCACCCAGGGCATGATCAAGGACCTTCGGGAGATGGCGAACCCTCGCCGGCGCCGGGTCGTTCGCGCCCTGCGAGGGACGTGGACCACTCCCGATGAGGTCGGGAACACGAAGTACCCGAGCTGGGAGGAGTTCCCCAACGGCGCCCGCTGGGACATCGAGGTCCCGGAGTGGGCCACCAGGGCGACCATCATGGCGACCTGGGCAGGTCTCGACCAGCGCAACGCCAAGGACTCGTACGGCCACCTCCGGGCTGTCCTGGGGTCCCAAGCCACGGCCATCACGAACTTCAACTGCGACTGGGTCGGCAGCGCCCAGCGGTTCACGTTCATCGGCGGGGGCGACATCAGCATCCCGGCCTCCATGCGCGGCAACGTCTACGACCTGGTGCTCCAGGGCTGCGGCGCAGAGAGCGGATACACCGGAGTGCTCGAAGCGGACGGCGGCGCCTCCGTCTTCGCGGACATCGAGTTTGTCGAGGACCCGACCGAGGACGCGGTCTGATGCAGGGGTGGCGGTTCATCGCTCAGCGCGCCCTCGGCGATGAGGTCATCGACTGGGAGGTGCCGTTCGCCCTGTCCTCGAACCCCAAGCGGGATCTGTCCGGGCCGGGGGCGATGACGGGGACCATCACTCCCGAGTACGCGCGCATGATCGGCTCGGACGGCAAGCCGATCCTGCAGGAGTGGGGCACCAAGCTGTATCTGGAGATCGACGGCGACATCCGGTGGGGCGGCATCATCACGAAGACGTCGTTCGACGGGCCCCAGTTCACCGTTGCTTGCGAGGGGTTCAGCAGCTACCCGCACGGCATCCCGTACGAGGGTTACATCATCTCCGGGAAGAAGATCACTCCCAAAGACCCGTACGCCGGTAAGGACAAGAACCATGACGGCTGGGTCGACGGCCAGAAGGGCAAGAAGAAGGTCCCCCCGCCGCCGAAGCCGTACGGCGGCCCCCGCATCGACGTCTTCGAGGGCTTCCGTCACATCTGGTGGCACGTCCAGAGCAGGCCCGGCGGCAACATCGGCGTCAAGGTCGACACCCACGATCTCGGGGAGCTGCTGGGCACCTCCAATGGTGAGGACCCGTGGGAACTCGCCTGGTGGGACAACCCCGACTGTGGCCAGGCCCTCGACACCCTGACCACGCAGACCCCGTTCGACTGGCTCGAGACGCACGAGTGGGCGAACTCGACCAGCAACACCATCACCCACCGCATCCGGCTGGGGAAGCCCCGCCTCGGCCGCAAGCGCACCGACCTGCGGTTCATGGACGGCGAGAACATCGCCGCCATTGCCAAGCCCGAGGGCATGGGCGACGACTACGCCAACGAGGCCATCGTCCTGGGCAAGGGCGAGGGCAAGAAGATGAAGCGGGCACAGGTCTACCGCCCGAGGACTGACGGGCGCCTGCGCCGGGTCGCCACCGTCACCGACAAGACCCTGGCCTCCGACAAGTCGCTGCGCACCCGCGGGGAGAAGGAACTCGCCGGCCGGACCGCGAACCTGCAGATCCCCGCCATCCAGATATGGGACCACCCGAACGCCCGCTTCGGATCGTGGTCCCTCGGCGACGACATCCGCGTCCAGGTGCACGTCCCGTGGGTCGGCGACATCGACGTGTGGCACCGCATCATCGGCGACGAGATCAGCGCGGACGGCCGCTGCACCCTCACCTTGAGGCGTTCAGACTCCTTCCACTACTGAGCACGCGACGTTAGCCATGGCCGCCATCCAGCATCCGCGGCCATGGCGAACTTCCTCGACGATCAGACCGATGCGAAGCGCCTGGCGCAGTTGCTCGATGACTACGACCGGCGCCTCAAGGCGCTGGAGCGCACCACCCAGGCCAGTTACACCTCCATCGAGGGCGGCTCCCTCGACATCTACGACGACGAGGGCGTCCTCAAGGGCAGCGTCGGCGTACAGCCCGATGGCGGCGTCGCCCTGGTCCCGGTTAACACCACCCCGCCCCCGACGCCGACCGCCCCGACTGTCGAGGCCGTACTCGCCGGCCTCCTCGTCGGCTGGGACGGGCTATGGGATGACGCCTACACCACCCCCACGGACTTCTCCCTCGTCCAGGTCCACGTCAGCACGACCGCGGAGTTCACGCCGGACCTGACCACGCACGTAGCCACGATCACGGCCCCGCTCGGTGGCACGGTGACGATCGCCATCGAGGGCTACGACACCGTGTGGGTGCGCCTGGTCGGCCAGAACACCGGCTCCCTCACCGGGTCCCCTTCCGTGGCCGTACAGGGCCAGCCCCGGCAGGCCGTGGAGCAGGACCTCATCGACGGCATGGTCACGGAGAAGAAGCTCGCCGAGAGCGCCGTGACCGCCGCGAAAATCGCGCTGGGAGCTGTCGGCACCACCGCGCTCGCCGACGGGGCAGTCCTCGAGGACAAGCTGGCCAAGGCCGCGGTCACGCTCGGAAAGATCGCCAACGGGGCCGTCACCATCAACGCCCTCGGCGGCGCCCTCAGCGACAGTGCGGCTCAGCGCTACGTCGACACGATGAACGACCCGGCGGCCTGGACGGTCACTGACAAGGGCACCGGGGCCACCTGGGAGTTTCTTACCGGTGTCGCCGATGCCCCGACCAGCCAGCGGGTGGGCCAGTCCACGGGCTACAACCGGCTGCAGGGCACCACGACCATCCCGTACGAGCCGGGGGTGCTGTACCGGCTGAGCGCCCGGGTGCGCCTCAAGGCCGGAACCAGCGACACGTTCTATGTCGGCATCGCCGGCATCGGCGCGGACGGCAGGACCCTCGTCAACCGCATGGGTGTCGCCGGAAGCCCGAACTCGCACTACTACGTCGCCGCCTCCGGACGGGCCATCACGCAGGCAGACGGCTGGGTCGCGGTCGTTGGATTCGTGAAGGACCGGGCCGCGACCGGCTCGGCCGGCCCCAACAACGACCCGCGGTCCCCGGGCCTGATGCACAACGACGTCCGGTTCATCGCGCCGTACGTGTGGCTCAACTACACCGGGCAGGGCGCAACGTCGACGAACGTCATGCAAGTCGACTGCGTGACGCTCGAGGCGCTCAAGACGGGCATCGTCGACTCCGTCAACATCACGGCCGGGGCCGTGAACACCGCGGCGCTTGCCGCGGACGCCGTGACCGCGGGGAAGGTCGCCGCGGACGCGATCAGCGCCCGGGAGCTGCAGGCGAATTCCGTCACCGCGCTGGAACTGGCGGCCGGGTCCGTCACCGCGAATGCCGTAGCGGCCGGAGCCATCACGACGGACAAGCTCACCGTCACGGGCGGATCGAACATCCTGCCCGACCCCAGTTTCGAGGGCGCGGTCACCGCCTCACTGATCCTCGGCCTCTCCTACGCCACGCAGGACAAGACCACGGGCAACGGCTCGGCCGCGTCCTTGAAGATCGACGGCCGGTCGGCCACGGCCTTGTACCGGGACGTTCCGCTGACGTTGATTCCTGCGTTGCCGGGGGATCAGTTCTACCTCGCCACGGACTACTTCGTATCCGCGGACTGGGTGGGCACCTCCCTCAACCTTCACGCGCGCTGGGAAGACGCCGCAGGGGCAATCGTCGGGTACGGCGTCGTCGGCACGACCGGCACGCCGGTACGGGAAGCGTGGGCGCGGATATCCGGCACTGTTACGGCGCCGGCCGGAACGGTCCGCGCTGCCATCCGTGTGCAGACCGCACTGACGACTGCGGGTGACACCTGGTACGACAACGCGGCGGTCCGTCCGGTGATCCCGGGGGTTCAGATCGCAGACGGCGGCATCACCGCGCCGAAGATCCTTGCGGGGGCGGTCACCACCGACAAGCTCCTCGCCCTGGCCGTGACCGCCGAAAAGATCGCGTCCTTGGCGATCACCACGGACAAGCTCAACGCGCTCGCCGTGACGGCCGACAAACTCGCGGTGAACTCCGTGACCGCTACCAAGATCGCGGCCGGAGTCATCGACGCCACTCACGTTAAGGCCGGGTCGCTCACTGCGGACCGGCTCGCGATTGGCGCGGACGGTGGCAACCTGATCGCCGACCCCTCCTTCGAGGGCGCCGTGAGTGTCCAACGCGTCTCCGGGAGGGCGGCGTGGACGCTCGTCGCCGGCGGCAACGGCACCGCGCAGGCACTGCGCCAGGATGCCACCAACACCGATGAGCTTCCGCTCGTCGGCCCGATCCCCGCCACGCCTGGTCAAAAGATGTACCTCGCCATCGACTACAACGCCTCCAGCGACTACGTGGGCGAACAGGTCCTCATCTATGCCGAGTGGCAGGACGCTTCTGGCACCGCCATCGACTGGGCCAACGTCACCACCGGCGCGGGCCCTGTCGTCCGGGGCGCATGGGCGCGAATCGCCGGGATCGGATCAGTCGTCGCTCCGTCCGGTACCGCGCGGGTAGTCGTCCGCCTCAAGTCGTTCCACTCCACGGCGGGCAGCGTGCTGTGGGACAACGCCGTTGCGCGCTTCGTGACCGCATCCGGCTACGCCGGAGCGCGAGCCGAGCTGTCGCCGCTCGGGTTGCAGTTGTACGACGAGGAGGGGGAAGAGGCCGTCGCGCTTCTGACCGGTCGCCCCAACTACCTGACCCTCAGCGCGGACGGCGTGCCGGTCGCCACGATCGACCAGGAGGGTAAGGCGGGGTTCCAGTCCCTGGCCATCGCTGAGGGCTTGACCGTGGGCGGTGACGACATCGCCTCGATCCTCGATCAGCGACCGCGCGGCATCGTCGCGTACGGCGTGCCCGCAACCACGGTGACATCGACTGGCACGGAGATCGGGTTGTTCGAGCTGCCCGCCACAATCGTGGCGGGGCGGATGTACCGCATCAAGTTCCACGCCACGGCCGACTTCGACACCGCCAGCGACGGCGAGGCCCGCGTGTATCTCCGTGACGGTGGTGCCTCCACACCCTCGATCAACTCGACACTGCGCCAGCACGTCGTCCTGACCCCGTCACACACCGGCCGGTACTGGACGGCGGAGTTGGAGCACATCGTTCCGGCGAGCGCGCTGGGCGCAGGCCTGCACCGGTTCCTGATCTCCTTCGAGAACACCGGCGGCACCACGGGGCAGACCTTCGAACTTGGCTTGCCGACGACGGGGCGCAGTTGCTACTTCATCGTCGAGGACATCGGCCCGGAGATCCCGAAGACAGGCGGCAACAACACCGGCGGCGGCACGGCAGCACCGCCCGTTATCCAGTACACCAAAACGTACTCCGCGACCTGGTCCGGGTCGTACGCGAGCCGCGGCTCGTACAACTCGTACTTCGGCAACTCCTGCTACCAGGGCTACTACAGCTCCACCAACGGGATGCAGGCGAGCCTGATCGGTTTCGCCTCCTCTCTGGGCACGGACCTGTCCGGCGCCACCATCCAGAAGGCGGAGGTCTACCTCTACTTCGATCACTGGTACAGCAACAGCGGCGGGAAGGCCGTGATCAAGGCGCACAAGCACACCTCCCGTCCGTCGACCTTCTCCTGCGACGCCGAGTCCAAGACCGTGACCTGGGCGAAGAACGAGGGCAAGTGGGTCGACATCACCTCCGTCTTCGACAGCACGACGTGGCGGGGCATTGCCCTGGACCCAAACACCTCCGGCCTGACGTACTACGGCCGCGCGCGCGGCTACGGCCAGACCAATCCCCCGAAGCTGCGCGTCACCTACACCAAGTGAGGAGGGTCCCGCCTTGCCTGCCCTGCCCCTGTCCCTGAACGCCATCTGCGGTCTCGCCTGCGAGCCGACGTTACTTCCCCGCGTTCGCATGGCCATCGCGATGGTTGCGCAGGAAGTGTTTGCCGAGCCCCCGGAGACGGCGGGGTACCCCATGCGCTGGAACCTGTCGAAGACCGTACTCAGCCCCACCGAGTCGCAGGCCTCGCAGATGATGGTCGGCATCGTCGCCTCGCCGCCCATGCTCGCCGCGGCCGCCGCTGCTGCCGCGGGCGGAGCTACGGACTCGGCGGCCATGGCCGCAGCCATCACGGATGACCAGATCCTCGACGCGATCCGAAGGGGCTGGAACGCCGTCGCCGGCGTCGGCCCCACGTACGCGCAGACGAGGCATGCCGAGCAGCAGGAGACGTAAGCGCCCGTCGGGGTGCAGCGTTCTGGGCCGCGGGGAGCCGCGGGCCTTCGGGCCCCGGCTCCCGCGCACCCCATCCGACTGACGATCTAGGAGGCGCCATGGAATGGCTTATCTCCCTGGCGCCTGTCCTCGGCCCCCTCTTCGGTATGACGGGCGTGCTGGGCGGGGCCTGGATGGTTCACCGCCGGGAGAACCGTAAGAACAAGAAGGACGCCCATACGGCGGAGGCGAACACCTACGTCGCTTCCGTCCAGACAGTCACGGACGGCTTTACGCAGCTCCTCGAACAGCAGCGGGCGACGAACGCCCAGACCCTTGAGCGGGTCGCCACTTTGGAGACCAAGCAGACCGCACTTGAGCGGAAGGTCGAGGTCCTGGAGGAGGAGCAGCGACAGTGGCGGCGCTGGAAGGCGGCCGCGGTTGAGTACATCCACCAGCTTCGCGACCTGGTCGCCAAGCTCTACGAGCGGCCCGTACCAGCCCCGCCCAGGGAGATCGCGGAAGACCTCGGCGACAGCCCCACCTCCTGAGCCCGCGACACAAAGCCGGGCCGCCCTCCAGAGTCCGCCCGTCACACAACCTCGTGAAGGGCAGGACCTCATGTCGCAGACGCTCGAATCCCTCTCCAACGGCGCCCAGGTGGGCGCCGTGCTGCCGCTCCTCACCGCGGTGGTGCAGAAGCCCGCCTGGTCGGCGAAGTACAAGAAGGTCGTGGCGGTCGTGGCCGCGCTCGTCGCCGGCGTCTTCGCCGTGGCAGCAGACGGCGGATGGGACCAGTTCCAGCACGGACAGCTCACGGCCGCGACCCTCCTCGGCGTCCTGGCGGCCTCGCAGACGAGCTACGACCTCGTCTGGAAGCCGAGCAAGCTCGCCCCGATGATCGAGGCCCTGACCACCAGGAAGACGGCTCAGCAGGCCGAATAGCGCCCAGGGCACCTGCCCGGCCCTTCGCCGGCGGGTACCATCAACTCTCGAGGTGGCCGTACCGCTGCCGCGACAACAGCGTTGAGATAGCCGTCAGGCGTCATTGGATTCTCGGACACCGCGGTGACCCTTCTCCAGGGACGCGCCTGACACCAGGCGTCGAGACCACCGGGTGCGTGCAGAGCACTCGGGGCCGGGGAGCACTGCTCAGCGATGAGCCGGCACACGCTGTCGCAAAGCTCGGTACGGCCACCTCTTGCTGCCCCGGCAGCGCCGAGAGCAGCGGGCCCAACCCGAGGAGGAACAGACCGCATGGCCGAAGCACAGGAGATCGAGGCGGAGATCAAACGCCTGTCAGGCATGTCTCCCGATGGCCTGATGAACGCGGTCGTCCAGTACGTCACCGGCGGGTCCAAGACCGGCGCCCCACGCGACGTCCAAGGCGCGGCACTGCTCTCCCCTCAGATGGCTCCGCGGACCCTCGATGCGCTGGAGCTGGCCCTCAAGCGGGTGCGCAGCTTCATGCCCCGCCAGGAGGGCGAGAGCAAGAACCAGCAGGCGGCCCGCATCGCTCCGTTCCGGGCAGCTCTCCAGGCGGCCACGCGTCCGTATGAGGACGTCGTCGACGACCTCGCGCACGAGGAGGCCAAACAGCTCGCCGCGCTCGACGACGAGACGTTCGCCCGTCGGTGGACAGCGTTCGTCCGCGACCAGCCGTTCACAGGACCGGTGCCGCGACGGGTGCAGGCTCTCGCCTTCCGCTCACCGAGAGTAGCGAGCAGGGCTGAGGCGATCTGCCGTCTGATGATGGAGGAACCGGCCCGGTTCCTGCCGCCGGCCGCGGCTGGCGAAAGCCGCAAGGCGCGCGATACCCGGGTCAAGGAGTTCCGCGACCGGGTCCTGACGGAAGCGCGCTTCCTGCGGTACGGCATCCAGTTCGCCGAGGCGCGCCACGGCCGGATGCCGAGCGAGCCGAACGTTCGATTGCGCGCGCTCCGTCTCCTCGGCCAGCAGCACCCCGAGGAGCTGTCGAGTCTCCTGCGCCAGGTCCGCGAGGAGCTGATGGAAGGGAAGAAGCAGGCGCGCCGAGACGCACGAGCGGTCCGCCGTGCCGCCGGGCAGAGCGCGCTCTAAGAGGCCCTAACAGAAGTTGTTGATCATGTGACTGTCGGGGTGGTTCCTCGTTGGTTTTGTCGTGGGGAAGAGGGAGTCGCGGCCTTGGATCGTCTCGGACGAACTCTGGTCGCTCATCGAGCCGTTGTTGCCCAAGCCGGGTCCGAAACTGGTCGAGGGCAGACCGCGGGTCCCGGACCGGCAGGCGCTGTGCGGGATCCTGTTCGTGCTGCACACCGGTATCCAGTGGGAGTACCTGCCCCAGGAGCTGGGCTTCGGTTCCGGCATGACGTGCTGGCGGCGCCTGGCAGCGTGGAACGAGGCTGGCGTGTGGGACGAACTACACCTGGTGCTGCTGAAGAAGCTGCGGGCCGCGAAGAAGCTGGACTGGTCGCGGGCGGTGATCGACTCCTCCCACGTCAGGGCGGCCCGGCGTGGCCCAAAAGCGGGCCCAGCCCGGTCGACCGCGCACGGCCGGGCAGCAAGCACCACGTCCTCACCGACGGCCAGGGCATCCCACTCGCAGTGTCCCTGACCGGCGGAAACCGCAACGACGTCACCCAGCTCCTGCCCCTGCTCGACAAGGTCCCCGCCGTGTCCGGCGTGGTCGGCCGGCCCCGGCGCAGACCCGATGCGCTCCTCGCCGACCGCGGCTACGACCACGACAAGTACCGGCGCCTGCTCTGGGCCCGAGGCATCCGCCCGGTCATCGCCGAGCGAGGCCAGCCACACGGCTCCGGCCTGGGCATCTTCCGCTACGTGGTCGAGCGGACGATCGCCTGGCTGCACGGCTTCCGCCGACTGCGCATCCGCTGGGAACGACGCGACGACATCCACGAAGCCTTCCTCGGACTCGCCACCTGCCTGATCACCCACCGCCACGTCCAACGCCTTTGTTAGGACCTCTAAGGGCGCGACACCGGCCGGGTCGTGGAAAGAGGGCGCGCCTGGGGCGCGCCCTTCGTCGTCTCCGGGCGCGCGCGATCGGCCCGGCCAGGCGCGCCACTGGCGCGCGCTCGAGGGGAACCGGCGCGCGCGCTCGATCAGTACCCCGCCGAGCGGCGCGGCCGGACCGCGCGGTCGACGGCGCGCTCGAGGACCCGCGCCCTGCTCGCCGCGCGCCTCCTGCGCTGGCCCGTTCACCCCGCGCCAGGCAGGCGCGCGCCACGCAGCCCACGGGGCGCGCCTCAATGAATTCGCAGGTCACAGGGCGCGCGCCATCGACTCGGAGGGGCGCGCCGTCCTGAGCGCGCCATACCGCGCGGCTACGCAGGCGTGGGCGCGCCGGTCGAGATCAAGCGCGCCGCGCCGCGCGAATCGGTGGGCGCGCTGCGCGCCGATCGGGGGCGCGCCCTTCCCCGGCGCGCGCCATCGCGCGAGTTCGCAGGCGCGCCAAGATCAGCGCGCGGCGCGCCCCACGGAGGCGCGCCAGGGTCCCGGTGGCGCGCCTCGGATTGCGCGGGCGCGCGGCGCGGGCGCGCCCCGGGAGGCGATCATGGGCGCGCCGGCCACCGATCGGAGGCGCGCCTGCAGGCGGTGGCAGGGCGCGCCGCGTCCCGTGAGGTGAGGTGAGGTGACGCGGGGAGGGAGACGCGCGAGAGCGGTGGGCGCGCCCCAGAGGCCCCGGGCCGCCGTCACCTCACGTCACCTCACTGCCCTGCGGGCGCGCTGTCGAAGTAGGGGGCGAACTTCTTCGCGAGACCAAGATCCGGCATCGGCGCGCGCCGGTAGACGTCGGCGAGGACGGGCTGGTCGTTCTCCTCCAGGAGCGCGATCACCTCGGCGCGTTGCCCCTGCACGAAGTCCCGGAGCTGAGCCAAACCCGGCTCTCCGTTCGCGTAGATCGGCTGGAGTAGGTCACGCCGAGTAGTGAACTTCAAGCGGGCCTGTACCTCGGCTTCATCGAGCAGAGCCTGGCGCGCGATCTCCATCGGGTCGTTCGGCTTCTTCCTCGGGGCGCGTCTGGCCGCGGGCCGGGCCGGGATGTCCTGCGGCTCCTCGGCCGCGCTGGTGTCCTCGGGTGTCTCAGCAGACGGCGGCTCCTCGGCCTGCGGGTCCGGCGGCGGAGGGGTGGCGCCTTCGGCCGGAGGCTCCTGCTCGGGCGTGGGCGGGACCGGCGCCGAGGACTCCGGCGGCGTCTCGCGGTGCTCACGCGCCTGGTCCTGCTCGACCGCGGCCGGCGGAGTGCTGGTCGTCTCTCCCTGCCCGTCGTCGGTGCCGGTCGTCTTTTCCTGCCCGTCGTCGGTGCCGGTCGTCTCTCCCCGCTGCTGGTCCCCCGCGCCCTGCTGGCGCTTCTCGGCCTGTGCCTTGATGTACGCGAGGGAGCGGGCGATCAGGGCGTCCGCGCTCATCTTCCCGAGCCGGGACTCGGTGGGGATCTGCTGAAGGGTGCGGATGCCCCACTCCTCGCGGATGCCCTGCAGGGCCATCTCGGGGTTGGTCGGGTCTTCCAGCGCCTTCTTGATGAGCGCGGCCGCCTTCGGGCCGGTCAGCTCGTTGTCCGCGGGGCTCTGCTGAGCACGCTGGGGCTGGGTGGGCTGCTGCTCGTCGAGGTAGGCCTCCGGGCGCGACTCGGTGACCTGGCGGTGTGTGGCCGCTTCCTCGAACCCCATACGGCGCAAAAGGGCGTCGATGCTGAAGTCCTCGAACCGGACGGTATCGCCGGGCTTCACGTCCCAGTGCAAGGTGCGCACTCCCGTCAGGTACGCATCACCGATGCCGCGCATCTCCACGATCGCGTCGACGGCGGCCGGGAGATTCTTCTCCGCCTTGATCTTCCGGGTCGTATTGCGGGTGGGCTTGTCGTTCTCGAAGGCCGTGACAACCTCCTGACGGGCGATCATCACCACGGGCCCGGCGTGGCGGCGGAGCATCCAAAGGATCTCGCCCCACCTGTCCTTGGCCCGGTTCCACAAGTCAGGGTCGACGACGACCGGATCGTCCAGGCTGGGTGCGCGGCGACGGCTCTCCTGCGCCTTGTTCACGGCTCGTCGCCGGGCGAACAGGGCCTGCTCGTCGCTGATCATGTCCCACAGGTTGGAGCCATTGTCGATGACGATCATGTTCGGCTTGCCCGCGACGCGTTGCGGCTGGTGCACGGCCCATCGGATGGCGTCGAGGATGTCCTGGTAACTGCCGTCATGCGGAACGATCTCGTAGTTGGCGCCGGGGACTCGACCGTAGTAGTCGGCTGTTCCCTCAGACCCGCCGATCTCGATCCAGAACGCGATGCCGATCAGGTCGGAGCCGGTACCACGGGCGGCCTCGTGGCTCTTGCCGCATTTCTCCGGACCGCACAGCACGATCATGGGCGGGTTGGGGAGACCGGTCGGCCGGCGGGACTTGCGTTCACGCAAGGGCGTGGTGATACCAGGCATCGGTGATCCTTCGTTCGGGACGCGCGGGTTGCTCTGCCCGCGCAGAATGAGACAGCGGAACCGCTAAGCTCTCACAGTCTCATTGCTGCACTATTCTACCCGTACGAAGGCCTGACTCAATGCCTGTTCAGCAGATCAGCGACAGGTTTTTCGAGGTCAGGGTCGTGATCCTCCCGATGCCGGGCGTACCAGGCGTCTAGGTCCTCTGCGCCTTCGCCCTCGGCATCGGCCTCGCCCTCGCCCTCGTGCGCGCTCCACTCGGCGACGGCGTCCGCGTATTCCCCCTCGACCGTCTTCGGGTCGCGACGGTTCAGCGCTTTGCTGATCTCCTGCCAGTCGGCGCCAGCCAGGGCTTCGCCGAGTACGACTCGGTCCACGTACTCGTTGACCATCTGTCGCAGTTCGCGTGCGCGCTGGATGCGCTCGGTGGAATTGACTGGCTCGGCTGTCGCGCCGACCGCCTGACGGGCCAGGTCGGAAAGGTCGCGGGCGGCACGGGCGGCGGCGATCCGGGCCAGGATCTCCGGTCTCATGAAGGGTCCGATCATGCAGGCGGCGGGCACCCCCGTGGAGGGTGCCCGCCGCGTTGGTGCGGGTGGGTGCAGCATGCCTTACGGCAGTGCTGCGGTCATCACGTCCTCGACCGTGAAGTTGTCGGGCAGGGTCTGGTTCAGGAGGTTGGCCGCGTACGTGGAGAGCAGGCGGCGGCGGACCTTGCGGCCGTTCTGCGCGGTCTGGCCCATCGCCCGTCCGATGGCGGAGCCGGTCAGGTCTCCGCTGTTGAAGCGGTCTATGTCGCGGGCCTGGATCGCATCCTTGATCATGTCGTACACCTGCGCCTCGGTGAGCGGGGTCGACGTCGCCGCCGGCGTCGGGGCGGGCGGCTGAGCAGAGGGTGCGGGCGCGGGGGATGGGGCTGAGGGCGGGGCCGCTGTGGGTGTGGGAACGGTGGCGGTCACCCTGCGGGGCGTCGTCTGCGCAGCCGGGACGGGCGCGAGCGGCTTGGCGCCCCCTGCCGCGGGAGCAGGCAGAGCAGCGAAGGGCTCGGTGGTCTCGATGCCGGCCGCGGCGAGCCCGTCCGGCGCGGTCTCGGCGAGGGGGATGCCATTGCGCGCCAGGCGCAGCGGCAGCAGTGCCTCGACCGGCGCCTTCCGACGCCACTTCCGGCCGAACCGTCCGCGGAGCTTGGCCTGGTAGACCAGGCGCTCCTGCTCCAGTTTGAGGACGGTGTCATACGACTCCTGCTCCCACAGATTCATGCGGCGCCACAGCACGAACGTGGGCCCCGGGGAGAGGAGCCAGCGCTTCCAGCGGACCTTGTCGAGGCGGCGGCGACGGCCGGTCGCGGCGCCGATGCGGACGGCGTAGACGTGTGCGGCGATCTCGGAAACGCCTACCCACAGCAGGGAGATCGCGCCGTGTGCGACCTTCGCCCACAGGGAGTTGCCCGCGGCGACGTTCAGGGCGCAGGTGATCAGGCTCAGCGCCCACGGCACGAACCGCACCCACGCCAGAGCCATGTCCATACGGATCAGGTAGAGGTTGGCCGCGGTGAACACGGGAATCGCCGAGTCGATGGACACGGGCAGAACCCATGGGTCATCGAAGCCCCAGGACACCGCTTTGAGTGAGACCGCCTCGAAGGACGCGTAGAAGCCCAGGGCGCCGACGCCGACGGCGAGCAGCGAGGTGAGGACGGCGCCGAAGCGCTCCCAGCGGGTGAGCGGCGGCACTCCGGACTCGGTGAGCGGCCTCGGCTGCTTCGCCCTGCCCTTACGGGCACGCAAAAACGGCAGATTCGACAAGACACCATCCCTTCGTTCGGGTCGCCCCGGCCGACGTATGCTCATAGCCGTCCGGGTCGATCAAACGATATAGCGTCTTTCCTTCGCACGCTCTGACGTAATTCACACCTCGTCAGTTTCGTCCCGTAAGGGGGCATTTCTCGGCGCGGTCACCAGTCGAGAGGCTTCGCCGGCTTCCGTCGGTCCGGTCCGTGGATCTTCACGAGGTGGGCGGAGGCTTCGAGCCGGGACAGAAGCCGCTCGCCGAGGATGTCCACCACACCCAAGCCGGGGTGCTCCTCCGACCGGCGGCTGCGCAGGTTTGTGGAGAACGCCGTGGCGCGGCCGGCCGCGAGCCGGGAGTCGATCAGGTCGATGGTCTCCTTGCGAGCGAACTCCGTGGCGGTCATGTCCATCTCGCCGCACAGCTCGTCGAGAATCAGCAGATCGCAGGTGACGAACCGCTCCCGCACCTGGTGCGCGGTCAGGTTGTGCGGAGCGGAGTCGGGACGGCGCCATGTCAGGTAGGTGGCGTGCTTCACGAACCGCACGACCAGGCCCTGCTCCGCGGCCTCGTTGCCGAGCGCGCACACTGCGGCCGTCTTTCCGCTGCCGATGTTCCCCGGCACGATCAGGTTCAGGACCTCCGGCCGCGCCTCGCGCTTCTTCGCCTCAACCAGTGAACTCATCCAGTTCCGCAAGGTGTTCGGCTTCTGGCCCGGGTCCAAGTGCTCGAAGCGGAAGTGCAGGTACTCGTCGTGCGCCGCGTCCGTCATGCTGTTCCTCCACAAGTTCCGCCGTGCGCGGGCCTGCGGAACGCTCACGTCTTCCCACAGTCCGTCTTCCGGCTCCGGCTGCGCAGGCACGCCGAGCTTGGACATGTCCGCCCCGCCGCGCTCCAGAACAGCCATCAGGTGCTCGCTGAGCGCGCCGAAGGAGTTCATCCCGCGGGCCGGTGCGGGGACCGCCGGGGCGTCCGTGGTGAGAGACATCAGGGTCACGCTCCTTACGGTCGTTCGACGATGCCGAACGTGGCGTCGTCATGGTCGTCATCAGCGGGTGTGCTGGGCGGCGGGCCGTTGGTGGCTCCCGGGATGATCGACGTGCTGTCGCCCGGACCGCCCCACGTCGCGGCGTCGTTGTACGGGACGCGGCCGCCAGCGTTCCGGGGCTGGATGTGGTTGGCGACGATGCCGAGGGCGTCCTGCCACTGCTGTGCGCTGGGCCAGTGCTTCGCGGCGCGGATAAGGGCCTTGCCGCACTGATTCTTGGTGTAGCCCTTCTCCAGGGCGTTGCGGACCTGCTTGCGCATGCCGAGGTATCCGCGCTTGTCCCCGACGTACGGGCCGTACCGCTTCTCCGCGTCCGCCCACCACCACTTGGCGACCTCCTCGGCGTCCGCGTCGAGGAGGGCTTTCTCCGCTGCCTTCTGGGCGGCCGCTTCCTTCGGCTCCTCGGCTGAAGCCTTGGGCGTCGCCTTCTTCGCCGGAGCCTTCTTGGCGGCCGCGGGCTTGGCAACCTGGGAGGGCTTCGGTGCCGGGGAGGCCGGCGTCTGCGGCTCCTCGGCGGGCGTCTCCTCCTCGAGCTCGTCGTCGAGGTCGGGCTCGGCGCCCGCGGCCTCGGTGGTGAACCCATCGGTGCCGAACGAGCCGTCGGGGTAGTGCACTTGGAAAGAGCCGTCCTCCTGCTCAACCACCGGGACGGTCAGGTTCTCACCGAAGGTGACGTAGTCCTTGGCCCATTGCTCGACGCGGAACTCGGAGATGGCGGTACCCATGGCGTTCTGGCCGTTGCGGAACCGGCGGCGCTCCAGGCGGTAATGGCCGCGGCGCGCCAACTCGTGCAGCGCTTTGCGGACGGCGTCCCGTCCTTCCCGGCCCTCTCCCTTAGAGAGCTGTTCGGACTTCACCTGCCAGTCCTCGCTCTGATCCAGGAGGTACGTCAGGATTCCCAGGGCGCGATAGCTCATGGCGGTGTCGCGAACCGTCTGGGAGTCGACGTGGACGTAGGGGCGTCGGTTGATCCGGACGCCGTTACGACTGGTCAAGCGGCTCACGGAGTGGCCTCGGTGGCGTTGTCGTCGACGAGGCGGGCGTACGTGCGCCACGTCGGTCTGCCAGTGCCGCCCCTCTCGTAGCGCCGGTCGTGCTCAATGAGGCCGGCCGCGCGCAGTTCGCTGATAGGCAGGCGGATCTGGTGGGAAGTCATCTCGAGCTGTTCAGCGACGGAGGAGAGCGGGACCCACCCTCGTTCCATGTCTACCGCGAGCACGTAGAGGATGCGGAACGCGCGGTCAGATATGCCGCTGGCAAGTGCCGGTTTCATCACGTCAGTGGGCGTGGCCATCGTTGTTCCTCAGGAGGGAAGCGGGGCCCGACCGCCGGGGGCTGGGCCCGGGGCGGTCAGTGCTGGGCGTCCTCGGCGGTGGGCCGTGGTCCGGCCATCAGCTCTGGCTTCTCCTTGAGGAGGTCGTTCAAGGCCCCCTCCTGATAGAGGCGCATCAGCCGCTTCTTGCCGACCTCGCCCTGCTCCCACGTCCACGTCAGGTTCCCCGTGGGGTCCCCGCCCTTCTCGTACTTGAGGCCCCGCACCACTTCGCCGTTGCGGGTGTCGATGATCTGTCCCGTGTCCTCGTCGTACTTGGCGTACGTGAGCAGGGACGCTTCCCATGTGGGGTTCCGGCGGATGATGACCTCTATGCCGCCGTGGCTGTCGGCGTACTCGTTGAGTGCCGCTTCGTTGTCCTCGTCGACGACGACCTTCGGCTGCGCCAGGTTGACTTTGTAGCGGCCGATCACGTCGTCACCGACTCGGATGATGAGGTCCGACTGTCCGCCCTCGACGTACCCCTTGATCAACGGGACCTTCGGCGCGTCCACCACCGGCTTGACGACCTTCTTCTGATGGTCGTTCAACAGGCGGGCAAGGGCGCCGATCAGGCCGACGTCCGAAAGACGAGGCTCGGCTGGCTGGTCGGCCTGCGGGTCCTCCACGGCGTCGTTCACCATTGCGGTGTTCCTTCCTTCCCCGGACGCCAAGGCCCAGGGGTTTGGGACTGTCCCGGGCGGGGTGTTCCGGGGCGTCGTATGGAGGTACGACGACCGCCGATTTTTGTTACACCTAGGCCCAGGTAGCTGGGTCGCTCTCCCAGCCGCTTCGGATAGTACAGCAATGAGACTCGCGTGTGTAGACGCGACGTTAGAGGCGCGTCTTCTTACGTTTCCCCACGGCCCTACTGCTCCCGGCGACGTCACCGGAAGCGGTGGAGCCCCGGCGCCGCCCCATCCGGAACGAGGGCAGCACCGGCCCGGCGACGGGCGGGGACCGGCCATGACGGCATCGTCCTGCTTGCGAGGCAGGGCGCCACGGTAGAAGTCCGCGGGCTCGCAGCCCCCGCCCATCGCCGGCACCGACGCATGGGAGAGGACCAACCAGCCGTGACCGAGACGATCGCCAGGCCGCCGCGCTACATCGCCTACGTGCCGCTCACCGACTTGACGCCGGCACCGCGGAACCCCAAGCGGCACGAGCTGGAACTCCTCATCGACGCCATCCGCATGCACGGCCTGGTCGAAGTCCCCGTCGCCGACGAGCGCACCCAGTACGTCCTCCACGGCCACGGCCGCCGCGAGGCCCTGATCGAGATGCAGAGCCGTGGGATGCCCCTGCCCGGCGGCGTCGCCCTGGACGAGGACGGCGGATGGCTCGTCCCCCTGCTGCGCGGCTGGTCCTCCCGATCCGACGCGGAAGCTGAGGCCCTGGCTATCAAGCTCAACCGCCTCCCGGGCGAAGGTGGATGGGACCCCCGCGAGTTCGCCGCGGTCCTCGAGGACCTGGCGACCGGCGACGCGGAGCTGTTCGACTCCCTGGCCATCCCCCACGACGAGATCGACAAGCTCCTCGGCCAGGTCGACCCCGAGACCCTGCCCGGCGGCATCCGCGAGGACGAACCGCCCACACTCCACCTGCCCGACGACGGCGAGCGGGATGGTGGCCTCAGTCCCGACGACGACGGCCGCGCCGCGCACACGGCCTGCCCCGCCTGCGGCCACCTGTTCAACAGCGGCCGCTGAACCCGCCGCGAGGTCCCCCATGTCCACCCGACGCAAGGCCCGCCGGCCACAGAGCCGCGGCGGCCGCCCGCGCCTGCTCTCCGACGAGGTCGAGGCGCGCCTCGTCAATGCCTCTCGAACGGGCATCGCCGTCGAGCTGGCCGCCGAGATGGCCGGGATCTCCCGTACCAGCTTCCTGCGCTGGATGGCGCTCGGCCGTGCCGAGATCGAGGCCCGCGAGTCAGGGGAGGAACCCGACGAGGAGGCGGAGGAGTACGCCGCCCTGTACGAGAAGGTCCGCACTGCACGCGCCCACGCGGCCGCGCGTGCCATGGCGAACATCCGCAGGGTCGCGGACGGCGGGATTGTCACCAAGACCACCACCCGACAGTTCCGGGACTCCGTCACTGGCGAGATCGTCACAGAGACCGTCGAGGACCGCACCGCGCCGGACTGGCGCGCGGACGCCTGGTACCTCGAGCGCCAGCACCGTGAGCACTACGGCAAGGACGCGATCGTCGCGGTCGAGATCACCGGCCTGGGCGACATCCCGTCCGGCGCGGACGACCAGGCCGTCGACATGGCCGCGCTCGCCGAGCGCCTGAACCACAGCCTGTTCTCTGTCCAGTACCCGCCTGAACTCGAGGACGGATCCGTCGTCGACGCCGAGGTCCTGGACGAGTAGACGGACGCCTGTCAGCGGTCACCTGTTGAATGCCGGACATGGACATCGTTGAGGGCAGCATCGCGGCAGTCGCCGCAGCGTTCAGTGGCTGGGCGGCGTGGAGCGCGATGAAAGCTGCGAAGTCGTCGGACCGGAACTCGCAGACGGCCAACCGGACAGCCGAGCTGGCCTACCAAACGGCCGAATCGGTCGCCCAGATCGAACGGAACCGCTGGCACCAGGACCTGACGCCGCAAATCTCCTTCCGGATCGATGACGAGAGGGGGTGGCCTGACCTGATGGTGCGGTACACGGCGCCGTCAGGAATCAGCCGACTGGACTCGGTGGAGCTGCGCGTACGCGACGACCGCAACCGCGAGGAGGACCCGGTCCTCGCGGGCAGCCTGACCCCGGAGGAACGGCGGGCAACGATCTGGGGCCCCTACCGCTTCCGAATCTACGACCGCAGCACCGAGGCCGAAGGCATTGGCCGAATTCCTGAGCCCTTCTCGCTTGCTCGAGGCGATGTTCAGCGCCTGACCCTGGAAGCGACTTTCCCGCACTCGCACTACGGCGGAGGCTCCACCGAGTGGGAGCACCACTACGCGGGCGAACCCCTCCGGTTGTGGATCGTCTGCCGCGCGGAGGGCCACAAACCGTGGGAGCTGACCGTCGACGTGCCGGAGCAGACCGCCGAGTACGGGGCGTGGACCCTGGCCCAATAGCCAGCACGCGACGCTAACCAGGCGCGCCATGCACGGTGCCCTCCACCTGATCACCCAGTGGAGGGCACTACCCCATGACCGTCAGCATCATCTCCCGTACAACCTGGGGCGCGAAGCCCTGGAACGGCACCCCGGCCACCGTTTCCCTGACGAAGCGAAGCGAGTTCTTCGTCCACTACGACGGCGGCGCCCATATCACCCGCACCGGCTACGCGATCATGCGCGCCATCGAGGCCGAGCACCTCGGCAACGGGTGGAGCGGTGTGGGCTACAACTTCGTCGTTGACCAGGCCGGGAACATCTTCGAGGGCCGCGGCTGGACGCTCCAGGGCGCCCACTGCCCCAACCACAACACCACCGGCATCGGCGTCCAGATCGCCATCGGCGGCGACCAGGAGCCCAGCATCAAGGCCCTGGCTGCGTGCCGTGCGCTGTACGAGGAGGCGTGCAAGAAGACCGGCCGCGCGCTGGTCAAGAAGGGCCACCGGGACGGGTTCGCTACCGCCTGCCCCGGCACCAAGTTGTACGCGTGGGTGAAGGCGGGCATGCCGGCCGGGGACTACGCGCCCGCCCCGAACCCGGGCGGCTCCCTCCCCAGCGGCGGCACCGAGGTCTCCCGCGCCCAGGTCACCATCAACGGCCTGGTCTACGGCTACGGCGCCAAGGGCGACCACGTCACCAAGGTCGGCCAGGCCCTGGAGAAGCGAGGGTTCGGCAAGCACTACACGTCGGGCCCCGGCCCCACCTGGACGGACGCGGACACCAAGAACTACCAGGAGTTCCAGAAGTCGTTGGGCTACAGCGGCGCGGCCGCGGACGGTGTCCCCGGCGAGGCCTCCCTCAAGGAGCTGCTGGGCATCCTGCCCGGCAAGGTCACCGCGAAGCCCGCGCCGCCGTTCCCCGGCGTCGACAAGTTCGGCCCCGGCAAGAGCAATGCGTCCGTCACCCTGCTCGGGCAGCAGCTCGTTCGAAAGGGCTACGGCAAGCACTACACCTCCGGCCCCGGACCGAAGTGGGGCGAGGCGGACCGACTGAACGTCCGCGACTTCCAGCTCGCCCACAAGGAGCTGGCGGGCGACGCCGACGGGATTCCCGGGCCGAAGACCTGGAAGCTCCTGTTCTCCTGACCGTTCCGTCCCGGCCGGGCCGCACCAGCGGGCCGGCCCCGTCCCTGAAAGGCCCTGTGAGTGGCAGGCGAAACCGTCATCACAGTCATCGGCAATCTGGTCGACGACCCCGAACTTCGCTTCACTCCCTCCGGCGCCGCCGTCGCGAAGTTCCGCGTCGCCTCAACTCCCCGCACCTTCGACCGGCAGACCAACGAGTGGAAGGATGGCGAGAGCCTCTTCCTGACCTGTGCTGTGTGGCGCCAGGCTGCCGAGAACGCCGCCGAATCCCTGCAGCGCGGTATGCGCGTCATCGTTCAGGGGCGCCTCAAGCAGCGGTCCTACGAGGACCGTGAGGGCGTCAAGCGCACTGTGTTCGAGCTGGACGTCGAGGAGGTCGGCGCGAGCCTGCGCAACGCCACGGCGAAGGTCACCAAGACCGGAGGCAGCGCGCAGCGTCCGGCGGCCGCGGCGCATGGGCGGCCCGCTGCCGATGACCCGTGGGCAGGCCCAGCGCCCGACGATCCGCCGTTCTGACCGACACGCACTCGAGGGGCCCAGGGCTGATATCCGGGGCCCCTCGGGCTTGTTCAGGCTGCGGCGACGGTCCAGGCGGAGTCCAGGATTAACAGGTCGCCGTCGTCGGCCTGGTCCGTGGTGTCCGCGGGCGGAGTTGCTGCCTGCCCGGGAGGCACGGCGCCTTCTGTAGGCGTTTCGACAGGGGCGGGCGTGTCCTCGACGGGAGCGGCCGGCGTCTCCGCGGGCGCCGGGGTTTCCTCGACCGGGATGGTCGGCGTCTCGTCGGCCGGAGCTGGGATCTCCTCGACGGGAGCGGTCGGCGTCTCCTCCACCGGGTCGGTGGCCGGTGGGTCCGACGACTCCGGGACCGTGGGGATCGTCTCTGCGGGAGGCTCGCTCGGCGTCGTGTCCCCGGTGGACGGCTCCGTCGGGTCCGTCGGGGTGCTCGGCTCCGTCGACGGGGTGGCGGTCGTGGGAGCTGGCGACGTCGTAGTCGGCTGTGTCCCTTCTGTGCTCTCAGTCGGTGTGGAATCCGGGCGGCCGTCCACCACAGGCCCAACCGGGGGCTCCATGTCCGGAGTGTGCACAGGCACGGACACCACCGGCGGCTGATCAAGACCCGCAGCGATCGCCGCGATATCGTCGCCGCCCGTGACCCACGGGGCAGTGGTTTGGACACCGAGCACTGACTGCGCGGCCAGGAGAACAGATTCATCGACCGGTGCGCTGTTCGGCGCGTACAGGATGGTCTCCACGTCCTGTCTGTCCAGCCCCAACGTGCCGAGGGTGAGAGCTGCCAGACGAGGCGGGAGCGGCGCCGCCAAGCCCGACGCGTTCGCTTTCGCCGACGGGTCGACTTCCGTGTCTTGGATCAAGTCCGTGTACTCCGACAACCGCCCCTTGTCTGTGCCCCAGAGCACGTACCGGCCGGATCGCGAGAGATTGGGGTACAGCTCGGTCGTACCGTCTTGCCGGACCCACGTCTCCGCATAGTCCTTGTCTGCGAAGATCCTCAGCCCTATGCGCTCTGAGCCGTACGAGAAGGTGAAGATCGTGCTGTCCGGTCCGATGGCCGCCTTGCTTGCCATCACCATGCCGTCAGCGTCCGTGCACTCTGCTTCGAGATTGGCGATCGGCTTGCAGTCGATCTGGCCAGCATTGGAGAAGTCCAGAAACTCCGGGCCGATGAACGGCTTCACCGAGGACTGCCCGGCCGAAGCACCAGAAGGACTCGGCGACGAGTCCGGTGAACTCGCTGAGGTTCCTGCTGGGCTACCGGCGGTGAGGTAGCCCAGCGCCCAACTGCCTGCGAGCGCAGGCACCAACGCTGCAGCAACAACCCACCGCCTCGCTCGGCCGCGCAGGCGTCCGGGCTGGAGGGGCTCGTCGGGCGTGGGGGTGATGTCGAGTGGTGGAGCTGACTTGACGGTTTCCAACAGTTCACCGAAGTCCTTGAACTCCGGGTGCTCACGGACCATGCGTTCGACCTGCTCCACTGGGAGATCAGGCAATGCAGAACGCACCTGCCGTACGGCTGAGTCGAAGCTCTGAGGCTTCAAGAAGAGGAGGCGTTCACCTCCCAGGTTGACAAGGCCCAGGTCGGTGAGATCTGCGTCGTCCTCGTCCTCGGGGGTCAGGATGTGGATTCGGACGGGAGGCTGTGACTCGGTCACGACTGACCCCAGGTGCCGCGGCCCCCCGAAATTGCGTTGCTCAACTCTGGCGGTCTCTTTCCTTGCTGTTCAAGATGCTGGCGATGCGGGCGCGCGTCTTCTCGGCACGCTCGGGCGTGATGTCTTCGATGTCGGTGAGGATGAGCTGACCGCCATCAGGCAGTTCAATCTCCTCACGATGGAGCTCCGGCTCGTCCAGGCCGTCTCCTGATCCGGCGTCCTCCCGTATCTCCTGCGGGTTCTGGACGCGTGCGAATTCTCGGAGCATCGCTTCCCTGGTGGCGCGCACCCTCGAAGGGCTACGTCGATTGCCGGGCCGCAACGCTCGCGCGGCGGCCAGCATCTGGCGGGTCTCCTCATCGTGAGGGGTGGGCCCGCCTTCCAGCGCCCGCTCCAAGCGCTCGCTCTGGTCAGCGCGTCGCGACATGCGCCCTCGCCTCTCGTGTCTCTACCCGTGTTCCGACAACTCTTTTTCTGCCCCCGGCTGCGGTCAGCAGCTCCTCCATCAGCTGGGAGGAAGACTCGCCCTCCGGCATCACCTCGGCAAGTTTGCGCAGGGCCCGCACCGTAAGGGTACGGACAGCGCCGTCCGTCTTCCCCATGATCTCCGCAGTCTGCCCAGGGGTAAGCCCGTCGAAGAAGCGCAGGATCAGGACCTCACGCTGCACGGGACGCAGTTTGTGCATGCGCGCGGCAACGGCCTGAGCCAGTGCACGCCGTTCGGCGTGTTCTTCCGGGCTCTGGTCGAAGCGCGGCCGGTCGAGTTCAAGGTGGTCGGCGTACAGCACCTCCGCGGGGCGCCGCTGCACCGAGCGTAGGTAGTCCAGCGCGGTATTCTTCGTGATTGTGCGCAGCCAGGCCAACAGGCTTGTACCCGAGCGGTACTTGCCAATGTTCTGCGCGACCTTCAGCCACACTTCCTGGCACAGGTCTTCCGCGACGTGCCCGTCCCGGATGTACCGCCGCACCCAGTGGTACACGGTGTCATTGAGTTCGTCGTACAACGCCGCCATGGCGTCGGCCCCGTCTTCTCCGCCTGCTGCGGCGCGTCCGACCAGAGCCTCCAGAATGTCGGTCACGGCGTGATATCCCCCCAAGCCGGTGCTGCGTTTATCAGCTACAGCGCCACACTCGGGCACACCCCCATGGTCTCCCCACCAACGGACGATCACGTTCCGAGGCGGCGCTGATGCAGCATAACCAATCTTTTGCGAACCGCATCGAACAGGCCTGCGATGAGTCGGGACGCTCAAGCACCCGGTGCGGGCGTGCACCGAGGGAGCAACTTGGCGGGCTGATCCGTCGACAAACCCTTGTCAGGGCACGCCCAAGACCGCTGCTGAGGTCGACAACATCCGAGAGGCTCAGCCGACGATCCAACCGACGCCATCCAAGGCGGACGCCACCCCGCAGCGACCTCACCGTGCGGCTGGCGCGTTGGGATTCCCACGGGTGTAACAGATTCCGCTGATCGACGTACTTACCGGTGCCGGGCCGAACGGAACCGGCTCCATCCGGCCGGAACGGTTTGCCGGGGGACACCCACGAGTGGACGAGGACGACTATGGCCCGCGGCGGTTCCAACGTATTGCTGAGCTTCGAGACGATTGCCGAGCGGATGGAACTCACAAAGCGCACGGTGCTCGACAACTACCGGAGTTGGGATATCCCCGTCGTGCGCATCAGTGATCGGATACTCCGCGTCCGGGAGCGCGATTTCGAGGCATGGCTCGACGCCCGTACGGAGTGAAATCCCCAGCGCCGCGCGGGCGCTATTGCCACGAATAGAAGGGGCACAACCAACCGTTCCGCCTCCCGCTCGACGGCTTGACCGGCCATGGCTACGCCTGCGTACAGTCCGACTCCCCTGGCCAGGGAGTCACCCGAGAACCAACCAAGATCGCGAGAGGCGTCCCGTGGCACGCAAGCCCACTGTGTATAAGCGGTGCGATTGCTCCGACCAGAACAGGCCCAAGAAAGGCGGATGCGGCCATAGCTGGTCTTACAACCGCACGACCGACGCGGGTAACCGCACACGGGCAACGATTCCCGACTCCGTCGGGCTGACCCAGGCCCAAGCGCAGGCCATTCTCGACGGAATGACTCCAGGCGTGGCGCCCGAGCCCGTCGAAACGAACCTCACCTTCAAACAGTGGTCGGCCGACTGGCTCAGTAGGCGCCGCGCCAAGGAGATCAGCGTCCAGGGCTACGAGTCAGCCGTCCGCGTGCACCTCAATCCCCGCTGGGGTAGGCAACGCCTACGGACCATCAAGAAGGCCCAGGTCGAAGCCTGGGTTCAGGAGATGGAGGCCAACAAGCGCATCGCCAACTCCACGGCGGATGGCCACTGGAAGGTCTTCAAGATGATCCTCAAGGATGCCCTCCAGAACGGAAAGATCGCCTCGAACCCCACTTACGAGGTCGATGGGCCCTACGTAGAAGCGTCGACCTCGTACGTCTTCAGCGCGGACGAGTGCTGGGCGATCTACGACGAGTTCCCCAAGCACTACCGCCCCATCCCCATGCTCGGTTTCGCCTGCGGCCTTCGGCAGGGGGAGGCGCTCGCTGTGTGCGACGACGTCATCGACACCGACGGAAAACTACTCACCGTTCGTCGACAGGTACTCAGGACCAAGGAGAGTGGCTACAGCCCCACCCTCGTGGACCGCCTCAAGACGAGCCCGCGCCTCAACACGAAGAATGTGCCGATCCCTCCGTACCTCCAGGACGTTTTGGACGAGTACATGGAGTGGCGCCCGCCGCGCCCAACAGCGAACGTCCTGTGGGAGCACAAGAAGACGATCACCGAATGTAAACGCGGCTCGGTACAGGCACTCTTCTGGACGCGGCGCGGGAACCTCGTCTGCCGGAACCACTTCAACGACGACGCGTGGAAGCCCACGCTGCTGAAGCTGGGCATCAAGGACGAGGAGGGAAACCTTCCGACCTTCCATGACCTCCGGCACACCTTCATCTCCACGTGCCTTCAGAACGGGATCCCCGAGCACACTGTGGCCGCGTGGGTGGGCGACACCGTCGAGGAGCTGCGCCGTACGTATAGCCACCTCCTGAGGGACCATGCCGATACCCACGGCGCGATAGCCGCCGGCCTGACCGCACGGCCGAAGCCGACCCTCGTACGCGCCGCGGCGTGACGATCTGACCGTTGTACTCGCTGCCCTCTCGCAGACGCAGCGGCGAACCCCAGCGGGGCTGAGGCCGACACCGGCCTCAGCCCCGCTGCCGCTTTCCCAGCCTCTGCACCTCCGCCTCCACGCTGCGCCGCCGGCATTGTCGTGCGCCCGGTAGTCGAGTGGTGCGGCCCGGCTCGCTGGCAGTCGGCGGGAAGCGCCCCCGTGAGCAGGGTTGTCAAAGAGGTACTGGCTGAGCGGGACTCCATACCCTGCTCAAGCATCGCGGCGGGACCGCCGGGTAGCCCAGGAGAAAGCTGTTTGCCGCAGGTCAGGCCCTGCCGTCGCCGGTCCGGGGTCCCGTGCCCCCGTGGCTACATTCATGGCTACGTACGTAGCCGCGCGACCCCGTTTGAACCGGTGCGGAACGGGGTTTGATCAAGCCCCCTGATTCGACAAAAAAGTGCCCCTGACCTGCAAGGCAGCCGGTCAGAGGCACTTAGCGGCAGACGAGTCGGGCTGTACGCCGGGTTCTGTTCCCGGGCTTCCTCGCGGAAGTCCCGGGCGACGGCCATCCATCTAGGGCCGGCGTTGCCGCCGGCCTCGTGCGGTCTACCCGCGGACTCGGGCGGGCAGCCCTCGAACATCCGCGCAGAGACGCCTTCTCCTACGAGGAGGCGTCTCCTCTTGACCTTGCTCCGGGTGGGGTTTACCTAGCTGCCCAGGTCGCCCTGGGCACTGGTGGTCTCTTACACCACCGTTTCACCCTTACCCGGCGCCGAAGCACCGGGCGGTCTGTTTTCTGTGGCACTGTCCCGCGGGTCACCCCGGGTGGCCGTTAGCCATCACCCTGCCCTGTGGAGCCCGGACGTTCCTCGGGAAGTCCCGTGAGGGACTCCACGCGGCCGCCCGCCCGGCTCGTCTGCCGTGCCGACCATGGTACCGGGCGCGAGCGGGGCTTCGGTGCGGCGGCCGTCGCCAGGACCGAGCCGGTGAGGATCAGGGCGAAGGCGGCCAGGACCGGGGCGGTCAGGGGTTCGTCCAGGAAGAGGGCGCCTGCCGCCACCGCGATCGCCGGGTTGACGTACGTGATGACGGAGGCGCGGATCGGGCCCGCCTCCCTGATCAGCTCCAGGAACGCCACGAACGCCACCGCCGTACAGACGACGCCCAGCGCGGCCAGGGCGGCGAGGGCCTCGGTGGAGGGCAGGGCGGCGGGGCGGGTCACGATCGCCGCGGGGGCGTAGACCAGGGCGGCGAGGGCGAGGCAGGGGGTGATGAGGTGCAGCGTCGGGACCTGCTTCAGATAGCGGTCGGCTATCAGGGGGGCCGTGGCGTAGCCGACGACCGTGACCAGGACCTCCGCCAGGGAGAACGCGTCGCCGCCGGTCAGGTGCGGGACCGTGAGGACGCCGACACCGCCGAGGCCGAGGGCGAGGCCGGTGATCCTGCGGGTGCTCAGCGAGTCGGCGGTGCCGAAGAAGCGGGAAAGCAGGACGCCGACGATCGGGACGCCCGCGATCAGCAGGCCCGCCGTGGAGCTGGACAGATGGCGTTCGGCGTCGGTGAGGGTGTACCAGGGGCCGATGATCTCGATCACCGCGAACGCCAGCATCGGCTTCCAGTGCGTGCGCAGGTTCCGGGCGAGGCCGGCCTGGCGCAGGGCGAAGGGGAGCAGGAGGGCGGCGCCGATCGCGCAGCGCGCGAACACCACCGCCGACGGGGACACCTCGTCCACCGCCACCTTGATCATCAGATAGGGGATGCCCCAGACCACTCCCATCAGGGAGAAGAGGAGCCAGCCGCGTGCAGTCATGCGGTGAGTGTGCGGCCGTTCAGCGGCGGGAGTCTTGAACGCTGTTGCGGTACGCCGCCGGGGTCACCCCGAGGACGCGGCGGAACCAGCGGGTCAGATGGGCCTGGTCGGCGAAGCCGACGAGCGCGGCCGCCTCGGCGGGGCGCAGGCCGGCTTCCAGGAGGGCGCGGGCCCTGGTGACCCGGTACTGGGCGAGCCAGGCGTACGGGGGCAACCCCATCGTCGTACGGAAGGCGCGGAGCAGTTGGTAGCGGGAGAGGCCGAGGTCGGCGGCGAGGGCGGCGAGGGAGGGCGGTTCGAGGAGCTGGTCGGCGAGACGGTCGCGTACGGCGAGGGCGACGGCGGTGGGCACGGCCTTGTCGTCCGCGCGGGCGGTGGAGTGGCGGCGGGCGAGCGTGGTGAGCAGCCAGGGGATACGGGACTCCGCCTCCAGGGGGTCCGGGAAGGAGCTGACGTCCGTGTGGGCGCGGCGCAGGGCGACGGCGAGTTCGGGGTCGTCTATGACGGGGTCGCGGAAGTGCGGGAGGGCGGCGCCGAGGGTGCCGTCGGCGAGGAGGGCGGGGGCGGCGTAGAGGGCACGGTAGGAGTAGCCCTCGGGAGCGGCGGGGCCGCCGGTGTGCATCTCGCCGGGTTCCAGGACAACGATCGAGCCCGGCCCGGAGATGATCCGGCCGCCCCGGTAGGCGATGGTCTCCAGCCCGCCGACGGTGACCCCGACCGTGAACTCGTCGTGCGCGTGCGGCGCGTACTCGTGCCGGTTGAACCGGGCGGTGAGCAGATCGAGCGCGGGCCCGCACCGCCCCAGCCGCGCCCTGGTCCAACGAGCCTGTTCCCGTACATCCGCCACCTCGCACCCCCGAGCAGTAGGGGATCAGAGGAAGTCGGCGGTGTCCAGGTCGAAGGCGAAGGGGGCGGGGAGGGCGATCGGTTTGCCGAAGGGGCGAGTGCACCGCTCGCGGTACTCGTCCTCCTCAGGGTCGCTGAACAGCGTGAGCGAAGAGACTTCGCGGTCGACGAGGAGGTAGAGGGGGATGCGTCCTCGGGCGTAGCAGCGGCGTTTGGTCTCGCGGTCGGCCTGAGGCTTGGTGGACGTCACCTCCACCACCATGGCGACACCGGCACACGGCATCCACGGATCGGCTCCCCGGAAGAGCTCCGAGTCCTGGGGCACAAGCGTGCCGTCCGGGATCACGTGGTCCGGTGGGCAGGAGGGCGCGCCCTTCAGCCGCAGACCCTTGTGGCCGGAGAAGGCCATGGCCGTTCGGGAACGGGTGTACATCTGGCGCGAGATCCAGCCGAGACAGTGCTCATGCGATCCATCGGGCGGCGGCGTGAGGAAGAGCTCTCCCTCGATGAGTTCCGCCCGGAACCCCTCGGGGGCGTCGAGGACGGCGAACCAGTCCAGCAGCAGGCTCTCGGTGATCGGATCGTAGGTGATCACGGTGCGGCTCCTCGCTTTCGGTCGCTCGCCAGACTTGCGTACGGGGGGCTCGCCCGGTGCGCAAGCCGGTGCTGTTCGCTCGACCGTGTTCGCTTGACCCTGTCGTAGCGGCAACGTTTCTACTGGGGGTATGCGGATCGGAGAGCTTGCCCGTGCTGTCGGGGTCACCACTCGGGCCGTGCGGCATTACCACCAGTCGGGGTTGCTGCCGGAGCCGGTGCGGCTGGGGAACGGGTATCGGGACTACGGGTTGCGGCATGCCGTCGTGCTGGCGCGGATCAGGCGGCTGACCGAGCTGGGGCTGGGGCTCACCGAGGTGCGGGACGTGCTCGCGGACGAGGCGGGGAAGGACCTCGTCGAGGTGCTGACCGAGCTGGACGAGGATCTGGCACGGCAGGAGGCCGCGATCCGGGAGCGGCGGGCGCGGCTGCGGGCCCTGCTGGAGACGGAGGGCGGGCTGACCGCCGAGGGGCCGGTGTCGCCGGAGCTGGCCGCGTTGTTCCGGGACACCGCCCAGCTGTCCGGCTCCCCCATGGCCGTCAGGGACCGCGAGATGCTCGCGCTGATCGAGACCGCCACGCCGCCCGGGGAACGGGAGCGGCTGATGGGGCTGCTCGGCGGGGTCGTGGACGCGCCCGGCGGCATGGAGCGGGTGCGGGACCTGTACGAGCGGCTCGACGCGCTCGCCGACGCCGAGCCGGACGATCCGCGGGTGGAGGAGACGGCGCGGGCGCTCGTCGCCTCCGTTCCCGAGGGGATGGTTCCGGAGGGAGCCGTGGCAGGGGAGGCCGCCGGTTTTCTGCGGGCCCTCTACGCCGACTTTCCGCCGGCCCAGGCCGAGGTGATCCGCCGCATGATGCGGATCATCACCGAGGAGGGGTCATGAGGGGCGTACGGATGGCGGGCGCGGTGGCGGGGCACGAGCTGCGGCTGATGATGAGCCTGTGGCTGTGGGTGGCCCGGCGGCGGCACGGTGTCGGCGGCGGGACGGCGTTCGGGTACGCGCGCGGCGAGGCGGCCATGATGTACGGGCTCGCGTTCGTGTGCGTGGTCGAGACGGTGGCGCTGTCCGTACTGCTGGCCGGCTGGCCGGCGGTGCACGCGGTGGTGCTCGTCCTGGACGTGTACACCGTGGTGTTCGTCGTCGCGCTGCACGCCGCGTCCGTCGTACGGCCGCATGTGGTCGGGGACGGTGTGCTGCGGGTGCGCCGGGCCGTGCACGTCGATCTGCGGATACCGGTGGAGCGGATCGCCTCCGTCCGGCGGGAGCTGCGGATGACGCACGACGCGGCGGAGGGGGAGCTCGATCTCGCCGTCGGGTCGCAGACGACCGTCACGGTCGAGCTCGACGGGTCCCTCACCCATGTCACCCTCCTCGGGCGTCCCCGCGAGATCCGCGTGGTCCGCTTCCACGCGGACGACGCCGACGGGCTCGTACGCGCGCTGGCCAGGGCGCCTTCCGCCGGTGGCCACGTCTGACGTGCCGGCCCACGCCGTACCCTGACTTCGAGCTCGACCGAAGGAGTACGTGTGCTTGTCCTGCTGCCGCCGTCCGAGGGCAAGGCCGCTTCCGGCCGCGGTGCCCCGCTGAAGCCCGAGTCGCTGTCGCTGCCGGGGCTGGCCGCGGCGCGCGAGGCGGCGCTCGCCGAGCTGGTGGACCTGTGCACCGGCGACGAGGACAAGGCGCGTGAGGTGCTCGGGCTGAGCGAGGGACTGCGGAGCGAGATCGCGAAGAACGCGGAGCTGGGGAGCGCCGGGGCGCGGCCCGCCGGGGAGATCTACACCGGGGTGCTGTACGACGCCCTGGACCTGGCCTCCCTCGACGCGGCGGCGAAGCGGCGGGCGGCGACGTCGCTGCTGGTGTTCTCCGGGCTGTGGGGCGCCGTGCGGGTCACCGACCGGATTCCGTCCTACCGGCTGTCGATGGGCGTGAGGCTGCCGGGGCTCGGCGCGCTGAGCGGGCACTGGCGTGCGCCGATGGCGGAGGTGCTGCCCGAGGCGGCGGGCAGCGGGCTGGTCCTCGACCTGCGGTCGGCGGCGTACGCGGCGGCCTGGAGGCCGAAGGGCGAGGTCGCGGGGCGGACGGCGACCGTACGGGTGCTGCACGCGCCGACGCGGAAGGTGGTCAGCCACTTCAACAAGGCGACCAAGGGGCGGATCGTACGGAGCCTGCTGACGGCCGGTGCCGTACCGAAGGACCCCGCCGGGCTGGTGGAGGCGCTGCGGGACCTCGGTTACGCGGTGGAGGCCACGGCACCGGGCCAGGCGGGCGCCGCCTGGGCGCTGGACGTGCTGGTCGACGAAGTCCACTGATCGCATTCTCTTGTTGCACCCTGTTGTTGCACCCTGCGCAATGGGCTTTGCGCGGTGCGCACCGGTGTGGGCAGGATGACGGCATGAGCTCTCCGCTGCCCTCCTCCGTGTTGGATCTCGCCCCCGTCGTGCCGGTCGTCGTCGTCGAGGACGCCGCCGACGCCGTACCGCTGGCGCGTGCGCTGGTGGCCGGGGGGCTGCCCGCGATCGAGGTGACGCTGCGGACGCCGGCCGCGCTCGACGCGATCTCGGCGATCGCCGCCGAGGTGCCGGACGCGGTGGTCGGGGCGGGGACGGTGATCACGCCGGAACAGGCGGACGAGGCGGTGGCGGCCGGGGCGCGGTTCCTGGTCAGCCCCGGGTGGACGGACGTACTGCTGGAGGCGCTGCGGGCGTCCGGGGTGCCGTTCCTGCCGGGGGTGTCGACCACCTCGGAGGTGGTGGCGCTGCTCGAGCGGGGGGTACGGGAGATGAAGTTCTTCCCGGCACAGGCGGCGGGCGGGACGGCGTATCTGAAGTCGCTCGCCGGGCCGCTTCCGCAGGCCCGCTTCTGTCCGACCGGGGGCATCGGGATCGACTCCGCGCCGGAGTATCTGGCGCTGCCCAACGTGGCGTGCGTCGGCGGGAGTTGGATGCTTCCGGCGGACGCGGTGGCCGCGCGGGACTGGGAGCGGATCGAGGGGCTGGCGCGTACGGCGGCGGGGCTCAGCGCAGGTGCGAGGTCTCGTTGAACAGGCGGACGCTGGCGTTGCCGTCGGCGTAGTACGCCACGGCGGAGAGCGAGGCCGCGGAGAGTTCCATCCGGAACAGGGACTCGGGCGGGGCGCCCAGGGCGAGGCGTATCAGGGTCTTGATCGGTGTCACGTGCGTGACGAGCAGGACCGTACGTCCCGCGTACGCGGCGGTCAGCCGGTCCCTGGTCGTGGCGATCCGGGTGGCGGTGGCCGCGAAACTCTCGCCGCCGCCGGTGGGTTCGGCGTCCGGGGAGGACAGCCAGGCACTCAGATCGTCGGGGTACCGCTCGCGGACCTCGCCGAAGGTGAGGCCCTCCCACACGCCGAAGTCCGTCTCGCGCAGCCCGTCGTCCACGGTCACGTCGAGCCCGAGCCGGGCGGCGACGATACGGGCGGTCTCGCGCGTACGGGCGAGCGGCGAGGCGACGACGGCCTCCACGGTCCCCCGCCGGGCGAGGAACTCCCCGGCCCGCTCGGCCTGTTCCCGCCCGATCCCGGAGAGGGAAGGATCACTGCCACCGCTTCCGGAGAACCGCTTCTGCGGGGTCAGGGGCGTCTCCCCGTGCCGCAACAGCACGAAGGTCGCGGGCGGCCCCATGTCGGGAGCCGCCCACCCGGCAACGGGGGTGGCGACGGCCTGCGCGGCCCGGAGATCGGCGTCGGCTTTGCCGCGGGTGCGGTCGGGTGGACGTACGTCACCGGCCCGCACGTCGGCCGCACGCGCCCCGCCGCCGGCCTCCGGAGCGACAGCGGCGGCAGGCCGCGAGGGTTCGGCCGCCGTCCCGGGGTCGACACCAGCACCCGCCGCAACCGTGACGTCCCCGGCGGCGCGTCCCGTGCCAGCGCCCGGCGCGGGAGCCGCGTCAGCCGCCGTGCGCTCCCCGGCGGCACGCGGCGAGGGTTCGGCCACCGTCCCGGGGTCGGTACCAGCACCCGCCGCGCGCGCGTCCGCGGCAAGGCTGACGTCATCGGCCGCGCGTCCCGTGCCAGCGCCCGGTGCCACAGCCGCGTCAGCCGCCGTGCGCTGCCCGGTGGCAGGCCGCGAGGGGTTCGTTGTCGTGGGGGGCTCGTCAGCGGCGGGGGGCGGGGGCGAGGCCAAGGCGGCGCGGGCCCTGGCCGCGCCCGCCTTCGCGTCGCCGGGCGGGCCCGACGGTTCGGGTGTCAGCGGGCGGGCCGCCGGGGTGTCCAGGGAGGCACGGGACGCCGACGGCGTCCACCGTTCGCCGCGCTTGCCCGCGTCCATCGCCTCGTTGGCCAGGCGGTCGGCGTGTTTGTTCTCCGCCCGGGGGATCCACTCGTACGTGACCTGGCCCCGGGGGAAGACCCCCGACGCCTCCGCCGCCAGCGGCTTCATCGCCGGGTGCTTGATCTTCCAGCGGCCCGACATCTGCTCGATGACCAGCTTGGAGTCCATCCGGACGTGGACCCTGGCCCCCGGGTCCAGTGCGTGCGCGGCACGCAGGCCGGCCAGCAGGCCCCGGTACTCCGCGACGTTGTTCGTGGCGACGCCGAGGTACTCGGCCGCCTCCGCCAGGGTCTCCCCCGTCGCCCCGTCGCTCACCACGGCGCCGTAGCCCGCGGGTCCCGGGTTGCCCCGCGACCCGCCGTCCGCCTCGACGATGAACTCCCGCACCGCCCGGACTCCCTACAGGCCGGACTCGGACGTCCGCACCAGGATGCGGCGGCAGTTCTCACAGCGCACCACCGTGTCGGGGGCCGCCTTGCGGATCTCGCTCAGCTCGGTGATGGCGAGCTCCTGGCGGCAGCCCTGGCAGGTACGGGCGTACAGCTTCGCCGCGCCGATGCCGCCCTGCTGCTCGCGCAGCTTCTCGTACAGGCTCAGCAGCGGCGCGGGCACGGAACCGGAGACGACCCCGCGCTCCTTCGTCACCGAGGCCGTCTCGCCGTCGATCTTCTCGAGGGCGGCATCGCGGCGCGCGGTCGCGTCATCGATCTTCCCCTGGACGGAGCCGACCCGCTCGGTCAGTTCGGCCACCCGCTCCTGCGCGGACTCGCGGCGCTCCATGACCTCGAGGACGACGTCCTCCAGGTCGCCCTGCCGCTTGGCGAGGGAGGCGATCTCGCGCTGGAGGTTCTCCAGGTCCTTCGGCGAGGAGACCGCGCCGGAGTCGAGGCGCTTCTGGTCGCGGACGGCACGCTGGCGCACCTGGTCCACGTCCTGCTCCGCCTTGGTCTGCTCGCGGGCGCAGTCGCTCTCCTCGGTCTGCGCGGCGACCAGCAGGTCCCGCAGCTGGGTGAGGTCCCGGGTCAGCGACTCGATCTCGGCGTGCTCGGGCAGCGACCTCCGCTTGTGGGCGAGCTGCTGCAGGCGGACATCGAGGTCCTGGACGTCCAGGAGGCGGATCTGGTCGGCGGGCGCGGCGTTCAGTTGGGGGCTCCAGATGTGTCGGTGGTGGCGGGAGACGCCGCGTGGGCGGTCCAGGGGTCGGTGACCGTCTTCGAGACGTGGACCCGCAGGTCCCAGCCGTGACGGTCGGAGATCTCGTCGAGCTGGGCCGCGGCCAGTTCGCACCAGGGCCACTCGGTGGCCCAGTGCGCCGCGTCGAGCAGCGCGAGGGGACTGTGGGCGCGGGCCTCCAAGGCCGGGTGGTGGCGCAGGTCCGCGGTGAGGAAGGCGTCGGCCGAGGCCGCCCGTACATGGTCGAACAGGCTGTCGCCGGAACCGCCGCTGACGGCGACCGTCCGTACGAGCGCGTCGGGGTCGCCGGCCACGCGGATGCCCTGCGCGGTCGCGGGGAGGCGCTCGGCGGCGCGGGCGGCGAGTTCGCGGACGGTCAGCGGATGGTCCAGCTCGCACACGCGGCCGAGCCCCCGACGCCCGTCCGGGTCGGTGGGGTCCGGCACGAGGGGCCGTACGACCCGGAGGCCCAGCGCGCCGGCGAGGGCGTCGGAGACTCCCGGGTCCGCGGAGTCGGCGTTGGTGTGGGCGACGTGCAGCGCGATGTCGTTCTTGATGAGCGTGTGCACCACGCGGCCCTTGAAGGTGGACGCCGCGACCGTGGTCGTACCGCGCAGATAGAGCGGATGGTGGGTGACCAGCAGGTCCGCGCCCAGGGTCACCGCCTCGTCGACGATCTCCCGCACCGGGTCCACGGCGAACAGGACCCGCGTGACCTCCTGGCCGGGATCGCCCACGACGGTGCCGACCGCGTCCCAGGACTCGGCCCGCTCGGCGGGCCACAGATTCTCCAGCGCGGCGATGACTTCAGACAGACGGGGCACGCCTGCAAGGCTACCTGGCCGTCTCGTACGGCAGTACCGGCGCCGGGGAGCACACGCGCCTCCCCTCCCTCAGCAGAATCGTTCCTGGAGTACCCGTACGTGTGAAGTGCGGGCCCACCGCTCCGCCGCCTGCGCGTGCGCGACCTACGTTCATCACCGGAGGTGACCGAACGATGACGGTCTGTGCCATCGAACCTGTGACGGGACACGAGGACGGAGCCGGACGGGCGGGCGGCGGGGCGGCCTGCGCCATTACCGCCGACGGCGCCTACGCCGCACGCCTCACCCGCGCCGGCGACTCCCTCTTCCCGGAGCGCTGGACGCTCGACGGCCCCGAGCCCTACGCGGTGCCGCTGCCCGGCAACCAGCCCGAGGAACCCGGCACCGAGGTGCAGCCCCTGAGCGACGGGCGGGTCCTCATCCACCGGCCGATGGCCGCACGGCACGCGTTCTCCCTGCTGTACCCGACCGGCCCCGGCACCGGTGAGCTGCCGCTGGGCACGGTCGAGTGCCCGGACGAGGACACCCGGCTGCGGCTGCTGCCGCCCTCGCCGGGCGGCCGGCGGGCGTACGCGCTCGCGGTGGGCCGGCGGTCGACCGCGGTGTGGCTGGTCGCGGGCGGCCCGCCCGGGCCGCAGCAGGTCGCGGAGGTGCCGGGGCACTGCTCGGGCGGGGCATGGCTGGACCGGGACGGGCGGATGCTCGCCCTGGACCGGGAGGCGGGCGGGCGCACCAAGGCGGTCGTGGTGGACCTGGAGCGCGGCGGCGAGATGTCCCCGCTGCTGCAGATCGCCCCCGACAGCGACGACCGGGTGCTGCTCGCCGACCCCGACAGCGGACTGCTGCTGGTGGGCTCGGACGCGCCGTCGCCCGGGCGGGAGCGGCTGGGCTGGGGGGTGCTGGGCAGCACGCTGCCGGTGCGGTTCCCGGAGTGCCTGCGGCCCACGGACCGCGTGGTCACGCCGTTCGCGATCCAGCCGGGTCAGATGCTGACACCGGAGCAGTGCGCGGTGGCACTGCGGGTCGACGGCCCGGCCGGGAGCTGGGTCGGGGTGTGGCGGCCCGCGGAGCGGAAGGTGCACCACTTCCCGGCACCGGCGGGGTGGCTGGCCGGTACGGGGCTGTGGACGGCGGACGGGGTGCTGCGGCTGCCGTACGCCACGGGAGCCGTGCCGTGCGGGGTGGCCGGGCTGCGGGCGCCGGGGCAGGAGCGGCGGCGGGCGGGGCTGGACGTGCGGGCGGCTTCGGGGGCGGGTGAGCCCGAGGGGGGCGGGGCGTCCGGTGCGCTGCCCTCGGCCGAGGGGCCGCTCTCCCTGCACTTCGGGCACGGCGGTTTCCCTCGTCCCGTGCCCTTGCAGCAGGCGCCTCTGGGGCGGCTTGTAACGAAGTAGTGGCGGTCGGCGTGGTCGCCTGGATGCGGGCGGTGGGGGGCCGGTTAGACTCACCCGGCTGTAGGAAAGATCATGTTTACGGGGTGAATTCCTTCCGATGAACGACGTCATCACGAACGAGCCGCAGTCCGCCGAGAGCGGGCAGGCCACTGCCGGACACGGCAAGCACCGGGGGTCGGTCTCCACGCGGGACGCGGAAGCGTCTCCGCGCGGGCGGCACCGCAGGCCGGAACAGGCGGGCGAGTACAGGGAGTCGGCTGCCTGACGTCACGTCAGGCGCGGTTCCTCTTCATGAGCCGGGCTCCGGTCGTCCTCTGCGACGACCGGGGTCCGGCTCAGTCGTGTTCGACCGTGGTGGCGGAGAGGACGGGGGCGTCGTCACGGTCCGCGGCGCCCACCGTCACGTGGACGGTGCGGGGGTCGTGGCGCCACATCCTGATGCGGAGCGTCTCGCCCGGGTGGGCGATTCCGGCGAACCGGGTGGTGTAGGAGCGGACCCGGGTGACGTCGCCGTCGAGGAGGGTGTCCACGACCGCTTCGAGGGTCATGCCGTAGGTGCACAGGCCGTGCAGGACGGGGCGGTCGAAACCGGCGCGGACGGCGAAGTCGTGGTCGGTGTGGAGGGGGTTGTCGTCGCCGGAGAGGCGGTAGAGGAGGGCCTGGTCCTCGCGGGTGGGGCGGTCGAGGGTGTGGTCGGGGGGTGTGGTGGGGGGCTCTTGCCGTGCGGACGGGCCCCGGTCTCCGCCCCAGCCGCCCTCGCCGCGTACGTAGATGTGTGCCTCGTCCGTCCACAGGGGGCCGTGGGTGTCGGCGGCCTCGGTGCGCATGACGAGGACGGCGGCTTTGGCCTTGTCGTGTACGGCGGTGATGCGGGCGGTGGTGGTGGCGGTGCCGGCGGGCGGGAGCGGGCGGCGGTGCAGGGTGAGGGACTGGGCGCCGTGCAGGACGTGGGCGAGGTCGACGTCGATGCCGGGGAGGGTGAGGGCGCGGGTGACGCCGGGGGCGTGGGGGCCGGCGGTGGTGGCGAAGGTGGGGACGGGGTGGGGGTGGTCGGGGCGGGCGCCGATGCCGCGGTGATAGACCCGGACGTCTTCGTCCGTCCAGGCGATGTCACCGACCAGCGGGGCTGCGGTGAGTGCTGTGCGGGGGTCGATGGGCATGGGGCTCCTGTCATCGGGGCGGGTGCCTCTCCGGCAGTCTGCCGGGCACCAACGCTCACGACTCCGCGTCGCCGCCACCCGTCCGCGCGCAGGCGTGTCGCACTCCGCCGATCCGCGGACAGGCGCGCCGCATTCCGCCGATCCGCGCGCAGGCATGTCGCGTCGCCGCCGCCCGTCCGCGCGCAGGCATGCCGCGTTCCGCCGATCCGCGCGCAGGCGCGCCGCATTCCGCCGATCCGCGCGCAGGCATGCCACACTCCGCCGATCCGCGGGCAGGCGTGCCGCAGGGCGGCACGGGTGGGCGCGACGGCACCCCGTGAGCGCCGGGCCGCGCGACTCCCCCCGCTCAGCCGTCACCCCGGGCAACTGCTGGACGGGGGTGGGAGTGCGCTCGCCCCGCTGGAAGGGGGTGCCGCTGCGCCCACCCTCCCCCATCGCCCCAGGGGCACGACTGCCCGCCGCTGCGCGGGTTGCGCGGGTGCGGGTACGGCCAAGGGATGGTCAAGGAATTGTTAGGGGGGCGAAGCATTGGAATAGTTGCCTTGGTTTACGGGGTTCGAGATGCACGTATCCCGAAACAGCCCGCCCCCGGAGGCAGCCTTCATGACGCAGACGACACCCGACCGCCCCCACGGCAGACCGGGCGGGACCGCCGTGGTCCCCGTGCTCGCCTTCGCGGGCATCGTCGTCGCGGTGATGCAGACCCTGCTGGTGCCGGTCATCAAGGACCTGCCGCGACTCCTCGACACCGCCCCCTCCGACGCCACCTGGGTCCTCACCTCCACCCTCCTGTCCGGCGCGGTCGCCACCCCGATCATGGGCCGCCTCGGCGACCTCCACGGCAAGCGCCGCATGCTGGTCCTCAGCCTCGCGATCATGGTCGTCGGCGCGCTGATCAGCGCGTTCACCAACGACCTGCTCCTGATGATCACCGGCCGCACCCTCCAGGGCGTGGCGATGGGCGCCATCCCCCTCGGCATCGGCCTGATGCGCGACATGCTGCCCCGCGAGCGCCTCGGCTCGGCGATGGCCCTGATGAGCTCCTCCATAGGCGTCGGCGGCGGCCTCGCCCTGCCCGCCGCCGCCCTGGTCGCCCAGCACTCCGACTGGCACTCCCTCTACTACGGCGCCGCCGGCCTCGGCGTCATAGCCATCGCGCTCACCCTGACCGTCGTACCGGAGTCCCCCGTACGCGCCAAGGGCACCTTCGACCTGCCGGGCGCGATCGGCCTGTCCGCCGGGCTGGTGCTGTTCCTGCTCCCCGTCTCCAAGGGCAGCGACTGGGGCTGGACCTCCGGCACCACGCTCGGCCTGCTCGGCGCGGCGGTCGTCGTCCTGCTCCTGTGGGGCCTGATGGAGCTGCGCGTGGCCGCGCCCCTGGTCGACCTGCGCACCACCGCCCGCCGCGAGGTCCTGCTCACCAACCTCGCGTCGATCATGATCGGTGTCTCCTTCTTCGTCGTCTCCCTGGTCCTCCCCCAGCTGCTCCAGCTGCCGCCGGGGCACGGGCTCGGCCAGTCGATGGTCGTCGCGGGCCTGTGCGTGGCCCCGCTGGGCCTGACGATGATGTTCACCGCCCCCGTCTACGCCCGTCTCTCCGCCCGGTACGGCCCGAAGACCACCCTCATCCTCGGCATGCTGATCATCGCGGCCGGTTACGGCGGCGGCCTCGGCCTGATGGACGCCGTCTGGCAGACCGTCGTCACCTCGGTGATCCTCGGCGCGGGCATCGGCCTCGCCTACTCCTCCCTCCCCGCGCTGATCATCGGAGCGGTGCCCGCCTCGGAGACGGGCGCGGCGAACGGCCTCAACACGCTGATGCGTTCCATCGGTACGTCGGTGTCGAGCGCCGTCATCGGCATGGTGCTGGCGAACACGGCGGACACCGTGGGCGGGGCGGAGCTCCCCACCCCGCACGGCTTCCGGATCTCGTTCCTGATCGCGACGGCCGCGGTGGCCGTCGGCCTCGTCCTGGCCCTGTTCCTGCCCGGCCGGCGCCCCTCGGAGCACCCGCGGCTGCGGGCCGGCAGTGAGGAGGACGCCAACCTGGAGCGCGCGGAGGCCGTGCTGAGCGGGCGCGGTTTCCGGGGCCGGGTGCTGGACGCGGCCGGTGCGCCGGTGGCCCGCGCCAGGGTCACCCTGATCGACCGGCACGGCCGCCGGGCGGGTGCCACCGTCTCCGCCGGCGACGGCACGTACGCCCTCGCCGTCCCGGCGCGGGGGCCGTACGTCCTGGCCGCCCGCGCCACCGGCCACGCCCCGCTCGCCTCCCCGGCCCTGCACGACGGCGGGGAACGGCAGATCGGCCTGGACCTGTCCCTGCCGGGCGAGACGGTCACCGCCTGACCCCGTTACCCCGTGGTACCCCCTGTCGGCCGGCCCGGCGGGGGTACGGCAGCATGGGGTCCGTGCAGACACGTACGGCCTCGCAAGAGACGACTCCCGCGCCCGCGATCCTGGCCGCCTTCGAGGCGGCGAAGGGCTTCATGCCCGTGGACGAGGGCCTGGCCCTGTACGCGGCGGCGAGTGAGGCCGGCCGGCTGGGGCTGCCGCTGCTGGAGATCGGCAGCTACTGCGGCCGCTCCACGATCCTGCTCGCCGACGCGGCCCGCGCGGCCGGTGTCACCGCGCTCACCGTGGACCACCACCGCGGCAGCGAGGAGCAGCAGCCTGGCTGGGACTACCACGACCCGGAGACGGTCGACCCCGAACTGGGGGTGATGGACACGCTCCCCGCCTTCCGCCGCACCCTGCACCGGGCGGGCCTGGAGGACCATGTGGTCGCCCTGGTCGGCCGCTCCCCGCGCGTCGCCGCCCTGTGGGGGACCCCGATCGCGTTCGTCTTCGTCGACGGCGGCCACACCGACGAGCACGCCACCGCCGACTACGAGGGCTGGGCCCCGCATCTCGCCGAGGGCGGCCTCCTCGTCATCCACGACGTCTTCCCGGACCCGGTGGACGAGTTCACCGGCCAGGCCCCCTACCGCGTCTACCTCCGCGCGCTCGCCTCCGGCGCCTTCACGGAGGTCTCGGCGAAGGGTTCGCTGCGGGTGCTGCGGCGGACGGGTCCTGGGCTCTGAGCCCTCGACGTTAGGGTGGCTGCGTGTCGTACACAGGTCCCGGATTCGAACCGCCCCAGCCCCGACGGTCCCGGCGCGGGCCCCTGACCGTGGCGCTGGCCGCGCTGGTGCCCGGGGCGCTGCTCGGCTGGGCGGTGTACGCCGCCGTGGGCGGGTCCGGGGACGGCGAGGCGGCCGGGACCCCCACCGCCTCCGCCACCGCCTCACCCCGTACGTCGGCGGCGGCACCCTCCGGGAGCGCCGGGGACGGGAAGCCGACCGCCTCCTCCACGGCCAAGCCCCCCGCCGCGGCCGGGACGCTCGAGGGCAAGGTCGTCGTCATCGATCCGGGGCACAATCCGACCAACTTCGAGCACACCGCCGAGATCAACCGCCAGGTCGACATCGGCACGAACCGCAAGGAGTGCGACACCACCGGCACGTCCACCAACGACGGTTACGCCGAGGCCGAGTTCACCCTGGACGTCGCGCACCGGATGCGCGCCCTGCTCGAGAAGCGGGGCGCCACCGTGAAGTTGACGCAGGACGAGGACCGGCCGTTCGGGCCGTGCGTGGACGAGCGGGCGCGGATCGGCAACAAGGCGGGGGCCGACGCCGTCGTCTCGATCCACGCGGACGGCTCGGGCACCGGCAACCGCGGTTTCCACGTCATCCTTCCCGGCGCCGTCGACGCCGGGGGCGCGGACACCCGCGCCATCGTCGAACCGTCCGCCGATCTCGGCGCCCGTATCGCGGGCGACTTCGTCCGGGTGACGGGCAGCGCGCCCTCCAACTACATCGGCGGCGGTACCGGTCTCGTCACGCGTAAGGACCTGGGCGGTCTCAATCTGTCAACGGTTCCCAAGGTGTTCATCGAGTGCGGCAACATGCGCGATAGCAAGGACGCGGCACTGCTGACCAGCGGTGCCTGGCGGCAGAAAGCGGCGCAAGGGATTTCCGACGGAATCGTGAGTTTCCTGCGCGGGTAGGGATCAGCGCGTTGATCCGGGCGGACAGCCCCATCTCGCGGACGGTAGTGTTTTCCGGACGATGAGGGGCCACCCCCGCGCTTCACACCGGGGCCTTCGGGCGACATGGTGACAGCGACGCCTCTTCCGACGACGAGACGACCTACCGACCTGCGAAGGACCTGAAGTGAATATCCGCTCCCTCACTCGAGGCGACGGCGTGGTGATCGGAGCAGCGGTGTTGCTGTTCATCGCGTCGTTCCTCGACCTCTACTCCGCCGACGGCGCACCCGACAGCCTCGACTTCCCCAGCCTGTGGGCCAGCGGGCCGGTTCTGCTCGGAGTGGTGCTGGCGGGCATCATCGGCGCCGCGCTCATCGTCATCACCCGTGGTCTGCCCCAGGTGCCGAAGGTCGCGGGGCTCGACCTGGGCCAGTTCGGCATCGCCTTCACGGTGTTCGCCGCCTGGAGCGCGCTGGGCAACATCTTCGACGTGGCCGGCGGTGCCGACAACTTCGAGGGCAGCGGTGACGGCCCCGACGCCGGTACGGGGCTGATCCTGGCCCTCGTCGCCACGCTGATCATGGCCGCCGCCGCGGTGGCGACCCCCCTGGTCCCCGCCCTCAAGGCCGCCCTCCTCCCGCCCGCCGGTCCCGCGGCCCCGCAGCCGTACGGCGCGCAGCCGCCCGCCGGTTACGGCTACCCGGGTGCGCAGCAGCCCGCCGCGTTCGGCGGTCAGCCGGCGCCGGGGCAGCAGCCGTTCCCGGGCGGCCAGCCGGCCGCGCCCCCGGCCGGGGACTTCTCGCCGTTCTGGTTCGCCGTGCCGGTGCCCCGGCCGCTGTTCCCGGAGGACGGCTCGTCCACGCCGATCGCCGAACTGGCCCCGGGTACCTGGTACCTGGCGGTCGAGCAGCGCGGTCCGTCGCTCGTCGCGCAGACCCAGGACGGCCGTCGCGGCGTCCTTCAGGACACCTCGGGCATCCAGCGCGGCTGACCGCGCACGGCCCCGGCCCTTCGTCACGGCCCCTCGCCCCCGCGGGCGGGGGGCCGTTGTCGTACCGCCGGACGCGGTCCGGCCCGTCCGGAGGCGGTGCCCCGACGGGCACCCGGGTCCGTCGGGGCAGCCGGGGAGGGCCGTCCGGCCCCGGTCAGCGCACGCGCAGGATGCCGTGCGCACCGCGTTCCGCGTCGCTCATGATGTGCGTGACGAACGGGTAGTCGCCGGCCTCGGGCAGGGTCAGCTCGACGAACCCGCCCGACGCGGGGGCGAGATCGAGGATCTGCGCGCCGCCGTGTTCCGCGCCGCCCGGCCGCAGATCGTAGGCGCCCTCGCGGAACACGGTGTCGAACTGGCCGCCCACGACGTGGAAGGCGCTCGGCATGTTCGGTCCGGCCGTCAGCACCCAGATCCGTACGCGTTCGCCGGTCCTCGCCGTCAGCGGGTCGTGGTCGTACTGGTTGGCGTAGCCGTTGAAGGCGACCATGTCGGGCTCCTTGGCGTTCACCTTCGCGGGGTCGGCGGTGCCGTTCTGCTCGCCGAGGTAGAACTCCGACTGCACCAGCAGGTATTCGCGGTCCACGCCCGGCAGGCCGGGCGGGTCGACGACGACGGCGCCGAACATGCCGTTGGCGATGTGCAGGGACATCGGCATGGTCGAGCAGTGGTACATCCACACCCCGCTGCGGGTGGCCTTGAAGCGGTACGTCAGTGACTCGCCGGGCCGGATGGTGCGCATCGGCTCGTCCGGCGCGAGCGATCCGGCGTGGAAGTCGACGGAGTGGCCGATGGTGCCGTCGTTGACGAGGGTGATCTCGAAGGTGTCGCCGACCCGGCCGCGCAGTACGGGGCCGGGGGCCGTTCCGTCGAAGGTCCACAGCGTCTGCCGTACGCCGGGGGCGACTTCGGCCCCGGCCTCCTTCACGGTGAGGGTGCGCTGGTGCACCCGGCCCTCGGCGGACGGCAGTCGGGCGTCTCGGGCGGTGAAGCCGTCGGCGGGTGCGGCCATCGGGTCGAAGGCGTCGGCGGCGGAGCCGCCCGTACCCTCGGACCCGGTGGCGTGGTGGTCGTGCGCGGTCGCGTCGTCCCGTGGGTCGTCCCGCGGGGCGGCCGCGGTGCCGGCGCCGGTGACCCGTACGCCGAAGACCATGCCCATCTGCCGGTGCCCGACCACCGAGCACCAGCCCTCCAGGTCCCGGCCGACGACGCCCGCGTCCAGCGTGGCCCGCTTCCCGGGGGCGATGCGGTCGGTGCGGGCGCCGGTCTCCAGGACCAGGTCATGGGTGTCGGTGCCGGTGTTGTGCAGCTCGACCACCAGCCGGTCACCGTCGGGCACGTCGACGGAGGCCGGGGAGAAGCGCATGTTCCGTACCGTCACCTCGACCGTGGTCGTACGGCCGGTGGGCGTGACCTCGCCGCCGTCCGCGTTCGTGGCGGCGGACCGTTCCAGGATCGGCAGCGACCGGACGTCCGCCGCGCCGCCGCCCGCGACGGCCAGCATCACCACGGCGAGCCCGAGGGCCACGCCGCCGAGGACGCGGTGCGGGCGCGCCTCGGCGGGTTCCGGCCCGGCCGTCCCCCCGCGGCGGCCGCGCAGGCCCCGTACGACCGTGAGCAGCAGCAGGACGAGGAAGTACAGCAGCGTCACCAGCAGCAGGACGGAGCAGACCACCCGGACCACGGACGGCACCGGCAGGACGCAGAGCAGCAGCGCGGCGTTGGTGACGGTCAGCCGGGCGGGCCAGGCCCGTTCGAGTCCGGCGGTGGCGGCGCGTACGGCGGTGGGGCCGCCGCCGAGGACCACGGGGACGAGGAAACCGAGCGCGCCGAGCAGTACCTGGGCGATCCAGCCGGCGGCGAGCGGTGCGGTGAGCAGCGAGGTGCGCTCCCCCACCGTGATCCAGGACGTCGTGGTGAGGAGGATGCCGGCCAGGAGCAGCAGGGACCCGGCGAGCCAGAGGCTGCCCGCGGCCACCGACCAGGCGGCGAAGGACCGCGGGGTCTTCGCGCGGGCCTCGCGTACCCAGGGGACGCCGGCGACCACGAGCCCGGCGGCGTAGGCGACGACGCCGGGGGCGGCCAGCGGCGGGGGGCCGAGCAGGGCGGCGGCGACGGCCGCGCCGAGGCCGGCGAGCAGGACCGGGAGGGCGCGGCGTCCGGCCCGTTCCGCGCCGTCCGCGACGCGGGTGCGCAGCATCGTCGGCCACAGCGTGATCAGCGTTCCGGCGACGGTGAGGCCGACCCAGCCGAGCAGGTTGATCATCTCGTGGGCGAGCAGCAGGCGTTCGGGCAGGTCACCGCCGAGGGTGCCGCGGGCCATGACGACGCCCAGCGCGGCACCGGCGGGGAGCAGTGCGGCGGCGGCTGTGTAGTAGCGCACGGTCATGGTGAACCGGCCGGGCAGCGCCCGCCTCGACAGCCGTACGAGCCATACGGCGTGGGCGGTGACGGCGGCCGCGACGAGGCCCGCGCCGACGAGGACCACGGGCCACCGGCCGGTGTACATGCCGCCGATGACGGCGACGGCACCGGCGTTCAGACAGACCAGCCGCAACGCGGCGGGGGCACCCCGGTTCGCCTCCGGGAGCCGCAGTACGGACGCGGCGAAGTGACCCGACCAGATGACGACGGCGTTGGTGACCGCGCCGAGCAGCAGGGTGTGGACGAGCAGCCAGAAGGCGTGCGGCAGGAAGTGGTGGGCGCTCCCGACCACGGCGAACAGCGCGAGCCAGGCCACCACGATCGCGTTCACGCCCAGATGCCACAGCGCGCGCGGGGAGCGTCCCGGCGGCTTCGGGGCGGGGCCGCTCGCGGTGGGGGAGGACAGCTGCGTGGTCACCGGGTGTTCCTCGGGTCGGCGGGGGCGGGGTCGGGGGAACGGCGTCGCGTGGCCGCCACGGAGGCGGTCGCCGCCGTCAGGAGGAAGAGCAGTACGGCGGTGATGTTGAGCACCCCGCCGAGCTGCCACGCGCCCCGGATCTCCCGCAGGTCCCCGACGATGACGCGCAGGGCGAGGGAGCCGTGCAGCAGCCAGGCGGCCAGTGCGAGGCCGGGGTGGTAGGGCAGCGGGCGGCGCAGTACGGCGGGCAGGATGACGGGGGCGTGCGCCATGATCATCGACATCACGAAGCCGAGGAAGACGGCGTGCACGACGGCGTCGTACCGGCTCCCCTCGGCCACCGGGCCGCCCAGCAGCCACAGTGCTCCGGCGAGGCCGAGCCACGCGTATCCGGCGAGCAGGCAGGCGGCGGAGAAGCGGGGCAGGCCCGTGGAGCGCAGCAGCCGGCGGGCGACGTCGTGCACGACGAGCCAGGCGACCAGCGCGAGCAGGGCGGCGCCGAGCAGCAGGGTGCCCGTGGCCGGCCACATCAGGGTGGCGACGACACCGGTGGCGACGGCGCCGACGCAGGCCAGGAAGGCGGGTTCGGCGCGGGGTGCGAGGAGGGCCACCCGGGCGAGTTCCAGCCGCTCGCCCGCGATGGTCAGCACGAGGAACGCGGCCAGCCAGGGCAGCAGCCGCGGCACGTCGAGCCCGCCCAGCCACAGCAGCGCCGCCCCGAGCCCCGACACGGCCCCGGCGGCCTGCGCGACGAGGGCCGCACTCGGCTGCCGCCGCCAGAAGCGCGTGTACAGGGCGACGAGTACGGCGGTCCCGGCGACCAGCAGCAGCCGGGGAACGGCGGGATCGAGGGGGCTGAGCAGCAGCAGGCCCCCGGCGCCGAGCGCTGCGGGGGCCAGTTGGGGCCAACGCCCGCCGAGGGCGACGGCCCGTTCCAGTGCCACGAGCGTCCCGACGAACCCGAGGACCAGGAGGACGCCGTGCACCTGCGGGAGGCGGTCACCGGTGACGGGGGCGGGCAGCCCGAGCAGCAGCAGGGCGGCATCGAGCCCGGCGAGCAGACAGACGCCGGCGGCCAGCAGCAGGGGCGCGCGGCGGGCGCCCGCACGGCGGGCGGCATCGACGGTCACCGGGCCTCCCCCGGCCCGGCGCCGCGCGGATCAGCGCCGTGCGGATCAGCGCCCTGCGGATCAGCGCCCTGCGGCCCGGGGGCGTCCGGCCCAAGAACATCCGACCCAAAAGCATCCGACCTGAGGGCGTCCGACCCGGAAGCATCCGACCTGAGGGCGTCCGGCCCAGGAGCGTCCGACCCGGAAGCATCCGACCTGAGGGCGTCCGGCCCAGGAGCGTCCGACCCGGAAGCATCCGACCTGAGGGCATCCGACCCGGAAGCGTCCGACCTGAGGGCGTCCGGCCCAGGAACATCCGACCCGGAAGCGTCCGACCTGAAGGCGTCCGACCCGGAAGCGTCCGACCTGAAGGCGTCCGGCCCGGAAGCGTCCGACCTGGGGGCGTCCGGCCCGGGGGCGTCCCACCCGGGAACATCCGCCCCCGTGTTCTCCATCTCGGCGGTGCCGAGATGGAGGAGGCAGGCGTCCGGGGTGGCGAAGGGGAGGAGTTCGATGTTCTGGGGGGTTTTGCCCAAGGAGTTCAGGGCCGCTCGGGCCAGGCCCTCGTGGACGCCGCAGATGACGCCGGGGTGTTCGCGGGCGGTCTCCACGAACGGGCAGCGTGGCAGGCGGACCCGGCGTGACTCCGGGTCCGCCTCGGGGGCGAAGCCGATCTCCCCGAGGAGGTCCAGAAGGCGTTCGCGGGCCTCCCGGGGGTCCGGGGCGGCCTCCCGGCCGGAGGTCAGGACGCGCCCCCACTCCTCGCCCGCCGCGAGCGCGTCCCCGCGCGGGTCCGCGCTGGTACGGGCGATCCGCGCGGCGAGTACGGCGGCCAGTCCCGCGTACTCCCGCGCGGGCGACTCCTGCGGTGAGCGGGCCCGGTAGCGCCACGCCGGGCGGCCGCGTCCGGCGGGCGCGGACCGCTCCCGTACCGCCAGGCCGTCGTCCACCAGGGCGTCCAGATGCTCACGGACGGTGTTGACGTGCAGCGCGCACACCTTGGCGAGCGCGCCGGCGGTCACGGGGGCGGCCTGGCCGCGCAGGTACTGCAGGACACCGCGCCGCTGCCGGGACAGCGGCACCCGGTTCGATCCGCTGCCGGGGAGCGGGCCGTTATTTTCCACGGTCATGTCCGTACTATATTGCAGGCAAGGCCCTGAACCGACCGGGGACGGGCTGTCGACCGCTGGGAGGACGTCCCCTCATGAGCACTCTGACCATCGCCACGGACCCCGAGGACGCGACCGCCGCCGATGCCGTGGAGGCGCATCACACACAGCTGGCCGGTGAGCTGGCCGGGCGGGTCACCATGCTGGTGACGGCGGCGGAGAAGGACCCGGCCACGGCCGACGGGATCCGCTCGGGACTGGTCGCCTTCTGCGACCGGGACCTGCTGCCGCACGCCACCGCCGAGGAGAGCACCCTCTACCCCGTCGCCCGCGAACTGCCCGGCGCCCGGCTCCTCGTCGACGGCATGCTCGCCGAGCACCGCAGGATCGGCGCGCTCGTCGACGCGTTGCGCGCGGCCGGTCCCGCGGCGCGGACGGCCGCGGACGCGCGGGCGCTGCAGGTGCTGTTCGAGGAGCATGTGGAGAAGGAGAACGGCCTGATCCTGCCGCTGCTCGCCGGCGCCCCGGACGTCTCACTGGCCGGACTGCTGGGCGGTATGCACGAACTGCTCGGCGGCGGCGAGGACGGGGAGGCCGCGTCCGGTGAGGGCGGCGGCTGCGGCGGCACCTGCGGCTGCGGCGGGTCGGACGACACCGACGTGCCCGAACTCGACGTCCGGGAGGTCCCGCACTCCCTGCGGCACGCCACGGTCTTCGGCGCGCTCGCGGCCGTACCGGCCGGGCAGGCCATGGTGCTCGTTGCACCGCACGACCCGCTGCCGCTGCTGCGGCAGATCGAGGACCGGCACCCCGGTGCCTTCTCGGTGGAGTACCAGGAGCGCGGCCCAAAGGCGTGGCGCCTGCTGCTCACCCACCGCTGAACTTCCCGGCGGATCCCGGACGTTACGGGTTTCAACCGGGCGTCCGGGGCCAGACGGAAAGCATGTCCCCTCGATATCGCTCCAACTACACCTCTGCGGGGACGGTCGTCGCGGTGATCGCGGACATCATGGCCGTCATCCTCGGACTGTGGATTCTGATGTATCTGCTGGACGCCAACCGGGCCAACGACCTGGTGCAGTTCGTCCACAATGCGGCCAACTGGCTGGCAGGCTGGTCGCGTGACCTGTTCACCTTCGACGAGGCGTGGGCGCGGGTGGTCTTCGGCTACGGGCTCGCCGCGGTCGTCTATCTGTTCATCGGCCACGCCGTGGCAGGGCGGCTGCGCCGCCACTGAGTCCCGGCGGGTGCGGGGTAGTTCGTGGTTCCCCGCGCTCCTTTGCGTAGGCCCAGTGGACCCACCCAAAGGGGCGCGGGGAACTGCGCGACCAGCCCCCGACTACCTGCACCCACCGGCTCAGGCGAGGGCGCAGCAGTCCGGGTCCAGCCCCCTGGGCAGGTGCTCGCCGCCGAAGACCGCGCAGGTCGCCTCGTGGCCGCCGAGCGCGGCGACCGCCAGCAGCAGTGAGCCGGCCGTCCAACTCGTCAGCTCGCGCGGCCAGACGGCGTCGTCGTCGAAGACGTAGCCCGTCCAGTACAGGCCGGTCCCCGGATCGCGCAGATGCTGGATGGACTGGAGCACCTCCAGCGCACGGTCGGACTCGCCCATCGCCCAGAGCGCCAGGGCGAGTTCGGCCGACTCCCCGCCGGTCACCCAGGGGTTGGGCACCACACAGCGCACCCCGAGTCCGGGGACCACGAACCGGTCCCAGCCCTCCTCGATACGGGCCTTGGCCTCCGCGCCGGTGAGCGCGCCGCCGAGCACCGGGTAGTACCAGTCCATCGAGTAACGGTCCTTGTCGAGGAACCGCTCCGGGTGGTGCCGGATCGCGTGCCGCAGCGCGCCCACCGCCAACTCCCAGTCCGGCTGCGGCTCTTCGCGCTGGTCGGCGATGGCGAGCGCGCAGCGCAGCGCATGGTGGACGGAGGAGGAGCCGGTGAGCAGCGCGTCCCCGGTGGGCGTGCCGTCGTCGTCGCGCCGCCAGCCGATCTGCCCGCCGGCCTGCTGCAGCCGCAGGACGAACTCCACCGCCGCGTAGACGACCGGCCACATGCGGTCCAGGAACGTGTCGTCGCCGGTGGAGAGGTAGTGGTGCCAGACGCCTACGGCGATGTAGGCGACGAAGTTGGTCTCCCGGCCCCGGTCGGTGACGTCGAGCGGGTCGCCGTCGGCGTAGGCGGCGTACCAGGAGCCGTCCGTCAACTGGTGCCGGGCCAGCCACAGATAGGCCCGCTCGGCCGCCTCGTGCTCGCCCGCCGAGTCCAGCGCCATCGCGGCCTCGACGTGGTCCCACGGGTCGAGGTGGTGCCCCCGGAACCACGGGATCGCCCCGTCGCTGCGCTGCACGGCGAGAATGCCGGCGACGGTCGCGGCGGCCTCACCGGCCGTGAACACCCCGGGCAGGACGAGGTGTTCGGTCCGGGGTGTGGTCACGTGGCATCCGCCTCGGCGCGCGGGAGGTGGGGCTTGGTCGCGTACGCCACGAAGCTCTTGCCGATCAGCGGGTTCAGCGCCTGCTCGGCCACCCGGGTGGCCAGCGGCTTCTTCATGATGTCCCAGACCAGCAGCTTGTGGTAGGCCCGGACCGGCAGGGCCTTGTCGTTGTCCACGCCGAACGCGCACTTCAGCCACCAGTACGGCGAGTGCAGCGCGTGCGCGTGATGGCTGCCGTACGGGCGCAGGCCCGCCCCGCGGATCTTGGCGAGGAGTTCGTCCGCCCTGTAGATGCGGATGTGGCCGCCCTCGACCTCGTGGTAAGCGTCGGACAGGGTCCAGCACACCTTCTCCGGGCCGTAGCGCGGGACGGTGATGGCGATCCGGCCACCGGGCTTGAGCACGCGCACCATCTCGGCGAGGACGCCCTTGTCGTCGGGGATGTGCTCCATCACCTCGGAGATGATGACGACGTCGAAGGACTCGTCGGGGAAGGGCAGGGCGAGGGCGTCGCCCTCCATGGCGGTGGCGGTGGCCCCGGCGGGCGCCTCCCCGGCCTCCTTCATCGCCGCGAACCACTTGGCGACCTCGCGGATCTCCTCGCCGTTCTGGTCCAGCGCCACGACCTGCGCACCGCGCCGGTAACACTCGAACGCGTGCCGCCCGGCCCCGCATCCGAGGTCCAGAACACGGTCACCCGGCGCGAGCGGGAACCGGGAGAAGTCGACGGTCAGCACGTGGCCCTGCTTTCACAATCGGAACGGTCGGAGGAATCGGCCGCACCCACGGACCCGGCGGTCGGGAGCACGGCCGCGGGGCGGTCGGAGGCCGCGGAACGGTCGACGGCGTCGGCACGACCGCCGGCCCGCGCCGCACGACCGGCGACCTGAGCCGTCGGGCGGCCGGACGCCTCGGACACGGAACGGTCCGTGACCCCGGCACCGGCGCGATCGCCCACCCCCGACGCCGCGCGCCCGGACGCCTCGTGCGCCACCCGGCCGACGCCTTCCGGCACGGAGCGGCCAGAGACCTGGGCCGCCGGGCGGTCGTCCGTGTCGGACGGTGCGGCGTCCGCGCCCTGTGGCCCGGGGCCGCGCGAAGGCGTGGCCGCGGGCCGGGCGGCGCCGGTGTCAGCGCCCCGGCGGGCGGTCCCGGTGTCGTGGCCCGGTGCGGAGCCGGCTCGCGCCATCGCCTCCCGGTAATGCGCCACCGTGCCCTCCGCCGCGCGCGCCCAGGTGAAGTGGCGCAGGACGCGGTCGCGGCCGGCCGCGCCCAGGCGGGTGCGGAGGTCCGGGTCGGTGAGGAGGCGGGTCAGGGCCGAGGCCAGGGCGGACGGGTCGCCGGGGGGTACGGCGAGGCATGTCTCGCCGTCGCGGCCCGCGACCTCGGGGATCGCGCCGCCGGTCGTCGCGACCAGCGGGGTGCCCGTCGCCATGGCCTCGGCGGCCGGCAGCGAGAACCCCTCGTACAGCGACGGCACGCACGCGACCTGCGCCGACCGCACCAGGTCGACCAGTTCGGCGTCCGAGATGCCCTTGACGAACTCGACGGCGCCCTCGAGGCCGTAGCGCTCCATCGCCTGCGCGACCGGCCCCTCCACGGGCCGCTTGCCGACCACGACGAGGTGCGCGTCGGGCTGCTCCGCCCGCACCTTCGCCAGCGCCTCGACGAGGAAGACCAGCCCCTTCAGCGGCACGTCCGCGCTGGACGTGGTCACGATCCGGCCCGGTACGACCGGCACCGACGGATCGGGGGAGAACAGGCCGGTGTCGGCGCCGATATGGACGACGTGGACCCGGTCCCGCCGTACGCCGAGATCGGCGACGATCTCCTGCCGGGAGCTGCCGGAGACGGTGAGCACGGACGGCAGCCGGCGGGCCACCCGCTTCTGCATGCGCGTGAACGCGTACCAGCGCCGCACCGAGTACCGCCGCTGCCAGCTCTCGGCGGCGTCCAGTTCCAGCCGCCGGTCGACGGTGATGGGGTGATGGACCGTCGTCACCAGCGGGGCGCCGAGGTCGCCGAGGAGGCCGTAGCCGAGGGTCTGGTTGTCGTGGACGACGTCGAAGTCACCGCGGCGGGCGCGCAGATGGCGGCGGGCGCGCAGGGAGAACGTCAGCGGCTCGGGGAAGCCGCCGGTCCACATCGTGCCGACCTCCAGCGCGTCGATCCAGTCCCGGTACTCGCCGCGGCCGGGCGTACGGAAGGGGTCGGGCTGGCGGTAGAGGTCGAGGCTCGGCAGTTCGGTGAGGGCGGGGCCCTCGCGGTCCTCGCCCTCGACCACGTCCAGGACCGGATACGGCTGCGCGCCGATGACCTCGACACGATGTCCGAGGCGGGCGAGTTCGCGGGAGAGGTGGCGGACGTACACGCCCTGGCCGCCGCAGAACGGGTTTCCCTTGTAGGTGAGGAGTGCGATGCGGAGCGGTCGCAAGCCGTCGGATGCGGGCCCCTGCGAGGGCCCGGCCTGACTGGCCTCAGCGGTCACTCTGGGCCCCCTTCTCCCTGCACGGTCCCGCGACATTACGCCGGGAGCTGATCTAGAACAAGTTTCAGAGTTGATCGTTCGGAGGATCCGAATCTACCGGCAGGTAGGGGTACTGGCAGCAGTGGATCAGGTGATTCACGCCACGACGGACGGCATGCCATGCTGTCCGATCATCCACCCTCACCGACTGTCACGGACGGGACCGATGCCCTCGGAAGCCGGCACCACGCGCACCACCGGCCCGGCCTCACCGCTCACCGAGCGTCAGGAGGCACGCCGGCGCCGCATCCTGCGGGCGTCCGCGCAACTGGCCGGCCGGGGCGGCTTCGACGCGGTGCAGATGCGCGAGGTCGCGGAGTCCTCACAGGTGGCGCTCGGCACGCTGTACCGGTACTTCCCCTCCAAGATCCACCTGCTGGTCGCCACCATGCAGGACCAGCTGGAGACGCTGCACGGCACGCTCCGCAAGAGGCCCCCGGCCGGTGACACCCCGGCCGAGCGGGTCGCGGAGACCCTGATGCGGGCCTTCCGCGCACTCCAGCGCGAGCCGCATCTCGCCGACGCGATGGTGCGGGCCCTGACCTTCGCGGACCGCAGCGTGAGCCCGGAGGTCGACCAGGTCTCCCGGCAGACCACGCTGATCATCCTGGACGCCATGGAGCTCACCGACCCCACCCCCGAGCAGCTCGCGGCCGTCCGGGTCATCGAGCACACCTGGCACTCGGCCCTGATCACCTGGCTCTCGGGCCGCGCCTCCATCGCCCAGGTGAAGACCGACATAGAGACGGTGTGCCGGCTGATGGACCTCACAGCCCCGCATCACCACTAGCGAAACTTTCGAAATCCTTCCGTTAACGCTGGCGGCACACCACCCCACCCGCAACACTCGACCCCCCGCCGCGTCACGTCCTGCGTGAACGATTGACCGCTCCCTCCCTGCGCCGTATCGTCACCGCAGAAATTCGGAGCCGAGTCCGAAACTTTCGTTCGACCGTACGGCAGCACTCCCGTCCACCCGTGGCAGCACGGGACCCCACCGGAGAAGGGATGTCATGCGCATGATCAGAAAGCGAACGAGAACGAGAGGCGGGGGCGGCAGCACCCCCGCACGCGGCCGGCTGCGCGCCGCCCTCGGCGCCACCACCACCGCCCTGCTCACCGTCACCGCGCTCGCGGCGCTCCCCCAGACCACCGCCCACGCCGCCGGCACCCTGGGCGCGGCGGCGGCCGAGCAGGGCCGCTACTTCGGTGCCGCCGTCGCCGCGAACCACCTCGGCGAGGCGCAGTACGCCGCCACCCTGGACCGCGAGTTCAACTCGGTGACGCCCGAGAACGAGATGAAGTGGGACGCCGTCGAGCCGAACCGCGGCTCCTTCAGCTTCAGCCGCGCCGACCAGATCGTGGACCACGCCCAGGGCCAGGGCATGAAGGTCCGCGGCCACACCCTGGTCTGGCACTCCCAACTGCCGGGCTGGGTCTCCGGGTTGGGCGCGAGCGACCTCCGGTCGGCGATGAACAACCACATCACCCAGGTCATGACCCACTACAAGGGAGACATCCACTCCTGGGACGTGGTCAACGAGGCGTTCCAGGACGGCGGCAGCGGCGCCCGGCGCAGTTCGCCCTTCCAGGACAGGCTCGGCGACGGCTTCATCGAGGAGGCCTTCCGCACGGCCCGCGCCACCGACCCGGCGGCCAAGCTCTGTTACAACGACTACAACACCGACGGCGTCAACGCGAAGAGCAATGCCGTCTACAACATGGTCAAGGACTTCACGTCCCGCGGTGTGCCCATCGACTGCGTCGGCTTCCAGTCCCACTTCAACCCCAACTCCCCCGTCCCGTCCGACTACCGGGCCAATCTGCAGCGCTTCGCCGACCTCGGCGTCGACGTGCAGATCACCGAGCTGGACATCGAGGGCTCGGGCCAGGCCCAGGCCACCAACTACGGCAATGTCGTACGGGCCTGTCTCGCGGTGTCCCGCTGCACCGGCATCACGGTGTGGGGCATCCCGGACAAGTACTCGTGGCGCTCCAGCGGCACCCCGCTGCTGTTCGACGACGACTACAACAAGAAGCCCGCGTACGACGCGGCCCTGAGCGCCCTCGGCGGCACCCCCGGCGAGGACCCGGAGGAGCCCGGCGAGCCCGGTGAACCGGGCGCCTGCACCGCCACCTACACCACGGCGGAGCAGTGGAGCGGCGGCTACAACGGCAAGGTGACGATCACGGCCGGCAGTACGGCGATCAGCGGCTGGAGCGTGAACCTCACCATCGCCTCCTCCCAGCAGGTCGTCTCCGTGTGGAACGGCTCACCCTCCACGAACGGCGGCGTCATGACCGTCCGCTCCACCTGGAACGGTTCCCTGGCGCCCGGAGCGTCCACCAGCTTCGGCTTCACCGTGAACGGAGGCACCACACCCGCACCGCAGGTCGGCGCCTGCACGGCCTCCTGACCCGCCACCCCCCACCCGGGCCCGCACCCCCGCCCAGGGGTGCGGGCCCGACTTGCACGGGCACCCCCCGGCCCCTTCCCTACGGGCGGGTAGAGTGTCGGCGTCGTCATCACCCGTACGGGGGGAAGCCGGTGCAATTCCGGCGCTGACCCGCAACCGTAAGCCGCCCACCAGGCGGTGAGCCGGACTGCCCCGCACGGTTTGTGACCGGCTCACGTGCCCGGCGGCCCGCCGGCGCACGGGCACCGTCGAGGTATACGGGGCCGAGCCGCCGGGGTGTCCCGCGCTGCCCGGCCTCTTTCAGGGAGAGGCACCCGCCGATCATGAATGTTCGCCGCAGCGCAGCGGTCCTGGCCGCCGTCGTCGCGATCGGCGCCGCCACTCCGGCCGCCGCCGACACGTCCCCGTCCCCGTCACAGGCGCTTCCGTCCGCCCTGTACGGCGACACCGACCCCCAGTACGACGGCGTCTGGCGCCAGTCGCTGGCCCTGCTCGCCCAGCACACGGTGGACGTCGAGCCGTCGAAGGCCGCCGTCGACTGGCTCACCGGCCAGCAGTGCGCCGACGGCTCCTTCGCCCCGTACCGCGCCGACACCGCCGAGGCGTGCGGCGCGAAGACGATGGCCGACACCAACCAGACCGCCGCCGCCGTCCAGGCCCTCGCCGCGCTCGGCGGGCACGACGACGTCACGAAGAAGGCGGTCGGCTGGCTGAAGTCCGTACAGAACAAGGACGGCGGCTGGGGCTACACGGCGGGCGGGGCCAGCGACACCAACTCCACCTCCGTCGTCGTCGGCGCGCTCGCGGCGGCCGGTGACCGGCCCGCCGAGGTGAAGAAGGACGGCAAGTCCCCCTACGACGCCCTGCTGACGCTGGCGCTGCCCTGCGAGGGCGACGGCGCGGGCGCCTTCGCCTTCCAGCCGGACAAGAAGGGCGGCCTCGTCGCCAACGCGGACGCGACGGCGGCGGGCGTGCTCGGCGCGCTGGGCGCGGGCCTGGCCGCCGGGCCCGGCAAGGGCGAGGCGTCGTCCTGCGAGAAGCCCGGCACCCCGGAGCAGGCCGCCGCCAACGGTGCCGCCTACCTCACGGACGCCCTCGCCGAGGACGGCCACCTGACCTCCGCCCTGGCCGGCGCGGAGGACCAGCCCGACTTCGGCAACACCGCCGACGCGGTGGTCGCGCTCGCCGCGCAGGGCTCCGGGGAGCAGGCGGCGAAGTCGCTGTCCTGGCTGGAGAAGAACGCCGCCGACTGGGCGGCGCAGAGCGGCCCCGCCGCCTACGCACAGCTGATCTTCGCGGCCCACGCGACCGGCGCCGACCCGCGCGACTTCGGCGGCACGGACCTGGTGAAGCGGCTCGGCGCGACGGGACCCGCCGCCGGGAAGGCCACGGAGGCGAAGGCGGACGAGCAGAAGGACGAGGAGTCCGACTCCGGTCTCGGTGTCTGGTGGTTCGTCGGTGTCTGCCTGGTCGCCGGTATCGGCATCGGCTTCCTGATCAGCGGCCGCAAGAAGCAGCGGCCGTGATCCGCCGGGCCGCCGTCCTGTTCCTGGCCGCGCTCCTGCCCCTGCTGGCAGGCGCCGGCCCGGCGGGCGCCACCGGCTACCGGTACTGGTCGTTCTGGGAGCAGGACGGTTCGGCCTGGACGTACGCCACCCAGGGCCCGTCCCTCGCCCGCCCGGCCGACGGCGATGTCCACGGCTTCCGCTTCTCCGTGAGCGAGGACTCGTCCGACGCGGCGAAGCCACGCGGCACCGCCGACTTCGCCACGATCTGCGCGAAGACCCCGCCGGCCGACGGCAGCAAACGCGTGGCCCTGGTCATCGACTTCGGTACCCCGCAGGACGCCCCCTCGGGCGAAACCCCACCGCCCTCCCGCACGGCCTGCGCGCAGGTCCCGGAGGACGCCACCACGGCCGACGCCCTGGCCGCGGTGGCCAAACCCCTCCGCTACGACACCAACGCCCTGCTCTGCGCGATAGCGGGCTACCCGAAGAAGGGCTGCGGAGACCAGGTCTCCACGGAGGAGTCCCCGGCTCCCGCGCAGAAGGAGACCGACTCGGGCCCCTCAGTAGGCCTGCTGGCCGGTATCGCCGCAGTGGCCCTGCTGGGAGCCGCCGCCCTCTGGCAGACCCGCCGCCGTGCCTCGTAAGAACGGGCAACCATGCCCGCCCGACCGCGGGCAATCGTGCCTCCCCCAGTGCCTGAAACGGCCTGGGAGGTACCCCCAGAGCGGCACGGGTGGGCGATGGGGGTCCCCCCGCTCGAGCGCAGCCGAGAGTGGGGGAGGCAACCCGCGAACGCCGGGCCGCGCGACACCCCCCGCCCAGCCCCGACAGCGCCGCACCTCCCAACTGCACCCCGGTGCCTGGTGGCTCTGGTCCCTTTCCCTCGGCACCGCGGCCACCCGCACCACCAACCCCCTCCTCCTCACCCTCCTCATCACCGTCTCCGCGTACGTGGTGGCGACCCGCCGCCCCCCGACCCCCTGGTCCCGCTCCTACGGAGCATTCCTCAAACTCGCCCTGGCGGTCATCCTGATCCGCCTGGCCTTCGCGATCGTCCTCGGCTCCCCCATCCCCGGCACGCACACCCTGCTGACCCTCCCCGAACTCCCCCTCCCCCACTGGGCCCAAGGCATCCGCCTGGGCGGGAAGGTCACCGCGGAGGCCCTCACCTTCGCCCTCTACGACGCCCTCCGCCTGGCCACCCTCCTCATCTGCGTAGGCGCGGCCAACGCCCTCGCCAACCCCTCCCGCCTCCTCAAATCCCTGCCCGGCGCCCTGTACGAACTGGGCGTGGCCGTAGTGGTCGCCCTCACCTTCGCCCCCCACCTCATCGCCGACGTCCGCCGCCTGCGCGCCGCCCGCCGTCTGAGAGGCCGCCCGGACAAGGGCGTACGTGGCCTGCTCCAGGTCGGACTCCCCGTCCTGGAGGGCGCGTTGGAACGCTCGGTGTCCCTCGCCGCCGCGATGGACGCGCGGGGATACGGCCGTACCGCCCGGGTACCTCCCGCCATCCGCCGTACGACCGCCGCCCTCACCCTCGGCGGGCTGCTGGGCGTGTGCGCCGGCACCTACGGACTGCTCACCGCCGAGGGCGGCACCTACGGCCTCCCGGTCCTCCTCACCGGAGTGGCCGCCGCCCTCGCCGGCCTCCGGCTGGGCGGCCGCCGCACCCTGCGCACCCGCTACCGCCCGGACCCCTGGGACCTGAGAGCCTGGCTGGTCACCGCCTCCGGAGCGGCCGTGGCCGCCCTCCTCACGCTCGCCGCCTCCCGCGATCCTGCCGCCCTGCACCCCGGTGTGGTCCCGCTGGTCGCCCCCACCCTCCCCCTGTGGCCGGCGGCGGCCGTGCTCATCGGGCTGCTCCCCGCCTTCATCACCCCCGCCCCCGAACCCGGGCGCACGGACACCCGCAAGGAGCCGACGACGTGATCCGCTTCGAGAACGTGTCGGTGACCTACGACGACGCACCCGAACCCGCCGTGCGGGGCGTCGACTTCGAGGTCCCCGAGGGTGAACTGGTGCTGCTCGTCGGCCCGTCCGGCGTGGGCAAGTCGACGGTGCTGGGCGCGGTGAGCGGACTGGTCCCGCACTTCACCGGCGGCACCCTGCGCGGCAGGGTCACCGTCGCCGGCCGTGACACCCGTACCCACAAGCCGCGCGAACTCGCCGATGTCGTGGGGACGGTGGGCCAGGATCCGCTCTCGCACTTCGTGACGGACACGGTGGAGGACGAACTCGCCTACGGCATGGAGTCGTTGGGCGTCCCCCCGGCCGTGATGCGCCGCAGGGTCGAGGAGACCCTCGACCTTCTCGGTCTCTCCGATCTCCGCGACCGCCCCATCGCCACCCTCTCCGGCGGTCAGCGACAGCGCGTCGCGATCGGCTCGGTCCTCACCCCGCACCCCCGGGTCCTGGTCCTGGACGAACCGACCTCCGCACTCGACCCGGCGGCCGCCGAGGAGGTCCTGGCGGTCCTCCAGCGCCTGGTCCACGACCTGGGCACCACCGTCCTCATGGCCGAGCACCGGCTGGAACGCGTCATCCAGTACGCCGACCAGGTCGCCCTCCTCCCCGGCCCCGGCGAGCCGCCGCTCCTCGGCACCCCGGCGGAGGTGATGGCGGTGTCCCCCGTCCACCCCCCGGTGGTGGGCCTGGGCCGCCTCGCCGACTGGTCCCCCCTGCCCCTGACGGTCCGGGACGCCCGCCGCAGGGCGGGCCCGCTGCGCGACCGCCTCGCCGACCGGCAGCCACCCGCCCGGGAACCCGCGCCACCGGCCCCCGCCCCCCGCCGCCTGTTCCCGCGCGGGAAGCCCGCCGCCTCCGCCCATGTCGCCGAGGTCCGCGCCCTCGCGGTCCGCCGGGACCGCGTCCAGGCCCTGCGCCATATCGACCTGACCGTCGGCCCCGGCGAGACGATCGCCCTCATGGGCCGCAACGGCGCCGGGAAGTCGACCCTGCTCAGCACCCTCGTCGGCCTGGTCGCCCCCACCTCCGGCTCGGTCCGTACCGGCGACGCGGTCCCGCACCGCACCCGCCCCCGGGACCTGGTGCGCCGTGTAGGCCTGGTCCCGCAGGAACCGCGCGACCTCCTGTACGCCGACACGGTCGCGGCGGAGTGCGCGGCCGCCGACGAGGACGCGGGCGCCGAGCCGGGCACCTGCCGTGCGCTGCTGTCGGAGCTGCTCCCCTCGGTGGCCGACGACATCCACCCCCGGGATCTGTCCGAGGGCCAGCGCCTGACCCTGGCCCTGGCGGTCGTCCTCACCGCGCGCCCGCCCCTGCTCCTCCTCGACGAGCCGACGCGCGGCCTGGACTACGCGGCGAAGGCCCGTCTGGTGACGATCCTGCGCGGCCTGGCCGCCGAGGGCCACGCGATCGTCATGGCCACGCACGACGTGGAACTGGCGGCGGAGCTCGCCCACCGGGTGGTCCTGATCGCGGAGGGCGAGGTGATCGCGGACGGACCGGCGGCCGAGGTCGTCGTGGCGTCCCCGTCCTTCGCCCCGCAGGTGGCGAAGATCCTCGCCCCGCAGCACTGGCTCACGGTCTCCCAGGTCCGGGAGGCGCTGCGATGACGACGCTCACCACCCGCACCGGCCGCCGGGTCCGTGCCATCCGTCTGGGCCCCCGCTCCTGGCTGGCCCTGACGCTGGTCAGCGCGGTGGGCGTGGCCGGTTTCGGCTGGCCTTTTCTCGCCCCGCCCGACTCCACCCTGAACGCGCACGCCCAGGACGCCCCCTGGCTCTTCGCGGGCCTGCTGGTCCTCCTGGTGGCGGTCGTCGCGGCGACGATCTCGGAGTCGGGTCTGGGCCCGAAGGCGGTGGCGATGCTCGGTGTCCTCGCCGCCACGGGCGCCGCCCTGCGTCCCATCGGCGCGGGGACGGCCGGCCTGGAGCCCATGTTCTTCCTCATGGTGCTCAGCGGCCGGGTGCTCGGACCGGGTTTCGGCTTCGTCCTCGGCTCGGTGACGATGTTCGCGTCCGCCCTGCTCACGGGGGGCGTCGGGCCGTGGCTGCCGTTCCAGATGCTGGCGATGGGCTGGTTCACCATGGGCGCGGGCTTCCTGCCGGGCGCCGACCGTCTGCGGGGCCGCCCCGAGGTCTGGATGCTCGCCCTGTACGGCTTCCTGGCGGCCTTCGCGTACGGCACGGTGATGAACATGGCGGGCTGGCCCTTCATGTCCGCGCTGGCCTCGAACATCTCCTTCTCCGCCGAGGCGTCGCTCCCCGCCAACCTGGCCCGCTTCGTCGCCTACTGCCTGGCGACGTCCCTGGGCTGGGACCTGGGCCGGGCCCTGGTCACGGTCGCCCTCACCCTCACCCTGGGCACCGCCCTCCTCAAGGCCCTCCGTCGCGCCACCCGCAGGGCCGCGTTCGAGGCGCCGGTCACGTTCGAGGACACCCCTGAGTAGTCCCGTACGCACCCCTCGCGACCGCCCCGGTGAGCCGGCCCACATGGCCCGCGTCACATACGACCCGGCACCGTAGCGACGCGCGGGGCCGGGCGGGGCTCCCCGGCCGGCGAATCGACTCCTCTCCGGCCTTCGGTAGTAAAGGGGACCTTTGCGGGACGAACCCGGATTTGTTTCTGTGGAGCAGTCGCCAGGCGCCGACGCCCCTCACGGGGTCGAGGCGCCGACGCATGCCCCCGCCGCACACCGCGGCATCCGGCACGGCGTAGCGCGACCGCCCTGCTGTCGACCGAAAGGCCGCCCGTGTCCGCCGTTTCCTTCCTCCGCACCGCCTCCGCCCCGAAGAAGGCCCTCGCCGGTGCCGCCCTGGCCGCCGCCGCCTGCGGCACCATGATCGCCGCCGCGCCCGCCCAGGCCGCGACCACGACCGGCGCCTCCTCGGCCCAGGCGACCGCGCAGAAGATGATCGGCAACTCGGCCGAGTACCAGTGCTTCTCGAAGATCGTGCAGCACGAGAGCGGCTGGAACCCCAGCGCCACCAACGCCTCCAGCGGCGCCTACGGCCTGGTCCAGGCCCTGCCCGGCTCCAAGATGGCCTCGGCCGGCTCCGACTGGAAGACCAACCCCGCCACCCAGATCAAGTGGGGCCTGGACTACATGAAGGACCGCTACGGCGGCGCCTGCGACGCCTGGTCGTTCTGGCAGGCCAACAACTGGTACTGACCGGCACCGGTTCCCCTGTACCGAAGGCGGCGACCCCACGATCCCCGGGGCCGCCGCCTTCGTCATTGACCGGACGAGCAGGCTTCATTCGCCTTCGACACCGCATCCTCCTCGGATATCGGCACGCCTCGACACCAGCGAATTTGCGCCAGAGCCGCCCGCTGACGCAGCCTCAACTCTTACTGACCCTCCGTTACGTCACCAAGTGAGCAGCATCATGGTTTCGCGTGGATGCGGAGGGGTTCAGTCCGGCTTTGCAGCCCCATTTCGGAGACGATACCCGGCCGACAGAGGCCCTGCTTCCTCCGACCCCGGCCCACTGGTCACTCAGTGCTTTCCCACGAGGTATATGAGGGGGCGGCGTCAAATCATGCAAACCAAGGTGAAACCGCCTGTCCAGGACTACGCATTGACGCCCCTGGATGTGTAACGCGCTTGACTCCGCCGGGTGAACAGCTTTAACTCTGCGCAACTTGTGAAACTTTTGAAACTCCGGGGTAGGGGCTGTGGATTTTGGGGCGGGGGGCACAGTCATGCCCAAACGTCGTCGCGGGAGTCGGGCGTGCCGTGGGGTGTCCGTGATAGGCGCAGTGGTTGCGGCACTGTTGAGTACGGCGTTGGTGCAGCCGTCCGCGGCTCAAGCCGCAGCGTCGACGGCGGACTCCGAAGAGCTGTCGGAGGGGCAGAAGGCCCTCGCGGAGGCTCAGGAGTCCGGTAGTCGGGTCGAGGTGACGGGGCAGCGATCCGAACGCACCACCGTCTTCGCCAATCCGGACGGCTACACCTTCACTTTGCAGGAGTCGTCGGTTCCCGTACGCGTCTCCAAGCCGGGGGGCGGTTGGGAGACGCCGGATGCGACGTTGGAGAAGCGCGCGGACGGTTCGATCTCTCCGAAGGCTGCAGCGCCGCAGATCGTGTTCTCCAGTGGCGGAGGGGAGGATCCGCTGGCGCGGATCGCCAGCCAGGGCCGTTCGATCGAGCTGAGCTGGCCGGGTGGCCTGCCCGAGCCCGAGCTGGACGGCGCGAGCGCTGTGTATGCAGACGTGCTCCCGGATGTGGACTTGAAGGTCACCGCGACGGTGGAGAGCTTTCAGCACGTCCTGGTTGTCAAGACCCCTGAGGCTGCAGCCGACGAGAAGCTGAAGAAGATCACCTTCGGTCTGAAGACGACAGGGCTTGCGGTCCAGGAAGGTGCATCAGGGAGCCTGGCCGCGGTTGACCCGAATGGCCAGACGGTGTTCAAGGCCCCGCCCGCGCGTATGTGGAACTCGGCCGGCAAGACGCTTGCCCAGCCGTCTGCGCCTCAGGTGGCACGCGCGGCGGCGGAAGAGACGACCCTGGCCGACTCTGCCTCGTCCGCCCCGTCGGACTTGGCTGAGTCGGCCTTGTCCGGGTCCGGTGTGGAGCCGGGGCAGGGCGATGAGGTGGCGACGATGGATGTGGAGGTCGGCAAGGAATCCCTGTCGATCCTCCCCGACCCCGAGCTTCTTGCCGAGAGGGATGCTTCGGTGTTTCCGTTGTTCATCGATCCTTCGGTGACGTGGGGTGAGTCGGAGCGGACGCTGCTGCGGTCGGACGGCTATGAGTCCTACGGCTGGGGCAATGGCGACGACGGCTGGGGCAAGGGTGCCGGCAAGTGCGGTACTTGGAGCGGCTACTACTGCGGTCCGGGGTATGTGCAGAAGCTGTACTTCGAGTTCTCGCCTGCGAGTCTGAAGGGCAAGCACGTCCTGGACGCGACGTTCAGAGTTACCGAGCCGTGGGCTTTCCAGTGCGATCCGCGCTGGGTGGACCTGGTCCGCACCAACAACATCTCCTCCTCCACCACTTGGTCCTCGCGTCCGAAGGAATTGGACTGGATGGGCGATCGGCATGTCTCGGCGGGCCGGGGCGACTTGTGCAGCCCAGGACTGCCGGATGCGGCGATCGAGTTCAACGACAACCCGGAGGAGACGAACGAGAACCTCACCCCGACCGTGAAGGACTTCGCGGCGGGCAAGTTCTCCCGGCTCACGCTGGAGATCCGGGCGCACGACGAGTCGGACACCTCAGCATGGAAGCGGTTCAAGAACGATGCCGTCCTCGAGGTCTCCTTCGTGGGTATCCCGGACAAGCCGAGCGGCATCGGGCTCGTGACCGGTTCGGGCACGGTGTGCTCGACCAACGAGTCGAACCCGACGATCGTCTCCGACCCTACGCCGGCGCTGACGGCGACGACGCAGACCAAGGCGGGCGGTGAGGAGGACGCGCAGCTGCGGATCGCCTTCGACGTCGACCGCAAGAACACCGATGGCACGTGGGCGGACACCAACGCAGGGACGGATGACTCGCGGCCCTCGACGGGGTATGCGGGGGACGGGAAGAAGCAGACCATCACCTGGTCCACCCTCACTGAGGGCCCCGTATACCGCTATCGGGCGTGGACGCAGTCGTTCTACAACGGTTACAAGAGTCACCTGTCGAGTCCGTCGAATGGCTCCACCACCGGTTTCTGCTACTTCAAGGTCGACCCGACCGCCCCGAAGGCACCGAAGATCACCGTCGGCAGTCCGTACAAGGAGTGCCTGCCCAACGACTGCCAGGCGCTGGGCGGCCCGGGGCAGAAGGCCACCTTCAGTTTCGCACCTGCCACGGGTGACACCGGTGTCGTGTCGTATCAGTACACGCTGTCAGGTATGACGACGTGGCCGACGGCCAACGGATCGTCGGCCAGCGTGTCAGTGGCGCAGGCGGGCACATACACGCTGTGGGTCCGGGCGAAGGACAACGTCGGCCGCTACGGAGCCTGGAACACGGTCGACTTCCTGGTCGCTGCCGGAGCGGGGCCGATCGCGCGCTACCACTTCAACGAGGCCGATGGCGTTGCGGTTGACGCAGCCACCGACGACGGCAAGGACGACGCGACCCTGAGCGCCGGTGCGAGCCGGCCCAACTACGGGCGACGCGGTCTGATTACCCATGACGCGCAGGGGCAGCTGTTGGCGACTCCGGTCGACGATAAGGGGCTGAAGCTGGATGGTACCGGCGGTTATGCGGCAACCAGTGGTCCCGCAGTGGAGACCCGGTCCTCGTACACCATCTCTGCGTGGGCGCGGGTCACGCCGGGCGCCACGGGCACCAAAACCGTGCTGAGCCAGGACGGCGGTAGCGGCAGCCCGTTCTACGTCTCCTACGGTGCAGACGGGATCAAGGACTGGAGCCTGAGGGTGCTGACCGCTAAGGACGGTGCCTACACCTGGAACAAGGCACGTGCCAAGCAGACCAGCCCCACTGGTGTTTGGACGCATCTGACGGCGAGCTTCGACGCCGACAACAACAAGGTCCGCCTCTACGTCAATGGGGTGTTCCAGTCCGAGGTGGATGCCGGTGTGCCCTGGTCGGCCACGGGCGGCCTGCAGATCGGCAGGGCGAAGTGGAGCGGTAACTACGTCGACTACTTCGATGGTGTGGTGGACGAGGTCACGGTCTGGCAACGCACACTCACGTCGGAGGAGATCGCCAAGGACGCCAAGCTGCTGGTCTCGGAACAGTTCGCCGGGGTGGAACTGATCGCGGACTGGAACCCCACCCGCGGTGTCGACGGCACCACGATCAAGGACACTGTCTCTTCCTACGGTAAGAGCCTCACTCTGGCCGGAGGCGCTGCAGTAATCGACGAGGAGATCGTCCTCGACGGTGTCGATGACGCCGCCACGGCCGCAGGTCCCGTGGTTGACGGCAGCAGCTCATTCACGGTGACCACTGGCGTGACCCTGGACGGAGCGAAGCTGCTGACCAAGGACATCGGCTACATCGGGCAGGTCGCGGGCCAGCGCACCGCGGACGGTTCCGCATGGGGTCTGTGGTTCGAACTCACTGGCAGGAAGACCGTGCTGGACGAGGAGACCATGGAGGAGATCACAGTGCCGGAGGGCAAGTGGCACTTCGGTCGTCTCGAGTCCGACGGTACGTTTTCCTCCGTCACCTCCGAAGAGACCGCGAGCGTGGACAGCGGCGCGCGGCTTACCGGCGTGCACGATTCGGTGGACGGCACGATCAGCCTCTACATCGGCTACAGCCAGAACGGTGACGCCAAGGCGTACACGGCGCAGATCGGCAGTGGTGATTTCGCAGTCGGTAAGGCATACGCGAGCGGTGGCTGGAAGCATTTCCTTCCCGCTCGGATCTCCGATGTGCGCCTGTGGGCTGGCGCGATGGCTAGTGCCGAGCAGGTCGAGGTCACGGTAGGTGACTGACCTGCAGTGAGTGGTTGGCAGCCCTCAGGGCTGCCAACCACCGCGCGGCCGCATTCTCCGGCTGCTTCCGCAACTTGATTGATCTTCCAATTCTCGTGAATCGGATGGGTACGAAACTCATGGCATTTGGCATAGGCACCTCAAAAAGAGGTGCGGGGGGTGCGCGGCGGTGGGGGCGACGCCTCGTCGTGCCCACGGTGGCGTTGGCGCTGCTGGCCCCAGTCGGTCAGCTGCCGGTCGCGGTGGCCGGCGAGCAGGGACTGGGGCGCCCTGATGTGCCCAAGCCCCGCGTGAGCAAGGTCGAAGAAGTCAAGGGCTTGGGGGCGAAGGAGGCACGTCAGAAGGTCTCCGAGGGCAAGAAGGCCGGCGAACAGCGAGCCCGCAAGGCCAAGGAAGAGCAGACAGCTGCCTGGCCCGAGCCCGACACGGCCACCACGACACTCTCCGCGAACAAAGCGGCCAAGGTGGACCTCGCGGGAACGCCTGTTGCCGCACAACCGGTGAAAAGCCGGAGCATGTCGGCGGCCGCAGGGTCCGTGGACTTCACGGTCCTCGACCAAAAGGCCGCCCGCAAGACCGGCATCACCGGTGTGCTCTTCACGGCCAGCGCCGACACCGCCGGTACGGCGGAAGTCAGCGTCGACTACAGCGACTTCGCGTCCATGATCGGTGGCGGCTGGTCGGAGCGCCTGCGTCTCGTGCAGCTCCCTGCCTGCGCGCTGACGACTCCGTCAAAGACGGAGTGCCGCAAGCAGACCCCGCTCTCCTCAGCCAACGACTCCGCACAGCAGACCGTCTCCGCACAGGTCCCGCTCGCCGAGACCACGTCCGGCGCCTCCACACAGCTTTCCTCGGCGAACGGACTCACCGGTGTCACCGTGTTCGCGGTGACCGCTATGGCTGCGGGAGCGGGGGCGTCACCCAAGGGCACCGGCGACTACTCCGCAACCGGACTCGCGCCGTCGTCGTCGTGGGAAGCCGGCGGCAGTTCGGGTTCGTTCACCTGGAACTACGGCCTCACCCTGCCGCCGGCCGCGGCCGGTCCCACACCGAGCCTGGGCCTGTCGTACGACTCGGGCAGCATCGACGGACGCACCGCCTCCACCAACAACCAGGGCACCTCGGTCGGTGAAGGGTTCGCCCTCACCGAGTCCTACATCGAGCGCACTTACGGCAGTTGTGATGACGACGGCCATGACAAGGTTTTTGACCGCTGCTGGAAGTACGACAACGCCCGCCTCGTCCTGAACGGCAATTCCAGCCGCATCATCAAGGACAACACCACCGGTGCCCATCGTCTGGAGAACGACGACGCCTCCACGGTGAAGCGCTCGACCGGCGCGGACAACGGGGATGACAACGGTGAGTACTGGACCGTCATCACCGGCGACGGCACGAAGTACGTGTTCGGCCTGAACAAGCTCGAGGGGGCAGCCGACCAGCGCACCAACTCCACCTGGACGGCACCGGTCTTCGGTGACGACTTCGGTGAGCCCGGCTACGGCAAGGGCAGTACTTTCGCCGACCGTTCGCTGACCCAGGCATGGCGGTGGAATCTCGACTACGTCGAGGACACCCGCGGCAACGCCTCGACCTACTGGTACACGAAGGAATCCAACCACTACCCGAAGAACAAGGCTGCTACCGCCAACGCCTCTTATGTCCGCGGTGGTTACCTGAACGAGATCAAGTACGGGCTGCGCAAGGAGGCACTGTTCACGGATGACGCCGATGCGAAGGTGACCTTCTCGTACGCCGAGCGCTGCACTGTCACGGACTGCGCGGAGCTGACCGAGGACACGGCCAAGCACTGGCCCGACGTCCCCTTCGACAGCATCTGCACCAGTGGCGACACCGACTGCATTGCCGCAGGCCCGACCTTCTTCACCCGTAAGCGCCTCACTGGCATCCACACCTTTTCGTGGAACACCACCACCAGCAAGCACGACCCGGTCGACTCGTGGGCGCTGACCCAGGAGTACCAGGACGCCGGTGACATCGGGGACACCACCGACCACGTCCTGGTCCTCAAATCGATCAAGCGGACGGGCAAGGCCGGCACCGCGATCGACGTCAACCCGGTGGTGTTCACCTACCAGCTGCGCCCCAACCGGGTCGACGGTACGGATGACATCCTGCCGCTCAAGCGCCATCGCATCGAGACGATCACCTCGGAGACGGGAGCGATCACAACAGTGACGCTGTCGGCGCCGGAGTGCAAGCGCAGCGAGGTCCTCGGAGCCGCGCAGGACTCCAACACCCGTTCCTGCTATCCACAGTTCTGGAACATCAACGGCGCCACGGAAGCGTCGGTGGACTGGTTCCACAAGTACCGTGTACTCGCGGTCGGAGTTGCCGATCCGGCCGGGCAGAACGAGACGGTCGAGAACGCCTACGACTACTCGGGCGCCGCATGGCACTACGCCGACGACCCGTTCACGCCGAAGGACGAGCGGACCTGGTCCGAGTGGCGTGGCTACCGCGATGTCACCGTGCACGCCGGTGCGCTGGGCACTACTCGTTCCAAGACGGTCTCCCGCTACCTGCAGGGCATGCACGGGGACAAGAAGAAGGACGGCACCACCAGGACCGTCAGTGTCGAGCCGCTGATGGACACCGACGTCGACTTCGCCGCCCTGACCGACAGCGACCAGTACTCGGGCCAGATGCTGCAGAAGGTCGCCTACGACGGCAGTCAGCCCATCTCGACCTCGTACACCAACTACACGTCCAAGACCACCGCCACGCAGACGGTGCCCGACGCGGCCGCTCACATCGCACGTTGGACACGTCCCAACAGCTCCTACGCGAGCACCTACCTGACCGCGTCGAAGTCCTGGCGCACCCACGTCATCACCAACCGCTACGACGACCTGGGCATGGTCAGAGAAGTCGACGACTACGGGCAGAAGGGCCTAGGAGGTGACGAGACCTGCACTCGCACCTGGTATGCCCGCAACCTGGATGCCGGCATCAACAGCCTGGTCTCGCGCACCCGGACCGTCGGCAAGGAATGCTCCATCGCCGATACCGCACTCGACCTGCCTGTTGACGACAAGCGCCGCGGCGATGTCCTTGCGGACACCGCAATTGGCTATGACGGTGCGAGCACGTGGTCGGAGACGATGAAGCCGACCAAGGGACTGGTCACCTGGACCGGACGTGCCAAGGGCTATGCCTCCGGCAGCCCGAGCTGGCAGACGATCACCAGCAGCACCACCACGGACTTCGACACTCTCGGCCGCCTCACCAAGGTGACCGACGCGGACGGCCAGCCGACCACCACCGCCTACACCCCGGCCGCCGCCGGGCCGCTCACCAAGACCATCACCACTAATCCACTGGGGCACAGAGCCACGAGCTTCCTCGACCCGCGCCGGGGTCAGGCGCTGCGCGTCTATGACGCGAACCTGAAGAAGACAGAACTGGCCTACGACGCACTCGGCCGGCTCACCTCCGTGTGGCTCCCCAACCGCTCGAGCGCCAGCCAGAGCCCCAGCTCCAAATTCGCCTACCACATGGACACCAAGGAACAATCCTGGGTGTCCTCCTCAACGCTGAAGGGGGACGGCGAGACCTACACCACCAGCTACGCCATCTTCGACGCGCTGCTGCGCCCCCTACAGACCCAGTCGGAGACACCGAAGGGTGGCCGCCTGCTGACAGACACCCGCTACGACACCCGCGGTCTCCCGCACGAGTCCCACGCGGACATCTTCGACACCACCAGTACCCCCAACGGCACCTACACCCGCGCCGAATACGGCGAGGCACCCAAGCAGACCATGACGGTCTTCGACGGGACCGGCCGGACCACCAAGACCACTCTGTACATCAAGGGCGTTGAGAAGTGGTCCACCATCATGAACTACACCGGTGACTCCACCGCCACCACCGCCGTCGACGGCGGCACTGCGACTCGCACCATCCGCGACATCCGTGGCCGCCCCGTGGAAAGCCGCGAATACGCCAGCGAGTCACCTGCCGACCCTCAGTACGGTGACGGACTCGGCACCCCCTATGTATCGACGAAGTTCACCTACACGCGAGACGGCAAGCAGACCCAGATCACCGGTCCGGACGATGCCAAATGGTCCTACACCTATGACCTGCTCGGCCGTCAGACCACGGCTGCCGATCCGGACAAGGGCACCACTACGACCGAGTACGACATTCTCGACCGTGCAATCAAGTCCACCGATTCGCGTGGCAAGTCGGTCTTGACCGCCTACGACGTGCTCGGCCGCACCATCGGCACCTGGGCCGGCTCCCGGGCCGACGACAACCAGCTCACCGCCACCACCTACGACACACTGCTGGATGGCCTGCCCGACACCACCACCCGCTACGTCGGTGGCAAGACAGGACAGGCTTACACCGACACCGTCACCAAGTACGACGACCTGTCCCGCCCGGTCATTACGGAACTCGAGCTCCCAGTCACAGACCCTTTGGTCGTAGCAGGAGTGCCAGCCACCATCGAGTTCGAGACCGCCTACAACCTTGACGGCACCGTCAAGTACGCCAAGGAACCAGCTCTGGGTGGTTTGCCCTCCGAGATCATCGACTACGGCTACAACGACCTCGGGCAGGTCATCTCAGTAGGCGGCGCCACCGGCTACCTCCTCGACACCGACTACTCGGCTCTCGGCCAGCCCACCCAGATGATTCTCGGCACCGCAAACGTCGAAGGTCACAAAAAGAGCTACCTCAACAATAGGTATGAGCAGGGCACCGACCGGCTGATCCGCAGCTTTGTCACGGACGACACCCATGGCTACATGCTGCAGGACCTCAACTACAGCTACGACCAAGCCGGAAACGTCACCTCCATCAGCGACCCCACCACCTTGGGCGGCGCCAGCAGCGCCGAGGCCCAGTGCTTTTCCTATGACGGGCATCGCCGACTGATCGAGGCTTGGACACCCGACTCCCAGAAGTGTTCCGATGCGCGCAGCGCGAGCAGCTTGTCGGGACCGGCCCCCTACTGGACCAGCTACGCGTACAACAAGGCTGGTCAGCGCACCACAGAGACCACACACAAGACCACAGGCGACGCCACAAGCACCTACTGCTACACCAAGGCCGGTCAGCCGCACACGTTGACCGGGATCACCACCAAGGGCGACTGCACGAGTCTCGAGAATTCCTACAGCTACGACACCACTGGTAACACCACGAAGCGGCCGGGCACTTCATCCGCCCAGGAGCTCACGTGGTCCGAGGAGGGCAAGCTCGCCAAGCTCACCGAGAGCGGCAAGACCACTGACTACCTCTATGACGGTGCTGGTGAGCTGCTGATCCGCAACACTGCTGGCGGCGAGCGGGTGCTGTACTCCGGAGCCACCGAGCTTCACCTGCGCGCTAACGGCAGTACCTGGGCCCAGCGTTACTACACCGCCGGCGGCCAGACCGTCGCCCTCCGTTCCAACGAAGTCGGCACGAACAAGCTCACCTACCTCTCCGGCGACCACCACGGCACCCAGAACCTGGCCGTCACCACAGACAGCACCCAGACCTACGGTAAGCGTTACATAAGCCCCTTCGGTGCCGAACGAGGCAAGCCGACGGGTAACGCTTGGCCCGACGACAAGGGATTCCTCGGCAAGACTAACGACAAGACCACCGGTCTTACCCATATCGGTGCTCGCCAATACGACCCAGTCATCGGGCAATTCATCAGCGTTGACCCAATACTGGATCTGACGCAGCTCAATTCCCTAAACGGGTATAGCTATGCCAGCAATTCTCCCGTCACGCTTTGGGACCCGACAGGACTGAACGGGGTGGGGGGAGGGAATCCTGGAACGCCAGGAAACTCAGGAAGCAAGAAGCCGTACGGCGGAATGCTGGGCGGGTATGAGGATGCGTCCAGCGGCCCATACGCCATGCCGCCGGTCTCCTCCGCGCACGTTTCTGGAGCGGGTGGAGGTTCGCTAAGTGGCAGAGGTGGTGGCAGTGCGACCTGGTTCGAAACTCTGACAGTTCCCGGTCCGGAACCTGATGGCTTCGAGGAGGCATTTTCCCTGGCCTATGCGCAGACCGTGGAACACCGCGATTACGCGCACCTCTGGCCAAGCCAGCAACTGGCACTAGCTGGAAGCCACGTTTGTGAAAATATCCTGGAGTGCACGAAGGAGCAGTATAGTTACTTCGTCTTCGACCTGTTCAATAGCCCGCCAGGATTCGTCGAGTCCCTCATCGCACCTTCTAGTGCTGGCATTTCAGATGTCAGCGCCGCTGCAGGTGTCTTTGGGATGAAGGTAGCGACCCGTTCCGGGAAGCCCACCTGGGCGAGTAAAGCCTCGCGGGGGCGGATGGGCTCCATAACCGGTACGACTACGACAAAGACCCATTGGGCCAGGGTCGAGGTAAGTAGTGACGGAGTGATGACTGTTGCCTACACCCTGAGGAGTGGAAGTCAGGCGACTGCCGAAAAGGCGCTTGGGCCGCGTGTCGGCTCCCAGGTTAGCCATACCGAGCACAGAGTGGCACGCATGTCCGGGGCTACCGGCGTTCAGATCAACAATGATCCCTACGCGAACTTGGCTCGCGTCCAGGCAGGCGACACGGTTACCATTACAGGGCTGAAGCGGCCATGCTCTACCTGTCAGCACGCTATGACCACGGCGTCTAGCGAGTTGAGTGTGACCTTCGTCTATAAATGGGGCAATAGGCAGTGGAGTACTAGCGGATGACTGAAATTAACCTTCCGTACTGGGTAATCCGGTACGTCGAGTCTGGGGAGAGTGTTCCCGGAGGCCCGTTCACCATCTTCATCGCCGAAGATGACAATGGAGATGGACGCCACCTCGATTTGCAGTGCATGCCGGATGAGCCGAGTGCGCAAAATGTGCGGCTTGAAATGGATAGCTACTGCATCGTGAGTGAGGGTGAGGGTGTCCACTACGGCGGACTCAAAGAGGTAACGCTGCAACCCGATAGGCTTGTCCTTCGATTCCTGGATGACGCCGTTGAGGAGCTGGAACTGCCGTCTGATGTCGTTGAATTGGGCATTGCTCCAGGAGTTGATGTCGATGAGATCCGCTCGGGGCTGAGGAGAGTTCTTTCCTATGGTAATCCTGGCAAGATTCCGCGAATGAACTTTTAGGGATTTCAGCTACACTGTCAAAGGGAGGGCCTACGGGCCCTCTCTTTCGGTGTGAATGCCTCGCCTGCTGACCATCGATATTGATGGGAAAATTTTGCAGTTCTCGCCGTCAAGCCGCTGACCTGCGGCGACGCGTCAGGCGAGACGGCAGCCCTCATGTTCCCAGCAATATGCCTGCGGCGGCATAGAATGAGGCCGCTCGGAATGGAATTCCTATCGCGCGGACACCGGAAGAGCTCGTTGCAATGGTGAGGGAGCTTGAATGAGAGGAGCATACTTGATCTCAACTTCGACCCGACTCTTTGACGAGGCTCGCGACATCCTGGTCGAAGTCGGCACTGAAGCCGCTGCGGACGTCGTCCAACTGGATGACGGACAGGGTTATCTCTTCACCTTGTATGAGGCTGATCCGTCAGTTGATGGGATTGGCGTGAAGGTCCCGTCGTTCCCCATGCGGGACTTCAGGTGCCCGACTTTGAGGCGCTGTTGCGTGCGGTGGAGTGCCGTGGGAGGAGAATGTTTGTGACAATCGTTCGGCACGTGGCTGCGCATCTGTCGCAAGCCGCCCGGGTTCCGGACGGGAACGGCGTTCTCTGGAACGCCTCCGACGTTGATCCGTCTGAGATCCTCCTGTAGGGCGTGGGGGCGAGGTGCGCGGGGTCGCCTGCGACAGTAACAGTGTGATGTGCGGCTTTCCGGAATTTCTTCGGAAGCCGCCATCGTGCCGAAGCCCTCGAACCCGACCCCTCCGGTCATCGACGAGTTCAAGGCCGACGTGATGCCGCCACCCCTGACAGCCTCCCACTCCTGCAGTGCCTGTACGCGCCCGGGCGCTGCTGGCTGACCATCGACCTCATCCTGGAACATCAGGGGGCCCGACATCATCAACATTGGCCTCGATTCGTCGGGGGTAGTCGTTGCTCGTTGAGGTGATTGGTTCGCCCGTTCGTCCCGCATGATCGCGGGTGGGGTCGTCGAGTGTCGTTGCGGCTGCACAGGGGGTCCACGTCTCCCGGGATGGTGCTGGTCTCCTCCGTTCTGGTCTTCGTCGGGTCGGGGCCCGCTGTCAGGTGATAGCCGGGGGCTGTTGATCCGGCCCCGGACCGTGGTGAACGCGCTGGCCCAGGGCCAGGTGAGGTGGTCTCGATGCGGAGCCATCGGCAGCGGGCATGGCGACTGAGGCGGGCGGGCAGGTGGTAAAGGCGGAAACGCATGATGTCCGGCTCGGCGTCGGCCAGGTCCGGTTCGTCGTGGAGGGCCAGGAGACGGAGCCAGGCGTCGAGGTCAGCTGCGAGGTTGGCGGCCAGCATCCAACTCGCGTTCACGGTCCATAATTTCGATGGCAGGTTGCGCAAGCCCATGGCCCCGAGCACGATCGCGACAGCGAGCTGGACCACGACGTGGGCCCGCTCGCGCCAGCCGTGCCCGGCTCCGGCGGGAAGCAATTCAGCTAGACCCCCGGTCAGCCCGACCCGGTCCGCGACCTTCCGCAGCAGCACCGCTCCGGCATACCCCACCAGCCCCTTCCCGTCGGCCGTTACGGACAGCCGCCGGTCCCACCCCGTAAGCTCGCTCACCAGATTGGTGCCCTGATTATCGCGACAGATACGGCTTCGATACTCACATCATCGCAGGTCAGCGGCACCTTCCTGCTATCGGGTCGTTCAGATCGCCCAATTTCGCTGAATACCCAGGGCCAACTGACACCGCAGCTGCGGTCGCATGAAGCCCGGTCCACGCTCAACCGAGGACGAACGGAATCCTCTCCGCGAGGCCGCCAGGCGGGGGTTCAGCGCGCCCGGGGAGTCATTGCGACCGTTCGCCGACCGTCCAGGTCAGGAAGGCGGTGAAGGTGGCGAGGCAAAGGGTGAGGATCGGGCCTGCCGGGTTCTTGGAGTCTCGGACGGCGGGGCGGGTGCCCTGTCTCGTAGTCCTCGCTATAAACAATGATGGGATCTCCCGCGAAGCGGAAGATGTCGAAGGAGCCCATCAATCCGGTATGTACGCCCGTCTCGAACGGCAGCACCTGGACGTTCACACGCGTTCCGCTCGTGGGACAACAACCTCAACAGTTACTGCCACATGACCTCCTTGCCGCCGACCTCCTGATGAAGTACGGCCTCGCTGAGGACCTGCCAGAAAACCGGGGGCTCTTCCTTGTCGAAGATGCGCTGCCGCGCGAGCCGTGCCGAAGTGCGATTGTCCAGCTCGTGGTCACCCATGGCGCTGAGCACCGCGCGGGCGTACGCCTCCGTCCGCAAGAGACCGTGCACGAGCTGCAGCTGGAGGACGCGGATCGCCTCGGCTCGCGACTCGAGCTCCGCCACTTGCTGGAACCAGGCGGGGAGTTGAGTTTGCATCACCAGCGTGACAAGTCGGGACAGCAGCCCTCCCGTCCCCAACGCCGCATCGATCCGCTCGCTGAACTCCTGCGTCGGCAGCTTCCTCGCCTTCTCGATCTGCCCGGCCAGCGAGCCCGTGTAGTTGACGATGTCGCCGCTGGGTCAGCCCGGCGGCTTCTCGATGGCGCCGCAGCTCGAAGCCGTAGTAGTCCAGCGGTGACGCGCCCGGGTCGAGGACGTTGATGTGGGTCACGTGGGGCCCCTCTCACGCAACTCGGCCCACGGCGGGATCAGTTGTATTCGTTCCGTAGCCGAGCGTAGTTAGTCGAGGTCACCCTTGCGGCGTGAACCAATACCTTCCCCCCGCTCTCCCCACTCTCCTCGCCCCGCGCAGCGACCGATACGCGATGCGGCTCACCGTCGGTGAGCACTCGGCAGGGCACGTCCGGCGCATCGTGCGGTCGTTGCTGCGCGAGTGGGAGATGACTGGTCTGTTCGACTCCGTGGAACTCGGCGTGACGGAGCTGCTCACCAACGTCGTACGCCACGTTCCGGACCGGCACTGCGCCCTGCTGTTGCTGCGACTACCGGGCGGAGTACGGGTGGAAGTGGCCGACGAGAGTGACGAACTCCCGCGCGTGCCGGTCGAGTCGGCGCTGGATGCGGAGAACGGACGAGGGCTCGCGCTGCTGGCTGCGGTGACCGACAAGTGGGGCGTCGATCCCGAGCCCTGCGGCGGAAAGACCGTGTGGTTCGAGTGTGCGGTGGAGGCTCGTGCATGAGGTGGCCGTCGGGCCACCTCATCGCAACACTCAGGGCACCCCGTAAGCCCCGGTCGCGCAGCGACGACGGCAACTGTCCGAGCCGCCACGGCGGATTCACCCGGCTCACCGTGTCCGCGCCCGGCGGGTACCAGCTCAGCTCGGAGTACGGCCCTTCACCGACGTCGACGGCTCACTGTCGATCTCGGCGGCGGCCACGGCCGTACGGGAGCGCGGGCCCTGCAGCAGATACGCCAGCCCGAAGCCGGCGCCGACGACGAGCGCCCCGCCCGCCGCGTCCAGGATCCAGTGGTTGCCGGTCGCGACGATCGCGGCGCACGTGAACAGGGGGTGGAGAAGCCCGAGGGCCTTCATCCACATCGTCGGCGCGATGACCGCGATCACCAGTCCGCACCACAGGGACCAGCCGAAGTGCAGCGACGGCATCGCCGCGTACTGGTTGGTGAGGTGGGTGAGGGTGCCGTAGTCGGGCCGGGTGAAGTCCTGGACGCCGTGGACCGTGTCGATGATGCCGAGTTCCGGCATGAGCCGGGGCGGGGCGAGCGGGTAGAGCCAGAAGCCGACCAGGGCGAGCAGGGTGGCGAAGCCGAGGGCGGAGCGGGCCCAGCGGTAGTCCACGGGGCGGTGCCAGTACAGCAGGCCGAGCACCGTGAGCGGAACGATGAAGTGGAACGACGTGTAGTAGAAGTCGAAGAACTCCCGCAGCCATCCGGTCTTCGCCACGGCCTGGTTGATCCCGTGCTCGATGTCCAGGCGGAGCAGGCGTTCGAGGTCGTGGATCCGGTGGCCGTGTTCCTCGGCCTGAGCGCGGCCCGCCGCGTTGCTGCCGCCGGTCACGGCGAGGCGGACCTCGGCGTACGCGGCGTAGGTGACGCGGAGCAGCAGCAGTTCGAGCAGGAGGTTCGGGCGGACGAGGACCCGGGGCAGGAACGGCAGCAGGGGGACGAACGGGAAGCGGGCCGGGGCCGGTGGGGCGTACGGGGTCGGCACGGGCGTACGGAAGCAGGGGGAGGTGCGGGAGAGGAACGGGACGGCGGTGGCGGCGGCCAGGGCGGCGAGGAGGACGACGTTGTCGCGCACCGGGTGGAGGAACGCCATGTTCGGCAGCGTCATCGTGGCCGGCAGCGTCATCACCAGGACGGCGGCTACGGGCCACACCAGCCGGTCGCGGGCGCGTCGTCCGGTCCGGCCGACGACGGTGAGCAGCACCCACAGCAGTTGGTGCTGCCAGGCGGTCGGACAGACCGCTATGGCGGCGCAGCCGGTGACGGCGACCGCGAGCAGCAGCTGGCCGTCGTGGGCGTAGCGGACCGCGCGGCGCAGGGCGGCGGCCGCCACGGCGGCGCCGAGCAGCAGGAAGAGGCCGATCTCCAGGGGGCCCTCGACGCCGAGGCGCAGCAGGGCGCCGTGCAGGGACTGGTTGGTGAGGTCGTCGGCGGGCCCGCCGAGGCCGGTGCCGGCCAGATGGCGGACCCAGTAGGTGTGGGAGTCGCGCGGCATCGCGGCCCAGGCGAGCGCGGTGGCCGCGGCGAAGGTGCCGCCGGTGACGGTGGCGGCCCGGCGGCGGCCGGTGCACCACAGCAGCGGGGCGAAGAGGAGAAGGGTGGGCTGGAGGGCGGCGGCGACCCCGATCACCACACCGCCGAGGCGCCGGCCGGGGGTGACGAAGCAGCCCAGCAGGACGAGCAGTACCGGGATGACGCTGGTCTGGCCGAGCCACAGGGTGTCGCGCACCGGCATGGACAGCATCAGCAGGCTGACGGCGACCGGGGCGGCCAGCAGGGCGGTACGGCGGCCGACCGGCCGGGGCAGCGCGCGGGCGGCGATCAGGCCTAGGACGACGACCAGGAGGAGCGTGCCGAAGGTCCAGCCCCAGCCCAGCGCTTGTTCAGCCGAACGAGTGAAGGGTCTGAGGACGAGTCCACTGAACGGGGTGCCGGTGTACTCGCTGGAGTCGTACAGGGAGCCTCTGACGTGAAGCACGCCCTCGGGGCCCACCCATGTCTCCAGATCGGTCAGCCGCTCCCCGCGCGGGGTGGTGAGAACGGCCGCGACCTGTCGTACGGCGATGACGGCGGCCAGCAGCCACAGGCCCAGGCGCGCCATGCGCAGCCGTGCCCGGGTGCCGCCCGCGGCCGTCGCCCCGAATGCCTCCGCCGGCTGCCCGCCGTGGTCCGCGTTCACCACGCCTCATCGGCCTCCCGACCCGATCATCACGGTGTGTCACCGTGTGGATTCCCTCCGTGCACCCTAGAGGGCGCGTGGCCCTCACGGATAAAGCGCGGGAAACCCCCGAATCGCCCGATACCCGTCTCGCCGTTGCCCGGATGACGGTCGACCGCTCGACGTGCGGTCGCGTGCGAGGGGCGCGGGAGGCGCGAGAAGGATCACAGTCGGTCACCTGTACGAGCACTCCGGGACGGGGCTGCGCGCCTGTACACCCCCCATTCGGGTGCACTCTGCAGCTATCTCCGCACCATCCGTTACCGGGGCAAAAGCGCCTATCGTCGCTTGCTTCGGCCCGCCCGACAGCGCCGCCGCGCGGACCCGCCCCTGTTCCCGTCGAAAGGTAGGCGAGCGAAGTCTTGACGACTGCCACAGTCGCCGCTCCCCCGTCCGCACAGCGGGCCCACGCCGCGCACACCCCCGCCGCCCCGACCGTCACCGACCCCGCGCTCGTCCGGCGCGCCGTGAAGGCGGCGGCCCTGGGCAACGCGATGGAGTGGTTCGACTTCGGTGTCTACAGCTACATCGCGGTCACCCTGGGCAAGGTCTTCTTCCCGTCGGGCAACCCCACCGCCCAGTTGCTGTCCACCTTCGGCGCCTTCGCGGCGGCCTTCCTGGTCCGCCCGCTCGGCGGCATGGTCTTCGGCCCGCTCGGCGACCGCGTGGGCCGGCAGAAGGTCCTGGCCCTCACCATGATCATGATGGCGGCGGGCACCTTCGCCATCGGCCTGATCCCCTCCTACGCCGCGATCGGCGTCGGCGCCCCGATCCTGCTGCTGGCGGCCCGGCTGGTGCAGGGCTTCTCCACCGGCGGCGAGTACGCCGGGGCGTCCACGTTCATCGCCGAGTACGCCCCCGACAGGCGGCGCGGCTTCCTCGGCAGCTGGCTGGAGTTCGGCACGCTCGCCGGGTACATCGGCGGCGCGGGCCTGGTCACCCTGATGACGGCGCTGCTCTCCACGGACGACCTGCTCTCCTGGGGCTGGCGGATCCCGTTCCTGATCGCCGGCCCGATGGGCATCATCGGCCTCTATCTGCGGATGCGTCTGGAGGAGACCCCGGCGTTCGCGGCCGAGGTCGCCAAGGCGGAGAGCGAGCGCCCGAAGGTGCCGCTGCGGGACATGGTGGCCGGCCAGTGGCGTGCGCTGCTGCTCTGCGTGGGCCTGGTGCTGGTCTTCAACGTCACCGACTACATGCTGCTGTCGTACATGCCCAGCTATCTCACCAGCGAGCTGGGCTACGACGCCACGCACGGCCTGGTCGTGGTACTGGGCGTGATGGTGCTGATGATGGTCGTCCAGCCGTTCGCGGGCGCGCTGACCGACCGGGTCGGCCGCCGTCCGGTGATCGCGGCCGGCTGCGCCGGGTTCCTGCTGCTGTCCGTGCCGGCGCTGCTGCTGATCCGTGACGGGAGCCTGCTCGCGGTCGCCGCCGGCCTGGGCGCGCTCGGTCTGCTGCTCGTCTGCTTCACCGCCGCGATGCCGTCGGCGCTGCCCGCGCTGTTCCCGACCCGGGTGCGCTACGGCTCGCTGTCGATCGGCTTCAACGTCTCGGTGTCCCTGTTCGGCGGCACCACCCCGCTGGTGGTCACGGCACTGATCGGCGCCACCGGGGACATGATGATGCCCGCCTACTACATGATGGCGGCGGCCGTGGTCGGCGGTTTCGCGGTGTGGCGCATGGCCGAGTCGGCGGGCCGCCCGCTGCCGGGGTCCGCGCCCTCGCTGGAGCCCGGGGAGGCCGGGACACACCGGGAGAACGCCTGACGGACGGCGGGGCCACGACGTATCTTCGTTAGCGACCCTACTTAGGCAAGCTAATCAGTCCGACGACGGAAGGTACTGGCGCATGAGCGAGCAGCGGCTCTGGCACGAGGTGGACGACTACTTCACCGACCGCCTCCTGCCCGACGCCCCCGACGACGCCCTGGCGGCCGCCCTGCGCGACAGCGACGCCGCCGGGCTCCCGAAGATCGCCGTCTCCCCGCTGCAGGGCAAGCTGCTCCAGCTCCTCGCCCAGCTGCAGGGGGCGAGGAACATCCTGGAGATCGGCACGCTCGGCGGCTACAGCACCATCTGGCTGGGCCGCGCCCTGCCGGCCGACGGGCGGCTGGTCTCCCTGGAGTACGACCCCCGGCACGCCGAGGTCGCCGTCCGCAACATCGCCCGCGCGGGCCTCGACAAGCAGGTCGAGGTGCGGGTGGGCCCGGCGCTGGAGTCGCTGCCCCGGCTGGCCGACGAGAACCCGCCGCCGTTCGACGTGGTCTTCATCGACGCCGACAAGGTGAACAACCCGCACTACATGGAGTGGGCGCTCAGGCTGACCAGTACGGGCAGCCTGATCGTCCTCGACAACGTGGTGCGCGGGGGCAGGGTGGCCGATCCGGACAACACCGACCCGGACGTACTGGGCACCCGCGCGGCCCTCGACCTGATCGGCGGCCACCCGAGACTCAGCGGTACGGCGCTCCAGACGGTCGGCGCCAAGGACTACGACGGTTTCGCGCTGGCCCGGGTGCTGGCCTGACCCCCGGTCCTACACCTCGTGGTAGAAGCCCACGTTGACGCTGCGCGGGGCGGAGCGGTCCTGGATGACGACCTCACCGCTGCCGCCCCGGGGCAGGGCGACGGTGCCGCCGTAGGTGACCGGGTGCTCGTACCCGCCGACGGTCAACCGTACGTCGGAGGACGGTTCGGGCAGGGAGCCGCGCAGCCAGGTCAGCTGCCAGGTCCCGTCCGGCGCACAGCCGAACTCCAGGTGGACCCGCGAGACGAACAGCCAGTCGTCCGGCGTGGAGAGCCGGCACATCGACTTGTCGCGGCCCACCCGCAGCACGGCGCCCGGCTCGCTGGGCGCGTCGGCCATGAGCATGCCGGCCGTGGCGCCCGCTTCCTCCGCGGACACCGCGGCCATGGTGAGTTCGAGCACGTGGGCTCCTCCTGAAACGTCCTGGTGGACCGGTGTGGCCCGGCCCGACTGCCGCCGAATGATAAAACGCCCGGCTCGGCGGCGTCCGGCACAATGGCCTCATGGCCGAGCGAAAGCCACCCGGCGCCGGCTTCCAGGTGGGGGCAGACCGCCGCCCGGCCCCCCGCCGGGCAAGAAGCCGTACGACGTCGAGGACGTCGTACGGCAGTGGCGGGAGCGCCGGGCGGCGGCGGGCGGCTCAGACGTGCAGCAGCCGCTCCGCCAGCTCGCGGTAGTCCCGCAGGGCGAGCCGCAGCCGCTCGGTGTCGGCCGCCTCGGCGCCGTCGGTCCGCCAGGACCCCCGCAGGGTGCGGCGCCGCTCGGTCACCGCGTCGGTGAAACGGGCGGCGAGCTCCTCCAGTACGTGATCGGCCTCCTGTACGGAGTCGTTCGGCGCGTCGACGAACCCGGCGACGGCATGCCGCAGCCGCGCCTCGAACGTGCCGGTGTCGTCGTGCGGGAGAAGGGGGACGTCGGGGGTCCGGTCGCCGGTGTGCCCCGCGCCGGTGTGCGCGCCGGTACCGGTGTGCCCCGCGCCGGCCTCGGCACCGGGGTGCGGGCCGGCCTCGGCGCCGGTGTGCGCGCCGGTACCGGTGTGCGGGCCGGCCTCAGTGCCGGTGTGCGGGCCGGCCTCAGTGCCGGTGTGCGGGCCGGTGCCGGTGCCGGTGCCGGTGTTCGCGCCCGCTCCGGTGGGCGTGCCGGTGCCGTCGGCCGCGGTGCGGCTCTCGGACCCGGTGCCCGTCTCCGGGGCGGGCGCCGGGATGTCGTACCCCTCGCGCGGCGGCGGGACGGGGCGTCGGGTCACGTCGGTCATCGCTCAGCTCTCCTTCGTCTGGCGCCGGTGGAACAACGACGGTGTGCGGTGGCCGCTTCCGGTGGCCGTAGCGGCGCGGTGCTGTCCGGCCTCGTGCCGGGACGGCGGCCCTACCAGGTCCTCGAACAGCGCGCGGGCCTCGACGAAGGCCTCGCGCAGCTTCTCGGTGTCCGTGCCGCCGTCCGCGCCGGCCCGCGCCGCCTGGTGCACCCGCCGGTAGCCGTCGACGCGGTGGGCGTGGTGCACGGACAGGGCGGCGAGCTGGTCCTCGTACTGTCCGTCGGCGGGGAAGCCGCGCGCGGCGGCGAGTCCGGCGATCAGCCGGTCCGCCTCGGCGACCGCGTCGCGCGGCGCGTCGACGAACCGCTCCTGCGCGGCCGTCCAGCGCGCCTCGTAGCCCTCCCGCTCTGCGGGCTCCAACGACCGTACGCGCAGGCCGCCGTGGCGCTCCACACGCTCGGCGAGCTCCCGCTCGGCGGCCTTGGTGTCTCCGTCGTGCCGGGCGACGGCACGCTCGTACTCGGGTCCGAAGCGGCGCTTGAGCCCGCCGCCGTGCCGCGGCCCACGGGCGCGCAGAACCAGCAGGGCGACTACCGCGACCGCGACAATCACGATCAACGCAATGATCAGGCCAGTGGACATGAATGCCTTCCGGGTCTCGGCCCAACCGGCACTCCTCGCGAGCCGGTTCGCCTATCGGGTTGCCCGAAGGTTCACGCACAAACAGTTCCGGGCCGTCGGCGTCCGGCGGGCTTATTCGCTTGCGCCGCGGCCGCGGGGTCCGCCGAGAATGCGGGCATGTCTGCCTGGACCATCGCCCCGGAGCCGTACGACTCGCCCGTCGCCGCCGCGCTGTGGCGGGCGTACTACACGGAGGTCAGCGACCGCTGGTATCTGCTGCACGAGGGGCGGCGCACCGATCCGGCGGAGCTGGAGCGCGAGATCGCCGCCGCGCCGGGCGCCGACCTCGCGCCGCCGACGGGCGGGTTGCTGGTGGCCCGTCACGCGGGTGAGCCGGCCGGCAGCGCGGGCTTCCGGCTGCCGGGCGGCGGGACCGCCGAGCTGACCCGGGTGTTCCTGTACCCGGGGATGCGGGGCAGGGGCGGGGCGGCGCCGCTGGTGCGGGCCGCCGAGGACGCGGCGCGGGCCGCGGGCGCCGGGCGGATGATCCTGGACACGCGCGGGGACCTCGTCGAGGCGCGGGCGCTGTACGCCCGGCTCGGCTACACGGAGACCGCGCCGCACAACGCCGACCCGTACGCCGAGCACTGGTTCGCCAAGGAGCTGACCTGAGGGCGCGTCAGCCCGTCGGGGTCACGGACCGCTCGTCGCGCGGGCGTTCACCGCGCGATCCGCACAGCTCGTCGTTGAGTTCGTGCACCAGCTGCACCAGGTCGGTCGGCCGGTCCGGCCCCCACCAGTCGCCGAGCAGTTCGGCCAGCGAGTCCTCGCGGGCCCGCGCCAGCCGCTCCGTCACCTCGCGCCCCTCGTCCGTGAGCACCATGTCGGGGCCCCGGCGCACGGCGAGATGCCGGATCTCGGCCTGCCGGGCGGCCTCCAGGACGACGTTCAGCGGGATGGGGGTGCGTTCGGCGAGGAGGGCGGGTTCCACCGAGCCGTGCCTCCTGATCCGCAGCAGCAGCCAGCTGGTGGCGGGCAGCAGGTCGTAGCCGGCGTGGTCGGTGATCTTCCGGTAGATCTCGCGGCGCCCCTCGCGGGTGCCGAGCACGGACAGCGCGCGGCACACCTCGTCGTACGACGACCGTTCCACGGGGTTGCTGGCGAGCGTCTCGGTGACGTCGGGGGCGGTGACGGAGGCGCGCAGCCGGTCCTCCTTGAGCAGCCACGCCAGCGCGAACCCGAGGAGCGCGACGGGGACGGCGTACAGGAAGACGTCGGTGATGGCGGTGGCGTACGCGTCGAGCGCCGGCGGGCGCAGGGCGGGCGGCAGGGCGCCGATGCCGCGCGGGTCGGCCTTCAGCGAGTCGGCGGAGACACCGGGCGGCAGCCGGGCCCCCCGGAAGGCGTCGGCGAGTTCGCTGCCGAGGCGGGAGGCGAAGATCGTGCCGAAGATGGCGACGCCGAACGAGGCGCCGATGGAGCGGAAGAAGGTCGCGCCGGAGGTGGCGACGCCGAGATCCTCGTACGGGACGGCGTTCTGCACGATCAGCACCAGGACCTGCATCACCAGGCCGAGGCCGAACCCGAAGACGAAGAAGTAGACGCTCATCACGGCGGTGGAGCTGTGCGTGTCGAGCTGGTGGAGCAGCAGCAGTCCGAGGGTGGTGACGGCGGTGCCCGCGATCGGGAACACCTTCCAGCGGCCGGTGCGGCTGACGATCTGCCCGGAACCGGTGGAGGACAGCAGCATGCCCGCCACCATCGGCAGCATGTGCACACCGGACATGGTCGGCGAGACGCCCTGGACGACCTGGAGGAAGGTCGGCAGATAGGTCATCGCGCCGAACATGGCGAACCCGATGATGAAGCTGATCACGGCGGAGAGCGTGAACGTGCGCACCCGGAACAGTTTCAGCGGCAGCACCGGTTCGGCGGCCCGCCGTTCCACCGACACGAACGCCACGGCGAGCAGCGCGCCCAGCACCGCGAGCCCGATGATCTGCGGTGACGCCCACGCCCAGGTGGTGCCGCCGAGGGAGGCGACCAGGACCAGACAGGTGGCGACGGAGGCGATGAGGAAGGTGCCGAGGTAGTCGATGACGTGCTTGGTCCGCCGGCGCGGGATGTGCAGCACCGCGGCGATCACGGCGAGGGCGACGATCCCGACGGGCAGATTGACGTAGAACACCCAGCGCCAGCTCAGATGCTCGGTGAACAGCCCGCCGAGCAGCGGCCCGAGCACACTCGTCGCGCCGAACACCGCCCCGAACAGGCCCTGGTAGCGGCCGCGGTCGCGCGGCGGGACGAGGTCGCCGACGATCGCCATCGACAGCACGATCAGTCCGCCGCCGCCGAGACCCTGGAGCGCGCGGAACGCGATCAGCTGGGGCATGTCCTGCGCGGCGCCGCACAGCGCGGAGCCGATCAGGAAGATCACGATGGCGGTCTGGAAGAGCCTCTTGCGCCCGTACTGGTCCCCGAGCTTGCCCCACAGCGGGGTCGCGGCGGTCGAGGCCAGCAGATACGCGGTGACCACCCAGGACAGATGCTCCAGACCGCCGAGTTCGCTGACGATGGTGGGCAGCGCGGTGGCGACGATGGTCTGGTCGAGGGCGGCGAGCAGCAGGCCGAGCAGCAGGGCGCCGATCGAGACCATCACGTTCCCGGAGACATGCTCCCGGCCCGGTGGTCCGGCGCCGGGCGCGGGCCCCGCGTTGCTCCCGTTCGGCGCCGTACGGTGCGCGTCCCCGGCCATGCAGACCTCCACAGGATCCTGGTTCACCCCCCATCGTGATCGGTGTGACCTGTTATGGCCTGTTGAGTTCCTGCCCGGTCCTTGCGGAATCCCATATTCCGGGGGCGTGTGACCGCGTGTGTGAAGAAGATCTGCATAATCTCTGGAGTTCGCGAGGGGAGGGACGCAACACGTGGAACAGCCGAACGGGCACCCGTGCCCGGAGTGCGGTGCGCCCAGGAACGGGGACAACACACCGTCGTGCGCCTGCACACTGCGCGCGTCCGACGCCCTGCGCGACGCGCGCACGGCGGAGGCCGCGGCGGCGGAGGACTTCGATCCGCTGCGCATACGGCCGTATGTCGAACTGGAGGGCGAACCGGGGGGCGAGCCGCCGGCGTCCGACGAGACCATGGCCCTGCGCGCCGTCCCGCCGGAGGCGGCGGACGCCACAACGGTGATCCCGACACCGCTGGTACCGGGGGCGGGCCCGCCGAACACCACCGATCTGAGCCTGTTCGACGGCACGCGGCCGCTGCGGACCGTACCCGCCGCGGCCGCCGCTGCCACGCCTCCGCCGCCTCGCCGACGGCGGCGCGGGGTGCTGTTCGTGGCCGCCGGTGCCGTCGTCGCCGTGGTGGGGGCGGCGGGGTGGGCCGGCGGGATGTTCTCGTACGAGACGCCGTCGCGGGACGGGGCGGCGCCGAAGGATGTGCGGGAGAGCGTTCCGGACGCGTCCGCGACGCCGTCCGTGTCCGCCGCGGCCTCTTCCTCGGCTCCGCCGGTGACTTCTTCCGCGCCTTCGTCGACGCCGTCGGCGAGTGCGAGCGCGCCGGCTTCGCCGTCCGCGTCCGCTTCCACGGCGACTTCGAGCCCCTCGTCGGCCGTGACGCCCTCCTCGTCACCCTCGGCCTCGGCTCCGGCCGAGGCGGCTCCTTCGGAGGGGGAGGCCGACGAGGGCACCGGGCCGGTGCTGCGGAGGGGCGACCGGGGGGCGGAGGTGGTCGAACTGCAGCTCCGGCTGAAGGAGAAGTGGCTGTACCACGACGAGGCCCATGGCAATTTCAACCGTCAGGTGGAAGAGGCGCTGCGCAACTTCCAGCAGTGGTGGGGCCTCCAGTCCGAGCTGGGCATCTATGGCCCGGAAACCCGGGCCCGCCTCGAGTCGGAGACGCGGGAGCCGTAGGCGGGGGTCGGTTTTCCGCCCCCCGCCGCCCCTTCCCGTCCCCGACCCCCGGGGGCGCTGCCCCCGGACCCCCGCTCCTCAAACGCCGGAGGGGCTGGATTTTGCCGGACGGAGTGAAAAGTCAGCCCCTCCGGCGTTTGAGGAGCGGGGTCTGGGGCGGAGCCCCAGTGTCGGGACGGGAAGGGGCGGCGGGGGCGGGACAAACTGCCCTACTCCCCCACGTGCAGCCGAACCGACCCGTCCCCCACGACCTCCACCCGCACCTGGGTCAGGTCCCGGACGACCACGTCCGGGCGGTGGAACGCGGCCCGGGGCCCGACCCCCACCACCCGCATCCCCGCGGCGCGCCCCGCCGCGATCCCCGCCCCCGAGTCCTCGAAGACGACACAGTCCCCCGGCTCGACCCCCAGCTCCGCCGCCCCCTTCAAGAACCCCTCGGGATCCGGCTTGCTCGCCCCCACCGACTCCGCAGTCACCCGCACAGCCGGCTGCGCCAGCCCCGCCGCCCCCATCCGCGCGGCGGACAACGCGACATCCGCCGACGTCACCAGCGCGTGCCGCACCCCCGCCAGGGACGCGAGAAACTCCCGCGCCCCCGCGATCTCGACGACACCCTCGGTGTCGGCCGTCTCCTCCGCCAGCATCCGGGCGTTGTCCGCGTGGTTCTGCTCCATCGGCCGTCCGGGCAGCAGTACCGCCATCGACGCGTACCCCTGCCGCCCGTGCACGACCTTCATCACCTCGTCCCCGTCGAGCCCGTGCCGGTCGGCCCAGCGCCGCCAGACGCGCTCGACGGAGGCGTCGGAGTTGACGAGGGTGCCGTCCATGTCCAGCAGGAGGGCGCGGGCGGTGAGTACGACGGTGGCCGTCATCGGCAGCTCCAAGGTACGGAGGAGGAGTGGCCCCGCCCGCCGGTCAGGGAAAACGGGCGGGAACCACTTTGTTCACCCACGGTACAAAACAACCCGGGCTCCCGCCACCGCCCCCGGTCACCCGGAGACCGCCTCCCACAGACTCCACACACCGAGCCCCAGCATCAGCAACGCGGCGATCTGCGTGATCAGCTTCAGCGGCACCCGCTTCATCAGCGCCTTCCCGCCGACGATGCCGAGCCCGGCCACCGCCCACAGCGCGAGCACCGCGCCCAGGCCGACGGAGAGCGGGTCGTCGTAGCGGGCGGCGAGGTTGGCGGTCATGATCTGCGTCAGATCGCCGAACTCCGCGACGAGGATCAGCATGAACCCGGCCCCGGCGACCTTCCAGAAGGACTGGTTCTCCGGCTTGCGGACCTCCTCCTCGTCCTCGTCCTTCTTCATCAGCAGCACCGCCGCGCCGCCCAGGAAGAGCACACCGGTGATCGCGTGCACGATCTGCTGCGGGAGCAGCGTCAGCACGCTGCCCGCCGCCACGGCGAGCGCCACATGCAGCGCGAAGGCGGCGGCGACACCCGCGAAGACGTAGGAGGCGCGGTAGCGGGTGCCGAGGACGAGGCCGGCGAGCGCCGTCTTGTCCGGCAGTTCGGCGAGGAAGACGACGCCGAAGACGACGGCCGTCACGGTCAGGCTGATCAACGGTTCCTCAATCGGTCGGGACTGCCCCACCGAGAGTGCTGTGCGTTGTCACAAGACACCTCGGCACGGCAGCACACGCGGCACCCGTGCCGTAGGGCACGGGCGTGCACTGCTTGCCGAAGGTCTCGCTGGCCGGCCCCGTGTCACGGGGCCCGCCTCCGGGCGCCGGCTCAGACGAGCTGAGCAGTATGTCGACGGTCCGGCGAAGAGCTACTCCCCTTCTGCGCCGTCCATCGTACGCGAAGCGGCCGCGGAGCCCCGCACGCGGAAATTTCACACCCGAACCATAGACGTGTCATGCACGCGTCATTAACTTCTTACCGGATCCACTCCTCCCGGCCACCCGGCGTCGCGAGCATTCCCCTGCTCGCACGCCAACGGCCCCACCCCACAAGGGAGTTCGCATGTCGAAGTTCTACGCGCGTCGACGGCTCAGCATAGTCGCGGCGTTCACCGGACTCATAGCCTCCGTCGGCCTGTTCAACGGGCCGAACGCCTCCGCCGCCCTCCCCACCCCGGTCAGCGCCGCCACCGCCCGCGGCTACCTCGCCACGCTGGACGTGCGCACCGAGAACCGCACCGGCTACGACCGCGACCTCTTCCCGCACTGGATCACCCAGTCCGGCGCCTGCAACACCCGCGAGACCGTCCTCAAGCGCGACGGCTCGGGCGTCGTCACCGACTCCTCCTGCGCCGCCACCAGCGGCAGCTGGTACTCCCCGTACGACGGCGCCACCTGGTCCGCCGCCTCCGACGTCGACATCGACCACCTGGTGCCGCTCGCCGAGGCCTGGGACTCCGGCGCCAGCGCCTGGACCACCTCCCGCCGCCAGTCCTTCGCCAACGACCTGACCCGCCCGCAGCTCCTCGCCGTCACGGACAACGTCAACCAGTCCAAGGGCGACCAGGACCCCGCCACCTGGATGCCGTCCCGCACGGCCTACCGCTGCACCTATGTCCGCGCCTGGGTCCAGGTGAAGTACTACTACGACCTCTCGGTCGACTCGGCCGAGAAGTCCGCCCTGACGAACCACCTCGCGAGCTGCTGAGTCCGGGCGATCCGCCCGCTGATTCCCGTCCACCGGGCGCGCACCTCTCCCCGGCGGCCTCCGTCGCTGCGTACCGTACGGGGCGACGGAGGAAGGGGTCACCCATGGCCGGACTGCGGCTCGGACCGCTGCTGAGGTACGTCGACGGCTCGTCCGCCACCGTGTGGGTGGAGACGGACCGTCCGGGCACCGTCGAGGTGCGCTGCGCGGACGGACCCGGCGGGACCGCCGGAACGTTCCAGATCGCGGGCCACCACTACGCGCTGGTCCACGTCACCGGTCTCGCCCCGGGCACGTCCACCCCGTACGAGGTCTTCCTGGACGACGCCCGGGTGTGGCCGTCGGCCGAGGAGCCCTACGCGTCGCTCCCGGCGTCCGTGATCCCCACGCCGGCCCCGGACGCCCGTACCCGTGTCGCGTTCGGCTCCTGCCGCTGGGCCGCCCCGCCCACCGGAGAGCCGGACCCCGTCGGCCCCGACGCGCTGGACGCGCTGGCGCGGCGCATCGCCGCCGACCCGGACGGCGCACGCCCCGACGTGCTGCTGCTCCTCGGCGACCAGGTGTACGCCGACGAGACCTCCGACGCCACCCGCTCCTGGCTCGCCGCCCGCCGCGACCTCGACGACCCGCCGGGCGCCCAGGTGGCGGACTACGAGGAGTACACCCACCTCTACTACGAGTCCTGGCTCGACCCGCAGGTGCGCTGGCTGCTGTCCACCGTCCCCACGTGCATGATCTTCGACGACCATGACGTGATCGACGACTGGAACACCTCCGCCTCCTGGGTCGAGGACATGCGGGCCACGCCGTGGTGGCGGGAGCGGGTGCTCAGCGGGCTGATGTCGTACTGGGTGTACCAGCATCTGGGCAATCTCTCCCCCGCCGAGGCCGGGGCCGACCCGCTGTACGCGTCCGTCCGGAAAGCCGCCGACGGCACCGACGCGCTGCGCGCCTTCGCCGCCGCGGCCGAGGCGGACGCGGCGGCCGTGCGCTGGAGCTACCGGCGCGACTTCGGCCGGGTGCGGCTGCTGATGGTGGACAGCCGCGCCGCCCGTGTCCTGGAGGAGGGCCGGCGCTCCATGCTCGACCGGGCCGAGGCCGACTGGCTGCGCGAGCAGGCCCTGGACGGGCGCGACTCCTACGACCATCTGCTCATCGGTACGTCCCTGCCCTGGTTGCTGCCCCATCTGGTGCACGACGTGGAGGCGTGGAGTTCCGCGCTGTGCCGGGGCGACAAGGGCGCCCGCTGGGCACGGTTCGGGGAGAGACTGCGGCGGGCGGCGGATCTGGAGCACTGGGCGGCGTTCCCGGAGTCGTTCGGCGAGCTGGCGGAGCTGATCGCCGAGGTGGGGGCGGGGCCGGGGGCACCGGCGACGGTGTGCGTGCTCTCCGGGGACGTCCACCACGCCTATGTCGCCGAGCCGAGCTGGCCGGACGGCACCGGTCCGGACTCCCGGGTGGTGCAGCTGACCTGCTCGCCCGTCCACAACTCCATCCCGCTGTCGATAAGGCTCGGCTTCCGGCTCGGCTGGGGCGGCGGGGCCCGGCTCCTGGGCCGGGTCTTCGCCCGGCACGGGCGTCTCGGGCGGCCGCCGGTCGGCTGGCGCCGGACGGGCGGGCCCTGGTTCGGCAACCAGCTCATGACCCTGACGGCGGACGGGCGTTCGGCGGTACTGCGGCTGGAGCACGCGCGCGCGGACGAGGCCGGGGCCCGGCTCACCCGCGTGACGGAGACCCGGCTGAGCCGCTGAGCTGCGCGGAACCTGTGAGTCACCTGTGAACCGTGGTGCGAATTCGGTCACACCGATGGTCACACCCGCGGGTCGGAACGCCGTACTGACCGGCGGGAGCGGGCGGCGGAGCAGCCGAATCGGGGCAAACACAGGGGCCGAATGTTGAACTTGCAAGTATCAGTAGGGGGCACCTAGCGTGGATGGCCGACTCGGTTCCGTCCCCCGGCCGGTCCCATCCGGGGTCCGGCTCGACCGAAGGAGACCCCCCACCATGACCGGACGCCTCAACAGCGCCCAGCCATATGCCCTTGGCATGTTCCGCATCGTCGTCGGACTGCTCTTCGCCTGCCATGGCGCCGTGTCCCTGTTCGGCCTGCTCGGCGGCGCGGACGGCAGCGGCGGCACCGTCGAGACCGGCGCCTGGCCCGGTTGGTACGCGGCCCTGATCGAGCTCGTCGGCGGCACCCTGGTCCTGCTCGGGCTCGGTACCCGCGCGGCCGCGTTCATCTCGTCCGGCTCGATGGCGTACGCGTACTTCAAGGTCCACCAGCCCGAGGCCCTGTGGCCGATAGAGAACAACGGGGAGGGCGCGGCCATGTACTGCTGGGCCATGCTCCTCCTGGTGTTCACCGGCTCCGGAGCCTTCGGCCTGGACCGTCTGATCACCCGCCGCTCCTCCGCGAACGGCGGACGGCGGACCGAACGGACCCCCGTGACGGCCTGACCTCCTCCCCATCGGGCCGTACGGTGCCCTCCTTCGTACGACGGAGGAGGGCATCCGCCGGTCACCGGGGAAAGGGAGGGGGAACGCGGGACCACGGACGTACGAACCCCCCGTGACCTTTCTGTCACTCACCGGGCGTAGGCTGGCTGGCTGTCATCGGGGGAGTCACGGGGAGTTCGGGTGGAGAGTCTGGGGTCGCTGGTCGGCAGCCCGTGGATCTATGCGGTGGTGGCCCTCTCGGTCCTGCTGGACGTGTTCCTCCCGGTCCTGCCCAGCGGCATCCTGGTGATCACGGCGGCCACGGCCGCGGCGGCCGGTACGGCGACCGACGTCCCCGACATCCTGGTGCTCACGCTGTGCGCCGCGACGGCCTCCGTGCTGGGCGACCTGATGGCCTACCGGCTCGCCTGGCTCGGCGGGCCCCGGCTGGACAGGGCGATCGCCCGCTCCCGGCGGCTGCGGAGCGCGCAGGAACGTCTCGGTGCGGCACTCGCGCGGGGTGGCGGTGCGCTGGTCGTCCTGGCCCGCTTCGCGCCCGCCGGGCGCTCGGTCGTCTCCCTCGGCGCGGGCGCCGCCCGGCACCGCGCCCGCGACTTCCTCCCCTGGTCCGCCCTGGCAGGCCTCACCTGGGCCGCCTACAGCACGGCCCTCGGCTACTTCGGCGCGCACTGGCTGGGCGCCACGTGGCTGGCGACGGCGGTCTCGGTCGGCGCGCTGTTCGCCGCGGGGGCGGGCGCCACCTACTTGATGCGCCGCCACCCCCACCCCGCGGCCGCCCCGCCTGCCGCGTAGCCACCCCCCGACCACGTCCGCCCCCACCCCACTCGGTGCAGCGGCCGCCGCCCCCACCCCACTCGGTGCAGCGGCCGCCAGCCCCACCACACTCCCCGCAGCTGCGGGCAGTCGTGCCGCTGGGGCGGCACGGGTGGGCGCAGCGGCACCCCCTCCAGCGGGGCGAGCGCACACCCACCCCCGCTTGACCCGGTACCGGGGTGGCAGCCGGGCGGGGGCGTCACGCAGCCCGGCGTCAGCGGGGTGCCGCCGCGCCCACCCGTGCCGCCCTGCGGCACGACTGCCCGCGGCTAGCGGAGTCGCGAGAGCGCGGCGGCGCCGAGTCGCGGAGTCGCGCGGGCGCGGCAGCGCGGCGGCGCGTGGGCACGGCGGCGCGTGGGCGCGGCAGCGCGTGGGCGCGGCAGCGCGTGGGCGCGGCAGCGCGTGGGCGCGGCAGCGCGTGGGCGCGGCAGCGCGTGGGCGCGGCAGCGCGGCAGCGCGGCAGCGCGGCAGCGCGGCAGCGCGGCAGCGCGGCAGCGCGGCAGCGCGGCGGCGCGTGGTGTTAGCGCGCGGTGGTGCCGCGGACCACCAAGCCGTCCAGGAGTTCCGCAGTCGCGGACGCCACCGCTTCCACCGCTCGTTCGAACACCTCGCGGTTGTGTGCGGCCGGGGCCCGGAAGCCGGACACCTTCCGTACGTACTGCAGGGCCGCGGCCCTGATCTCCTCTTCCGTCGCCTCTTCCGGCTGCACGGGCGGACGCAGGGTCTTGATACTCCGGCACATGCCCCCAGTCTGACGCGCCCACTCACCAACTCGCCACCCAAAATCGAACAGGCGTATCATTGCGACCGTGGCCGAGACCTACGACTTCCCAGGTGACCTCCTCGCCGGTCAGGAGGAACTGCATCAGGTCAGGGCCGAGTTGTCGGCCCTGCTGAAGCGGCTCCCCTGGTCGGTCGAACCCCTCGACGGCTTCAGCGACGACAACGGCTGGCGCAGGGTCGAGCGCCCCGCCTCCCCCGGCTGGACCGCCGACGAACAGGCGGAGGTGGAGAAGCTGAGACAGCGGGAACACGAGCTCGCGGTGTTCGTCAGCACCCACCGCTACTGGGCAGAGCTCACCGGCACCGACCGCATGGACGCCCGCGCCGGCCTGAAGCACACGCGCACACAGAACCCGGCGTAAAACGGAAAGGGCCCCGGAGATCAGATCTCCGGAGCCCTCGCTCCCGGTGGGCGCGGACGGTTTCGAACCGCCGACATCCTGCTTGTAAGGCAGGCGCTCTACCCCTGAGCTACGCACCCGGGTCGAACCGACAGCCTACATGCCCCACAACCGGCCCCGGCACACCGCCCATCGGGGGATATCCCCACCCCCGATCCGGTAGCGGCCCGGATCCCCCGCGAGCCCCCGCCTCCGTACGGTCGAAGCACGCTCGAACGCCAGCCGCCGAGCGCCACCGTCCGTCCCAGGGGGAGACCGTCATGACCCGCACCATCACCCGTCCCGCGCGGACGCGCGCCCTCGCCCTCGCCGGCGCCACCGTGGCGCTCGTCGCGGGACTGTGCGCCTGCGGCGCGTCCGCCGCCGACGACACCGATCCCGACCACCGTTCCTTCGACCTGACCGGCGACACCCTCACCATCGACTCCGACGACTCCGCCCTGGAGATCGTCGCCGCCGACGACCACGCCTCCGGAAAGATCGAGGTCACCCGCTGGTTCAAGGGCACCGTCGCCATCGGCTCGGACCCGAAGGTCACCTGGTCGATGGACGGCGACCGGCTGGTGCTGCGGGAGAAGTGCTCGGGCATCGTCGCCGACTGCGCCACCAAGCACCGCATCGAGGTACCGCGCGGCGTCCTGGTGAAGGTCGAGGAGAAGGACGGCAGCGTACGGGCGCGGGGCTTCCGCGACGCGCTGAGCATCCGTACGACGGACGGCTCGGTCCACGTCACCGACTCCACCGGCCCGCTGGAGCTGCGCACCGGTGACGGGTCGGTGCGCGCCGAGGTGTCCTCCCGTACGGTGCGCACGCACAGCGGTGACGGCTCGGTCCACCTCGAACTCGGCGCCGTACCCGACCTGGTGGACTCCCGCAGCGGCGACGGTTCCCTGACGATCGACCTGCCCCGGGCCTCGTACCGGGTGGACACCGGAACCGGCGACGGCGCCGAGGACGTGTCCGTGCCGCGCGACGACGCCAGCTCCCATGTGGTGACCGCCCGCACCGGTGACGGCAAACTCACGGTCCGTACGGCGAACTGACCGCCCCGTGTCTTCGTCCTCTACCGGTGGGAGAATGGCATCGGGCCGGGGCGAACGACAGTACGGGAGAGGGATGTGACGGCGATACCAGCACAGCCGTACTCGCCGTCGGAGCCGCGCGTGCCACGCATGCGGCGCGCCCGCCGCACCCCCGGAGCGGCAGCGCTGCGGGACACGCTCGCCCTCGTGACGCTGCCGCTGGTCGCGGCGCTGGCGCTGCCCGCCGCGTTCGCCGGCGGCGGTACCCGGCGCTGGTTCGGCGGGCGGGCCGAGAACCAGCGGGCGGAGGCGCAGGCCGCCAAGGACGCGGCGGCGGCCGCCTTCTACGAACTCGACACCGCCCAGCGCGATCTGCGGATCTCCATCGAGACGATCACCGCCGTCGACTCCTCCCCCGCCGCCCGCCGCGCCGTGGCGGACTTCGAGGCGCTCGGCCGCCGTATCGACGAGGCCAGCCACCAGTACATCAGCGCCGTCGACGCCCATGACCTGGACCGCGACGACCTGGAGGCCTCGGCCGCCTCCCAGGCCCGGACGCGGCTGACCGCCGCCAAGGACGAGCTGGGCAAGGTCAAGGGGGAACTGGACCGGTTCACGGACGGGCTCGGCCCCCTCCTCGGCAAGGCCGAGACCCAGCTGGCGCGGCTCGCGCCCTCCGTCGAGCGGGCCCGGCAGGCGCTGCTGGCCGCCTCGAACGCACTCGACTCCGTGCGCGGCTCGGGGCTGAGGGCCGACGACCTCGCCGCCCGGCTCGCCGCGCTCTCCCCGGAGCTGACCAAGCTGAACCAGGGCGCGGGACAGCACGGCGTCCCGCAGACCCTGGAGCGGGCCGAACGGGTCACCCGGGAGGCCGAGGCCGTACGCGTCGAGGCCGAGCGGCTGCCGGAGCGGGCCGCCGAGATCGACCACCGGCTGGTCTCCCTGCGCACCCGCGCACAGGCTCTCACCACCCGGTCCGGGCAGGTCGAGCCGGTGCTCAGCGAGCTGCGCCGGCGCTTCACCGCCGCCTGCTGGCAGGACCTGCAGCACGTCCCCGACCTGGCCGCGGAGAACGTGGAGCAGGCGGAGGCGAAGCTCGCGGAGGCGCGGGCGGCCCGCGAGGAGCAGCGCTGGCCGGACGCGACCGCGCTGCTGTCGACCGCGCGGGCCCTGCTGAACACGACCGACGAGGCGGTGTCGGCCGCCGGTGACCGGCTGCGGCAGCTGAACGCCGTACAGAAGGACCCCGAGCAGGAGATCGACCGCACCCGTTTCGCCATCCGGGACGCCCAGCGGCTGGCCATGGCCGGCCGCAACACCCCCGACCCGCGTCACGCCCGCCCGCTGGACGAGGCCGTGGCCCGGCTGGAGCGGGCGGTCACCGCTCTCGAGGGCCGCCATCCCGACTACTGGCACTTCCTCACGGAGACGGAGGAGGTACGGGCGACGGTGGGCCGTGTGGTGACACAGATCCGGGAGGAGCGCGGCGGGGGCGCCGGTTAACCTGTGCGCATGCCTCGCTATGAGTACCGCTGCCGTACCTGCGGCGACACCTTCGAACTGAGCCGGCCGATGGCGGAGTCCTCCGCGCCCGCGGACTGTCCGGCGGGCCACGACGACACCGTGAAGCTGCTGTCCACGGTCGCGGTGGCCGGTACGGCGTCCGCTCCCGCACCGGCGCCCCGCGCGGGCGGTGGCGGTGGTGGCGGCTGCTGCGGCGGGGGCTGCTGCGGCTGACGGCCCGTCCTCAGGCTCCCTTCAGCTTTGGCTCCCTAGCGTGACGGCATGACAGCCATCGCAGCCCACATGATCACGGCGGCCGGGGACGGCGGAAGTGCCGGACCGGGGTGGGTCAACGACCTCATGGACGCCATGGGCGCCCCCGGGGCCGGCCTCGCCATCGCGCTGGAGAACCTCTTCCCGCCCCTGCCCAGCGAGGTCATCCTGCCGCTCGCCGGGTTCGCCGCGAGCAGCGGGCGGATGAGCCTGCTCGCCGTGCTGCTGTGGACCACCGCCGGCTCGGTGATCGGCGCGCTCGCCCTGTACGGGGTGGGCGCGCTGCTCGGCCGGGACCGGACGGTGGCGATCGCGGGACGGCTGCCGCTGGTGAAGGTCGCCGACATCGAGAAGACGGAGGCGTGGTTCCTGCGGCACGGGCCGAAGGCGGTGTTCTTCGGCCGGATGATCCCGATCTTCCGCAGCCTCATCTCGGTGCCGGCCGGTGTGGAACGGATGCGGCTGCCGCTGTTCCTCGGGCTGACCACGCTGGGGAGCGCGATCTGGAACACGGCGTTCGTGCTGGCCGGGTATGCGCTCGGGGACAACTGGGCGCGGGTGACTGATGTCGTGTCGGCGTACTCGAAGGTGGTGCTCGGGGGAGCGGCTGTCGCGCTGGTCGTCTTCGTGGTGCTGCGGGTGGTGCGGGGCGGGCGGCGGCGGGATGGTGCGGAGGATGTGCCCGCCGAGGCCGCTTCGGGGTACGACTCCGGTGACACCATGGTTTTGCGTCGGCCCCGCTGACTACTCCCGATGGCGGGAGAGGTTTTTCGCCCCCGCCGCCCGTTCCCGTCCCGGCCCTGGGGCTCCGCCCCAGACCCCGCTCCTCAAACGCCGGAGGGGCTGAAACCAGCCCCTCCGGCGTTTGAGGAGCGGGGGTGGGAACAGCCTCTCAGCCTGGCGCCCTCACCGTTCGCAGCAGTTCGCGCAGAATGCGTTCCCCCGCCAGGACGCCCCGCTCCGGGAGCGCCCGGATCGCCGGCGCCGTCCAGTCCGCCTCGGCCAGTTCGCCGTGCCCCGGGCGCCAGCCCTGGTCCGCCGCGAGCAGCAGGTCGGCGTCGAGGAGGGAGTCGCCGGCGGCGAGCGTGAGAGCGGCGCCGCTGCGGCGGGCCACCTCGTGCATGGCGGCGCTCTTGGTGAGCGGTTTGGGCACGGCGTAGATCTTGCGGCCCTGGAGGGAGACCGTCCAGCCGCGGTTCTCCGCCCACTCCCCGAGTTCCTTCACCCACTCCTCGGGCAGCAGTTCGCGCTCGACGACGAGATAGGCGAAGAGGTCCTCGGCGATCCGGTGCTTGCGCACCCACACCGGGTCGGCGGTCCGCAGCAGATGCTCCTGCACCTCGGCCAGCGGGGCGCACTCCTCGGCCAGCCGGGCCTGCACCCGGGCGTGCCAGTCCTCGTCGGACACGCCGTCGACGAGGAGGTGTCCGCCGTTCGCGCAGATGGCGTAAGCCGGGGGCGGGCCGGGGAGGTTGATGCGCTGGTACTGCTTGCGGGTGCGGGTCGTCGTCGGCACGAACAGCGCCTCGTCACCGAGATCGGTGAGGAGCTGCGCGGCCGTCTCCGTCATGTACGACAGGGGCTTGCTCTCATGGACCTCGACGCACAGCAGCCGGGGTGCCCGCGCGTCCGGCATGGTCAGCGCGAGGGCGGCGGCGGAGTAGATGAGCGTACGGTCGAGATCGCTCGCGACGACGACGGGCATCAGCGGGTCACCGCCCTGCCGTCGACACCGGTCGCGCCGCGCGTGTAGCGGGGGTGGATCAACCCCACGCAGGTGTAGGGGAGTTCGTCGACCTCCTCGACGGGGACACCTCGCTGCTCCGCGAGCAGGCGGACGTGGTCGAGGTCGCGGCCGGCCCCCGAACGGGCCAGCACCTTCCAGGGGACCCGGCGCAGCAGCACCCGGGTGGTCTCGCCGACGCCGGGCTTGACGAGGTTCACGTCGTGGATGCCGTACTCCTCGCTGATGCGCTCGACGGCCGCCCAGCCCTCCCAGGTGGGGGTGCGGTCGGCGGCGAGCAGTTCCTTGGCCTGGGCGCAGGCGGCGTCGGCGACATGGGGGAAGCGGGCGGAGACGGCGTCCAGGAAGGCCACGGAGAGGTCCGCGCCGGCGAGTTCGCGGTAGAACTTCGCGCCGTGGAAGTCGTCCGGGCCGACCAGGTCCGCGCGGAGCACCGTACGGGAGACCAGGCCGGAGACCGTGGAGTTGAGGCAGGCGGAGGGGATCAGATAGTCGTCGCGGGTGCCGTAGGTGCGGACGCAGGAGCCGGGGTCGGCGAGGACCGCGATCTCCGGGTCGAAGCCGGTGACGCCCTCGGTCTTCTCGAACTCCTCGATCGCCTGGGCGAGTTCGCGGGTGATGGCGCCCTTGCCGGTCCAGCCGTCGACGAACACCACGTCGCGGGGGTCGTGGTGGGCGGCCAGCCAGCGCAGCGCGTTGGCGTCGATCCCGCGGCCGCGCACGATGGAGACGGCGTAGTGCGGGAGTTCGAGCTGGTGGCGGTGCTGGGCCCAGCGGCGCATCAGGATGCCGACGGGGGTGCCGGCGCGGGCCAGCGACACCAGGACCGGGCGGGACCGTTCGGCGAGGACGGTCTCCGTGACCACACCGACCGCGTGGGCGAGGCGGTCCGCCGACTCGTCGAGGGCGGTGTGGAACAGCCGCCGGTACTGCTCGCTGGGCTGGTACTCCACCGGCAGCGACTCCGCGTAGTGCGCGCCGCCGCTCTGGATGGCCTCCTCGCGCTCCTCGGTCGGCGCCTCCAGGGTCACGTCCGAGAGGTCCTGGAGCAGCCAGCCGACCTCCTCGGGCGCGTACGAGGAGAAGGCGGGGCCTCTGAGGGGCTCGGGCAGCATGGTGGCGGGCCTTTCGGCTGGTACGTACGACGGTACGACCGCGAGGAGAACGTGCGGGGTGTGCGCGGCGAGGCGGGCGAGCAGGCCGTCGGGGGCGTGCAGCGCGGGGGTGTCGGCGGCGGAGTCGACGACGGCGACGACGGCGTCGAAGCCGGCGCCGGCGACGTTGTAGGCGTAGCGGTCGCCGGGGCCGTCGGCGGGGTCGTCGTGGGCGGGGAAGGTCAGGCGGGTGCGTATCGCGTAACCGGGGTCGTCGACGGCGAGGACGGGGGAGCGGGTGGTGGTGGAGAAGCGTATGTCCACGCCGGTGGCTGCCGCCGTCCGCTCCAGCTCGGCCGCCAGGCGGAGGGGGGTGTACATCAGCTCCTCGAAGCCGAGGACGAGTACGCGGTGCGGGGTGTCTGTCATCGCCTCTGCGAGACGGGCGGCCATGCCGGGGAGCGCGCGCTCCAGCCGGGCGCGGTGCGCGGGGGTGAACCCGTGCCGGCCCCCGTCGGGGAGGCGGTCGGGCCAGCGCAGGTCCACTCGCGTGAACGAGCGGTCCGCCCGCGGGCCGTCGTGGGCCGTTCGCGCAGTTCCCCGCGCCCCTGGGGCGACCGTCGTACCGTCCGCTCCGGAGGAGACCGAACCCCCCTCCAGCCCGGTGGACGGCCGCGGGCCACCCGTGGCTGGGCGCGCAGTTCCCCGCGCCCCTGGGGCGACCGTCGTACCGTCCGCTTCGAAGGGGGCGGGAGCAGCAGCGCCCTGAAGGGGCGCGGGGAACTGCGCGAACGGCCCCGACGCGCCGTCGTGCTCCGCTACCAGCGCCTGGCCGCGTTCCAGCACGCCGGCAGGCAAACGGACCGTGCCCGACGCCGTCGTGACCAGGTCGATCCTCGCTCCGATCGAGCGGGAGAACGACTCCAGCCGCCCCGCGTCCGCACCCGACCGCATGTCGACCAGCGCGACCACCACATACCGCTCCCGCGGATACCGCGCATGAAGATCTCGTACGGTGTTGAGCACCGTGTTACCCGTCGAGAACTCGTCGTCGACCAGCACCAGCGGCCCGCCCCCCGCCAGCAGCGCGCGATCCTCCGGCAGCAGCAGATGCGACGTCGCGTGCGAGTGCGACTCCTCGAACCCCCCGGCCGTGGCCGTCCCCGCCACCGGGCGCCGCGTCGAGTGCAGATACGGCGCGACCGCCAGCCCGTCGGCCACCGAGTGGCCGAGCCCGGTGGCCGTCTCGGCGTAGCCGAGGACCACCGCGGACGACGCCGAGGGACCCAGCAGCTCCCGCACCCTGCGGCCGAGCGCAACGCCATGGCCGTACACGACGGACGGCGACTGCGGGACATGCTTGCCGAGCACGTTGGACACCAGCAGATGGGCCCGTTTGGGGTTGCGGCGCAGCGCCAGCCCCAGCAGCTCGGGCAGGCTCTCGTCGCCGGCCAGCTCGACGCCGAGCCGCTCCGTGACCCAGCTGCCCGACCAGACGCCGCGCTTCCCCTCGTTCACAGACCTCTCCCTCTTCGTCACTCCGCCAGACCCGCCGCGAGCAGTTCCACGAAGCCGATGTCCGCGTTCGCCACCCCGAAGACCTCGGCGCGCAGCAGGGTCCGCTCGGCCCAGGCGCGATGAGGCTTCACCTCGTTCATCTTGTTCGTGTACGCCGACCGGAGTACACCCCCGCCGCCGCGTTCCGGCCGCAGGATGTCCTGGGCGTCGCTGAACTCCTCGTGGCTGACGACGGACAGCGCGTGCACGGGCAGGACGTGGGAGGGGTGGATGCAGGTCTTGCCGAGCAGACCGTTGGCCCGGTCGAGGGAGATCTCGCGCAGCAGGCCGTCCATGGCGTGTTCGATCAGCTTCTCGCGCAGTGCGACGGCCTTCACCTCGTGGAAGGGGCTCTGCCGCAGAAGTGGCTTGAACATGCGCTCCTGGACCCGGAAGTACTCCCACACCGGCCCGGTCACGGTGAACCCCGTGCCGTCGGCGCGGGCCAGCATGTTCACCACGTCGGAGATCACGGAGGCGACGACCTGGATGTCGTACGCCGTCATGTCGGGGCCCCTGCGCAGCCCGTAGGAGGAGCAGAAGTCGGTCACGCCGAGGCGCAGCGCGAGCACGCGGTCGCGGTACTTGTCGACGGCGCGGAAGATCCCCTCGAGGGTCTGGACGCGGGACTCGCGGTAGAGCAGCTCGGGCGACTCCAGGACGGGCATGGCGAAGAGCCGGTGGCCGCTGTCGGCCTCGGCGGTGGTGAGCGCCTCCAGGAACGGCAGCCCGCGTTCCGAGGTGAACTTCGGCAGTACGAATCCGGACAGCAGCCGGACGGCGGGGCCGATACGGCGCACCAGGTCCGGGATCTGCTCGGGGGTGCGGACCCGGATGAACAGCAGCGGCAGGTCGGCGCCGGGCCGCCCGGCCAGGTCGGCGAACTGCTGTACGAGGTTCTCCTCACCGGCGGCCACGTCGGCGTCGCCGATGGAGTCCTCCAGGCACAGCACCATGGAGACCACTCCGCAGCCGCCCTGCTTGAGGACGTCGTCGGCGAGCCGGGGCCGGGTGGCGGGGCTGTAGAGCGTGGCGCCGAGGGCGGCGGACAGCGTCCGGGCCGGCGAGTCCGGCGTGAACTCGCCGGGCTCCCGGAAGAAGAGACGTTTCCGCACCGCAGGGGCGATGTGCCCGAAGTGACGCATATGACTCCCCCGTGGTGTCTCTGGAATCTCTGGAAAATGTCGGAAGGTGGCCGGTAATAGTACGTAGGGCTCCATGTCGGCGGTTCCGGCGGGGCATGAACTTCAGGTAACCCCGCTGTGACGACCCGAACCCCCCGCATTGTCGTGACCAGGACGGAGAAGGCAAAATGACCGCATGACGCACGCGATGCTCAAGGGGTCGAACGTCCCTCTGGAGACCACCACGGTACGTGCCGTGCTGCGCTGGTCGCCCGGGCAGGGGGTGCCGGACGTCGACGCCTCCGCGCTACTCCTCGGCCTCGACGGTCGTGTGCGCTCCGACGAGGACTTCGTGTTCTACAACCAGCCACGGCACCCGGGCGGCCAGGTGTGGCGGCTCGGCAAGAAGCGCGCCGACGGGGGCCTGACCGACACGATCCAGACGGATCTCGCCGGTGTCGAGTCCGGCGTCGGCCGGATTCTGCTCGTCGCGTCGGCGGACGGCGTCACCTTCGACCGCGTACGCGACCTGCGCATTCTGCTGTACGACGCGCAGACCGCCGACGGGGAGGCGCTGGCGTACTTCGACATCAAGCCGGAGACGGGCCAGGAGACCGCGCTGATCTGCGGTGAGCTGTACCGGCGCGGGGACGGCTGGAAGTTCCGGGCGCTCGGCGAGGGCTATTCGAACGGTCTGAAGGGCCTGGCCACCGACTTCGGCATCTCGGTGGACGAGTCGGAGGTGGCCCACCAGCCCGACCCCTCCGAGGTCACCACCCAGCAGCCGCCCCCGACGGCGCACGTACCGGCCTCCGACCGGACGGAGGCGCTGCCCCGGCCGCATGCCCCGGCCGTCCCGCCGGTGCCCGAGGTCTCCCGGCCGCTGCCGCCCGAGCGGCCGGCGGGGGTGCCCGCGCAGCCCGCGTACGGCTATCCGCAGCAGCCCGCGGCCACCCCGCCGGCCTACGGCTATCCCCAGCCCGCCGCCGGCCAGCCCGCCTACGGCTATCCGCCGGCGGCCGCCACGGCACCGTCCGGGTACGGCTTCCCCCCGCCGGCCGCTGCCGCCTCCGCCGACCCGGACTTCCGGCTTCCGCCGCAGGGGCCGCAGTTCATCGGACGCTGACCACCCACGAGGGCCCTCGGGTCCAAGGCCTTCTCAGCGGTCGGCCTTGGACTTGAAGCCCCTCCCCCACTGCAGTCCCCACCCGTACAGCCGGTCCAGCTCCCCCTGGAATCCGTAGACGAACTTCACCTCACGGCGGACGATGATCTCGTTCTTGACGTTCTCGATCATCACCACCGCGCAGGAGCGGGCCTGGGGGTGGCGTTCGTCGAGGCCGATCTCGATCCGCGGGCCGTTGCTGGGGTAGAGCGTCACCATGGCGTGGGTGCGGTCGAACGCCGGGGTCTGGTCGTAGATGTAGGCGAAGACCAGCAGGCGCTTGATGTTCTCGCGCTGGTCCAGGTTGACGTACATGGTCTCGCCCGAGCCCGACCCGAACCGGTCGTCACCGCTGAGCTTCACGTACGGCGCCGCGTTGACGTCGCCGAGGAGGCCGCCGAGCGGCTGGACCACACCCTTGGTGCCGTCCTGCAGCTCGTACAGACAGCCGAGGTCGAGGTCGACGTTGACCATGGACTGGCTGTGGCCGACCACCTCCGGCGGCTTGAGCGCCTTGAAGGGGTGCCGCAGCAGGCTTTCGCGCTGGGAGCCGCCGAAGTCGGAGGTGCGCATCCGCCAGCTGAGATTGATCCGCAGATGCCCGGTGGCCGCACCCTGCTTGGTCAGGGACACCTGACCGTGCCGTTTGGTCAGCTCGATGGCGTTGCTGGCCGCGCTGCCCGAGTCGAAGGCGCTGTCGCGGCCGCGCCACAGTCCGTCCAGTAATCCCATTCCCGCCCCAAGTCCAGTCGTCGCACCCCGCTCGGGGCCGCCGGGACTCCCGGACGGCCGACGGGGCGGCCCCGAGGAGTGGTCCTCGATGGCCGCCCCGTCGAGAGCGTTCCTCACCCGGAGGGCTGTCACACCCCGGAGGAGACCTCAGTCCTGTCGCCTGAGTTTCCCTCGGCCGCCGCGAGTGCCTTGTTGCGGCGGACGGAGGACCAGAAGGACCAGCCGATCAGGATCACACCCACGGAGCCGGTGATGAGCTCCGGGATCTCGTACTGGATGGTGACGAGCAGGATCAGGGAGAGGGCGCCGATCGCGTAGTGCGCGCCGTGCTCCAGGTAGACGTACTCGTCCAGGGTGCCCTGGCGGACCAGGTAGACCGTGAGGGACCGGACATACATGGCGCCGATGCCCAGGCCGAGCGCCATCAGGACGATGTCGTTGGTGATGGCGAACGCGCCGATCACGCCGTCGAAGGAGAAGGACGCGTCCAGGACCTCGAGGTAGAGGAACATGAAGAACGCGGCCTTCCCGGCCAGGGCGACCGCCGAGCGTGGCTTGCCCTCCCGCGCGGCCTTCTCCTCCTCCTCGTGTTCGTGTTCCTCCTCCTCTTCGAGCTTGTCCTCGAAGTAGCCGGAGAGACCACCGACGATCATGTACGTGATCAGACCCGCGATACCGGCGAGCAGGACCGTCTCGGCCTTGTCGGCATGGCCGCCGCCGTGCTGGTGGGCGTTGGTGGCGAAGGTCATGGCCGAGATCAGCAGGATGATCAGCGCGATGCAGACCGACAGCATGTCGACCTTGCCGAGCTTGGCCAGCGGCCGCTCCAGCCAGGACAGCCACTTGATGTCCCGGTCCTCGAAGATGAAGTCCAGGAAGATCATCAACAGGAACATGCCACCGAACGCGGCGATCGCCGGGTGGGCGTCGGTGACGAGTTCCTGGTAACGGTCCTTGTCACTGAGTGCGAGATCGACCGCCTCGATCGGCCCGAGCTGGGCACTGACCGCGACGATCACGACGGGGAAGACCAGTCGCATACCGAAGACGGCGATCAGAATGCCGATGGTGAGGAAGATCTTCTGCCAGAAGGCATTCATCTTCTTCAGGATTCCGGCGTTGACCACCGCGTTGTCGAAGGACAGCGAGATCTCGAGCACGGAGAGGATCGCCACGATGCCGAAGGCGGTCCACCCCCCGAAGAGGACCGCTGCGACCAGACCGAGCGCGGTAACCGCGAACGACCAGCCGAAGGTTTTCAGAACCACTGGCTACCCCAGGTGTATTAACGGGTCTCCCCCGCTGCCGTGATCGGCTTTACGAAACGTTGACTCCGAAGTCTAGAGCGATGCCGCGCAGCCCCGACGCGTACCCCTGCCCCACCGCACGGAACTTCCACTCACCCTGGTAGCGGTAGAGCTCACCGAAGATCATCGCCGTTTCGGTGGAGGCGTCCTCGCTGAGGTCGTAACGGGCGAGTTCCTGACCGTCCGCCTGATTCACCACACGGATGAAGGCATTGCTGACCTGGCCGAAAGCCTGACCGCGCTCATCGGCCATATGGATGGAGACCGGGAAAACGATCTTGTCGCACCGCTCCGGCACCTTCGAGAGGTCGACCAGCAGGGACTCGTCGTCGCCGTCGCCCTCGCCGGTGAGATTGTCACCGGTGTGCTCCACGGAGCCGTCGGGGCTCGTGAGCTGGTTGTAGAAGATGAACCACTCGTCCCCCATGACCCGGCCGCCGCCGCACATCAGCGCGCTGGCGTCGAGGTCGAAGTCGGCTCCGGTGGTGGAGCGCGCGTCCCAGCCGAGCCCGATCATCACCTGTGTGAGGTTCGGTGCGGCCTTGGACAGGGAGACATTGCCCCCTTTGGCAAGCGTGACGCCCATCTTGGTCCCTCCCCGGATCTTGTCTCTTTCGTGGTCCTACACGTCCGGCGCCGCACATAAACCGTGCGGCGCCGGGCGGTGTGGCCGTACGGGACGGCCCTGCTCGGGCGTGACCGCCCTTCACGGACGACCTAGGCCCTGTCTGACAATTCCCGTCTGCCGCGCGACGCCATGCACGCTCCCCCGCTGCCTCAAGGGCGCGGGAGGTGCCCCCACTCGCCGCACCGGCCCCAGACCCGAGTACATCCAGTACGAGGCTCTGGGGCCGGCACACCGAGAGCACGCACCTGACGCCGCGCGGCCGCCCTTCGGGCGACGACGCGAATTGTCAGACAGGCCCTAGACGTTCACTCCGAAGTCCTGCGCGATGCCGCGCAGGCCCGAGGCGTAGCCCTGGCCGATGGCGCGGAACTTCCACTCCGCGCCGTGCCGGTACAACTCACCGAAGACCATCGCGGTCTCGGTGGAGGCGTCCTCACTGAGGTCGTACCGGGCGATCTCGGCCTCGCCGGCCTGGTTGACGACGCGGATGAACGCGTTGCGCACCTGGCCGAACGACTGCTGGCGGTTCTCGGCGTCGTAGATGGAGACCGGGAAGACGATCTTCTCGATGTCGGCGGGGACGCCGGCCAGGTTGATCTTGATCTGCTCGTCGTCGCCCTCGCCCTCACCGGTGAGGTTGTCGCCGGTGTGCTCGACCGAGCCGTCCGGGCTCTTCAGGTTGTTGAAGAAGATGAAGTGCGCGTCGCTGGAGACCTTGCCGCTGTTGTTCAGCAGCAGCGCGCTGGCGTCGAGGTCGAAGTCCGTACCGGTCGTGGTGCGGATGTCCCACCCCAGACCGACGATGACCGCGGTCAGGCCCGGCGCCTCCTTGGTCAGCGATACGTTGCCGCCCTTGCTGAGGCTGACTCCCACGAGTCCTCCATTGGTGTCCTGGGGCGTGGATGCCCCTGAGTGCGGTGGATGTCGGATCAACGAGTCGATCCTAGTGACGGGTTCCCGGCTGCCGCATGCCCCGCGACCGAGGAATCACCCCGGTGCCGGGCCGGACCGCCGGCGTCTCACGCCGCGGCGTGACTACAGCGTGTCGAGCGCCTTGACGTACTCGTTCAGGTCACGGGCGTCCGGCAGACCGTTCACCACGGTCCAGCGCACGACGCCCTCCTTGTCGATGATGAACGTCCCGCGCACGGCACAGCCCTTGTCCTCGTCGAGGACGCCGTACGCGCGCGAGACGTTGCCGTGCGGCCAGAAGTCGCTGAGCAGCGGATACTCCAGGCCCTCCTGCTCGGCGAAGACACGCAGGGTGTGGATGGAGTCGTTGGAGACGGCGAGCACCTGGGTGTCGCGGTCGGCGAACCGCGGCAGCTGGTCGCGGACCTCGCACAGCTCGCCGGTGCACACACCGGTGAAGGCGAACGGGTAGAACAGCAGCACCACGTTCTTGTGCCCACGGAAGTCGGACAGCGCCACGGTCGCGCCGTGGTTGTCCTTGAGCTCGAAGTCGGGGGCCTTGTCTCCGGCCTGGATCGCCATCGTCGTGTTCATCCCTTCGAGGTGGTTCGCTGCGACCACCCTACGCAGGGAGTACGGCATACCGGCGGACGGGCCGACGCATGACGCGACCGGCCCGCCCGCCGACGGTTCACCGCTTGGACTTGGCCGCCTTGGGCGTCGCCAGCCGGCTGCCGCTCCAGTCCTTTCCGACGCTGACGCTCTTCGCCGCCGTGAGGCCCGCCGTGGTGGCGGCCTCCGAGATGTCGCTCGGCTCCACATAGCCCGAACGGCCGGTCTTCGGCGTGAGGAGCAGAATCGCGCCGCCTTCCTCGATGTACGTGGTGGCATCCACCAGCGCATCCGTCAGGTCGCCGTCGTCGTCGCGGAACCACAGCACAACGGCGTCAGCCACGTCGTCGTAGTCCTCGTCGACGAGGTCGCTCTCGATGACGCCCTCAATGGCCTCGCGGAGCTCCTGGTCGACGTCGTCGTCGTAGCCGATCTCCTGGACCACCTGCCCGGGCTGGAACCCCAGCCTGGCGGCAGGGTTCGTCCGCTCCTCCGCGTGGTCCGCGGTCGCGCTCACGGGTTGCCTCCTGATCATGTCTTGGGAATATCTCAGCCACGCGCGTGCGCGAAGCTTGGCCGTAGTCCACACGGGCGGGACGAATCGCGCAAGTACCCGGCCGTGCAGACCGACGAAACGGTGACGATCCTGGCCGGGTCACCGCAACTCCAGGCACACCATCATGGCCTGTAGTGACGCACACCACACCTTTGTGCCCCGTTTGGCCCTTTGGGAACCGTCTGTGTGTGCGAAGACTCGAATGGACGAGCCCCATAGACACCGTACTGGCACCGGCCGCGGATTACCTCCCGGTAGAGATGACGGCGACCGCCCCGAGGTGGACCATGGGATCGGCGCAATCCGGGCCGTACCGGCAGAACAGCGGCCCGACTCACGGCCCTCTGACAGGTAAGGAACAGCGTGGCTTCCGCATCCGATCGCAACCCGATCATCATTGGCGGCCTTCCGAGTCAGGTTCCTGACTTCGATCCCGAGGAAACGCAGGAGTGGCTCGACTCCCTCGACGCCGCGGTCGACGAGCGCGGCCGGGAGCGGGCCCGCTATCTGATGCTGCGGCTCATCGAGCGTGCCCGCGAGAAGCGCGTGGCCGTGCCCGAGATGCGCAGCACGGACTACGTCAACACGATCCCGACCCGCGCGGAGCCGTTCTTCCCGGGCAACGAGGAGATCGAGCGCAGGATCCTCAACGCGACCCGCTGGAACGCCGCGGTGATGGTCTCCCGCGCCCAGCGGCCCGGTATCGGTGTCGGCGGCCACATCGCGACCTTCGCCTCCTCCGCGTCGCTGTACGACGTCGGCTTCAACCACTTCTTCCGCGGCAAGGACGAGGGCGACGGCGGCGACCAGGTCTTCTTCCAGGGCCACGCCTCGCCCGGCATCTACGCCCGCGCGTATCTGCTGGACCGGCTGAGCGAGCGGCACCTGGACGGCTTCCGCCAGGAGAAGTCGAAGGCGCCGTACACCCTGTCGTCGTATCCGCACCCGCGGCTGATGCCGGACTTCTGGGAGTTCCCGACCGTGTCGATGGGCCTCGGGCCGATCGGCGCGATCTACCAGGCGCGGATGAACCGCTACATGCACGCGCGCGGCATCGCGGACACCACGCGCTCACGCGTGTGGGCGTTCCTCGGCGACGGCGAGATGGACGAGCCCGAGTCGCTGGGCCAGCTGTCCATCGCCGCGCGCGAGGGCCTGGACAACCTGACCTTCGTCGTCAACTGCAACCTCCAGCGGCTGGACGGCCCGGTACGCGGCAACGGCAAGATCATCCAGGAGCTGGAGTCGATCTTCCGGGGCGCCGGCTGGAACGTGATCAAGCTCATCTGGGACCGCACCTGGGACCCGCTGCTCGCCCAGGACCGGGACGGCGTGCTGGTCAACCGCATGAACACCACGCCGGACGGGCAGTTCCAGACGTACGCCACCGAGTCGGGCGAATACATCCGCGACCACTTCTTCGGTGACGACCACCGGCTGCGCGCCATGGTCGAGGGCATGACCGACGACCAGATCCTGCATCTGGGGCGCGGCGGCCACGACCACCGCAAGATCTACGCGGCGTACCAGGCGGCGGTCGAGCACAAGGGCCAGCCCACGGTGATCCTCGCGAAGACGGTCAAGGGCTGGACGCTGGGCCCCAACTTCGAGGGCCGCAACGCCACCCACCAGATGAAGAAGCTGACGGTCGACGACCTCAAGCACTTCCGGGACCGGCTGCATCTGCCGATCGCCGACCAGGACCTCGAATCCGGTCTGCCGCCCTACTACCACCCGGGGCCGGACACGGAGGAGATGCAGTACATGCACGACCGCCGCAAGTCGCTGGGCGGGTACGTGCCGACCCGGGTGGTGCGGTCGAAGCCGCTGCGGCTGCCCGATGACAAGACGTACGCGACCGTGAAGAAGGGCTCGGGCCAGCAGTCCATCGCGACGACCATGGCCTTCGTACGGCTCCTCAAGGACCTCATGCGGGACAAGGAGATCGGCAGGAGGTTCGTATTGATCGCGCCGGACGAGTACCGCACGTTCGGCATGGACTCGTTCTTCCCGAGTGCGAAGATCTACAACCCGCTCGGCCAGCAGTACGAGTCGGTGGACCGGGAGCTGCTGCTCGCCTACAAGGAGGCGCCGAACGGGCAGATGCTGCACGACGGCATCTCCGAGGCCGGCTGCACGGCCTCGCTGATCGCCGCGGGCTCGGCATACGCCACGCACGGCGAGCCGCTCATCCCGGTGTACGTCTTCTACTCGATGTTCGGTTTCCAGCGCACCGGTGACCAGTTCTGGCAGATGGCCGACCAGATGGCGCGCGGTTTCGTCCTGGGCGCGACGGCGGGGCGTACGACGCTGACCGGTGAGGGTCTCCAGCACGCGGACGGCCACTCGCAGCTGCTGGCGTCGACGAACCCCGGGTGTGTCGCGTACGACCCGGCGTTCGGGTTCGAGATCGCGCACATCGTGCGGGACGGGCTGCGCCGGATGTACGGCTCCTCCGAGGAGTTCCCGCACGGCGAGGACGTCTTCTACTACCTGACGGTGTACAACGAGCCGATCCGGCACCCGGCCGAGCCCGAGAACGTGGACGCGGAGGGCATCGTCAAGGGCCTCTACCGCTTCGGCGAGGGCACGGCGGGCTCCCTGCCGGCGCAGATCCTGGCGTCCGGGGTGGCGCTGCCGTGGGCGATCGAGGCGCAGAGGATCCTCGCGGAGGAGTGGGACGTCAGGGCGGACGTCTGGTCGGCGACCTCCTGGAACGAGCTGCGGCGCGAGGCCGTGGAGTGCGAGCGGCACAACCTGCTGCATCCGGAGGAGGAGCAGCGGGTGCCGTATGTCACGCGGAAGCTCGCGGCGGCGCGGGGGCCGGTGGTGGCGGTGTCCGACTGGATGCGGGCGGTGCCGGACCAGATCTCGCGGTGGGTGCCGGGGACGTATCAGTCGCTGGGCGCGGACGGGTTCGGGTTCGCGGACACACGCGGGGCCGCTCGGCGGTTCTTCCACATCGACGCGCAGTCGGTGGTGGTGGCGGTGCTGACGGAGCTGGCGCGGGAGGGGCATGTGGACCGGTCGGTGCTGAAGCAGGCGATCGACCGGTATCAGTTGCTGGATGCGGCGGCGGCGGATCCGGGGGTGGCGGGGGGCGACGCGTAGCGCTGCGCCGGGCTTGGCGGGGGGTGCGTGGGCGCGGGGCTCGCGGGTCCCGGGTCGCGCGGCGCGCGCTTGAGAGGGCCGCGCCGTGCGCGGTCGCGCGGCGCGCAGGGCTCGGAGGGGGCGGGCGTGGGGGGCGCGTGGCGCGGCAGTGCCGCTGCGCCCACCCGTACCGCCCTGGGGGTGCCTCCCCAGGTCCAGCTGGGTAGGTGGATGGGTTCCGGGGGGTGACACCCGCCGCGGGGCGCGGCTGGGGGTGTGGAGAGGCCCCCGGCGTTGTGCGGTGCCGGGGGCCTGTCCGTGTCGGGCCGCGTCAGAGCATGCCGTAGCCCGCTGTTGCTCCGGCCAGCCAGAGGAGGGCCAGGAGCGTGTCGATGGCGCCCAGGACCAGGGCGACCAGGGCCGGTACCGGGCGGGATCCCGCCCAGCTGCGGCCCATGGCGAGCCAGCCGCAGACGATCGCCACCGGGCCGAGGATGATCCCCAGCACGAAGAAACCGGCGACCGCGCAGATGACTCCGATAATTCCGAGGGTCGCGCGATCCGGCCCGGACCGTGACCACGTCCGGCCACGTGTGCGGGGGTGCCTGCGCGTACCGTGTCCGAAGCTCGCCATCCTCAACTCCCTGTAAGGGTTGGTTGACTTGGCGGGTACCCCCGTATCGGCGGGGAATTCACGCCGTACGGCGGTGGCGGCCGCACACGGCGCGGGAGCGACGAAACGTGATACCGGTCACTTGATTCACGCGAGACCCTCTCGTTCTCCTAGTGTGTCCTCCCAGTGACTTCCTTCGACACCTCCCCGCAATTGAACGTCTGGCGCGCGTTGCTCGCGCTCGCCGTCGTCTTCGTGATGCTGGCGACGACCGGGTGGACGGCGCTGCGCCACCAGCGCCACCCCGCTCCGCTGCAGGCATCGCTCACCGCCTGGGAGCACGGCCGGATAGCCGGCCACCGGCTGCCGGACCCGCAGTCGTCGCCGACCCGGCTCGCCCGGTTCTTCGCCACGCTCACCGACGGACAGCGCACGAGCCTCGCCCGCCGCTATCCGCTCGCGGTCGGCAACATGAACGGCGCCCCGGTCCGGCTGCGCTACCGCGCCAACCGCATCGCGCTGGAACAGGCACACGAGATCGAAGTCGCCCGCCGGCACGACCGCCGTCTCACGCCCTCGGGCCAGCGGCAGGCGGGCCACCGGATGACCCGCCTCGCGGCGCTGATGGAGCCGGGCCGGCACATCCTCGCCTTCAACCCCGCGGGCCCCGGCCGGGTCGCCGAGGTCTTCGGCGATCTGGGCAGGGCCGAGCGGATCTCGGTCGTCGTCCCCGGCGTCGACACCGACCTGCTCACCTTCCAGCGCACCCAACGCACGTACTCGGCCCCCGTCGGCATGGCGAAGTCCCTGTACGCCGCCGAGCGGGACGCGGCACCCTCGACCCGTACGGCCGTGATCGCCTGGGCCGACTACACCGCGCCCAGCGGGCTCGGCATGGACGCGGCCACGGCGATGCGCGCCGAGGACGGCGCCGAGCGGCTGGACGCGCTGGTGCGGGGACTGCCCGGCGTCGCGCCGGTGTCGCTGTTCTGCCACAGCTACGGCTCCGTGGTGTGCGGGATCGCCGCGCACTCGCTGCCGGAGCGGGTGGCCGACATCGCGGTGGCCGGCAGCCCCGGCATGCGGGCCGAGAACGCCGCCCAACTGCGCACCACCGCCCGGGTGTGGGCGATGCGGGACGCCGACGACTGGATCCAGGACGTGCCGTACCTGGAACTCGGCGGACTGGGCCACGGGGCCGACCCGGTGGCGGCGGGATTCGGTGCGCGGGTGCTGTCGGCGCGGGAGGCGAAGGGGCACGCCGGGTACTTCGAACCGGGCACGGACAGCCTGCGGAACTTCGCCGAGATCGGTGTTGGCGCATACCGCGCGGTGTCCTGCGCGGGAGAGGACGACGTCTGCCGGGCGGGTTTGTCCGGTACGACCACTACCGGACGCGCGTAGAGGCGGAGATACTGCGGTATGCGTGGAGAAGGGACGGAGAAGCTCGTGCCGCATACGATGAGCCGCATGGGTGACGTACTGGCCGGATTTCATGCCGCCTGGGAGTTCGGGTCCGACTCCGTGCGCATCCGTTACGAACGTGGGATTCGAACACCCAAGCTGTTCCAGGCCCTCGGGGAGCGGCGGATACCCCTGGACGCGATCGAGGGGGTGACCCTCACACCGGGGAAGCGCGGCACGGTGGCGCTGCGCATCGAGCTGCGGCCCGGTGCGGATCCGCTGATGGAGGCGGCCGCCGGGCAGTTGAAGGAGAGCACCGACCCCTACCGGCTGGTGCTGCCCGCCGAGCGGGAGACGCTCGCCGAGTACTACGCCGACGAACTGCGCGGTCTGCTCACCGAGTCCGGGCCCGCCGAACGCCATCTGGTGACGGCTCCCGAGGTGCCGCTGCGGTTCAAGGCGTACGACGGGAAGGCGAGTTTCGACGGTACGGCGGTGTCGTTCCGGTGGTTCTGGACGGGCGCGTCGTCGGCGAAGTGGAAGGCCGGCGACCAGCGGTTCCCGGTGGACGAGTTGAGCGGCGTGGAGTGGCGGTCGCCCGAGGTGTTCGAGGGACATCTGCGGCTGCTGCGGCGGGACGCGGGGGGCGTGGCGGGGCAGCCCGACCAGGATCCGGCGGCGGTGGTGTTCGGGCTGGGGTACGGGCCCGTGCACGAGTCGCTGCCGTTCGCGGCGGCGGTGCTGGCGGCGGTGCGGAGCTGTGCGCCGGTGGTGGTGCCGACGGCGCGGGCGCGGCGGGATCCGGCGGATATCGCGGAGCGGATCCGCCACCTCGGGGAGTTGCATCAGGCGGGCCTGGTGACCGACGAGGAGTTCTCCTCGAAGAAGGCGCAGTTGCTCTCGGAGCTCTAGCGTCCGCCGACGGCGGTGGTGAGGTCGGCCTCGGGCCGTACGTGGCTGATCGCGCAGTTCCCCGCGCCCCTTCAGGGCGCGCCGCCCTCCCGCCGATCCCCCCAGCCGCCCAGCCGCCCAGCCGCCCAGCCGCGGGCAATCGTGCCGCAAGGCGGCACGGGTGGGCGCGGCGACACCCCGTCGGCGGCGTGCCGCGCGACCTCCCCCCGCCCCGCCACAGCTACCGCGCGCCCGGAGGAATCAGCCCGTCCTCTCCGAGGCCAGGGCGCGCCCCGCGTCCGCGTAGAAGCCGAGCTTCCGGTCGAGCACGGCGAGCGTGCCCTGGAGTTCGGCGATGCGGGACAGTACGTCCTCACGGGTCTGCCGGAGCAGTTCGAAACGCTCGGTGTACGTGTCATCGCCCGCCCGGACGAGTTCCGCGTACCGCACCATGTCCGCGACCGGCATCCCGGTCAGTCGGAGCTTGCCCACGAGGTCGAGCCAGTCGAGGTCGCGGTTGCTGTAGCGCCGCTGCCCGGTGTGGGACCGGTCGATGTGCGGCATCAGTCCGATGCGCTCGTACCAGCGCAGGGTGTGCGCCGACAGCCCGGTGAGGGCGACGACCTCGCTGATCGTGTACTTGTCCGCGCCGTCCGGCCGTCGATTTCCCTGCCGGGGCCCGGCGCAGCTCTCCGCGCCGCCCTCCGCGATGCTCTCCGTCTCCGTCACCGTCATGCCCCCACGCTAAAACCCTTGAGTGCGCTCCAAGCAAGCGACCCGGGTGAGAAATGGGCAGGACGGGGAGGCGGGTGGCTCATCGGCGTACGGTCATGACCCCTGTACGCCGTGCGACGCCGAAGGACGCGGCGCTGGGCTTCGCGCCCAAGCCGGACCCCTTGCGGGAACCGACCCTCCGAGCGCTTAGGCTCGACGGCATGTCGCTCAAGAGCCTCGCGTTGATCGAGAACTGGCCGGTTCCCACCGCCTCGGCGGGTGCCGTACGGGCGGACGGCACCGTCGTCGGCACCCACGGTCCCGCCGGCCGCCGCTTCCCGCTGGCCTCGGTCACCAAGCCGCTCGCCGCGTACGCGGTGCTGGTGGCGTACGAGGAGGGCGCGATCGAGCTGGACGAACCGGCGGGCCCGGACGGCTCGACCGTACGGCACCTCCTCGCGCACACCTCGGGGCTCGCCTTCGACGAGCACAGGGTGACCTCGGCACCCGGTGAGCGCCGCCTGTACTCGAACGCGGGCTTCGAGCAGCTCGGCGACCATGTCGCCAAGGCGACGGAGATCCCGTTCGGCGAGTATCTGCGGCAGGCGGTGCTGGAGCCTTTGGGGATGGCGGCGACCTCGCTGGAGGGCTCCCCGGCGAAGGACGCGGTCTCCACGGTGGACGACCTGCTGCTCTTCGCCGCCGAGGTGCAGGCGCCCCGGCTGCTGGACCCGCGTACGGTAGCGGCCGCGATGACCGTGCAGTACCCGGGCACGAAGGGTGTCCTGCCGGGCTACGGCCACCAGAATCCCAACGACTGGGGCCTCGGCTTCGAGATCCGGGACTCCAAGTCTCCGCACTGGACGGGTACGTCGTCCTCGCCCCGTGCCTTCGGCCATTTCGGCCAGTCGGGGACGTTCCTGTGGATCGACCCGGACGCGGGCGCGGCCTGTGTGGCGCTGGCCGGCCGTGCCTTCGGACCGTGGGCGACCGAGGCGTGGCCGCCGTTCACCGACGCGGTGCTGGCGGAGTTGCGCGGCTGACCCGGGCCCGGGAGCGGCGCCGTGGGGTGAGGAAGGCGGAAGGGAACGGCAGGAGGACGGGACCGTTGCTCAGGTCCCGTCCTCCTTCGGTGCGATGCGGTCCGGCCGGTGCGCGGGTCAGACCGGGACGGTGGTCTTCTCCGGCGTCTCGGGGGCCGGCCGCGGGTTCAGCCTCTCGCCCTCGATGTCGAGGTCGGGCAGTGCCCTGTCGACGGACCTGGGCAGCCACCACGCGGCACGGCCGAGCAGCGACATGACGGCCGGGACCAGCGTCATGCGGACGACGAAGGCGTCGATGACCACGCCGACGGCGAGGGCGAACCCGATGGACTTGATGATCGGGTCGTCCAGGAGGACGAAGCCTCCGAACACCGACGTCATGATGAGCGCGGCGGCCGTGACGACCCGGGCGTTGTGGCCCATGCCGCTGACCACGGCCGCCTGGGGGTCGGCGCCGTGGACGAAGTCCTCCCGCATACGGGAGACGAGGAAGACCTCGTAGTCCATCGCGAGGCCGAACAGGATGCCGATGAGCAGGATCGGCAGGAAGCTCACCAGCGGACCGGGGGTGTCGACGCCCACGAGGCCCGCGAGGTGGCCCTGCTGGAAGATGGCGACGGTGATGCCGAAGGTCGCGCCCACGGTGAGCAGGAAGCCCACGGCCGCCTTCAGCGGTACCAGGAACGACCGGAAGACCAGCATGAGCAGCAGGATGGACAGGCCCACCACCAGCAGCAGATACACCGGCAGGGCGTCGGCGAGCTTCTCCGAGACGTCGATGCCGAGGGCGGTCGCGCCGGTGAGGGCGATGTCGGCACCCTCGACGCCCGCCACCCGGTCGCGGATGTCCTGGACGGCGTCCTCGGTGGCGACGGCCGTCGGGCCGGCCTCGGGAATGATGGCCAGCAGGGCGGTGGTGCCCTGCTCGTTCAACTGCGGCGGAGCCACGGCCAGAACGCCATCGGTGTCCTTGATGAGGGCGGTGGCCTGCTCCGCGGCCGTCCCGGTCGACTGCGCGTCCTTGCCGTTGACCACGGCGATGAGCCGGCCGTTGAAGCCCTCGCCGAAGCCCTCGGACGTGAGGTCGTACGCCTCGCGGGCGGGGGAACCCTCGGCGGCGGTCCCCGCGTCCGGCAGGGCGATACGCATGTCCTGAGCCGGCAGGGCGAGCGCGCCCAGCCCGAGGATTCCGGCGATCAGGAGCGGGACGCGCAGCCGGGTCACGAGCCGGCCCCAGGTGAAGCCGAGGCCTTCGGGGGCGGCGGTCTTGTCAGTGGTGTTCGCGTCGGGGGTGTTCGCGTCGGTGCCGCTCTTCTCCGCGGTGCTCTTCTCGAAGGTGAGTCCGCTCGCCCGGCGCTGCTTGCGCGGCAGGATCCTCCGGCCGGCGAAGGAGAGGAAGGCCGGCAGCAGGGTGAGGGCGACCAGGACGGCGACGGCCACGGTGCCCGCCGCGGCCAGGCCCATGATGCTCAGGAAGGGGATGCCCACGACGGAGAGGCCCGCCAGGGCGATGACGACGGTGGCCCCGGCGAAGACGACGGCGGAGCCGGCCGTGCCGGTCGCGCGGCCGGCGGCCTCCTCGGGCGCGAGGCCCTCGCCGAGGTACTGGCGATAGCGGGAGGTGATGAAGAGCGAGTAGTCGATGCCGACGGCCAGGCCGAGCATGAGCGCCAGGATGGGGGCGGTGGAGGTCAGTTCGATGACACTGGTCAGGGAGAAGAGGCCGGCCATACCGACCGCGACGCCGATCAGTGCGTTCAGCAGGGTCATGCCGGCGGCCACCAGCGAGCCGAAGGTGACGACCAGGACCACCGCGGCGACCAGTACTCCGAGGGCCTCCGTGGAGCCGACCTCCACCTCACCGCCCATGACCTCGCCGCCGTGCTCGACCCGCAGGCCCTCGGCGTCCGCGCCGACGGTTTCGTAGGCCGACTTCTGCTCGTCGGTGACCTCGTCGACGCCCTTGTCGAACTGCACCTGGACCAGGGCGTAGCGGCCGTCCTGGGAGACGGCGCCGGTCCGGAACGGATCCACGGCGGCGGTGACGCCGTCGATCCCCGAGGCTTCCCTGACCACGGGCGCCACGGCCGCGGGGTCCAGTTTCGTGCCCTCGGGCGCGACGACGACGATGGTGCCGGTGGCTCCGTCGGCTTGCGGGAACTGCCGGCCGAGATCGTCCAGCGCCCGCTGGGACTCGGTGCCCGGTATGGAGAACTTGTCGCTCGTCGGGCCCATCAGGGTGGCGGCTCCGATACCCAGCAGGGTCAGCAGGAGCAGCCAGACCGCGGCTATTCGGCCTCTTCTGCGGAAGGAGAACCGCCCGAGCCGGTACAGCAAGGTCGCCATGGAAGAAGGATCTTTCCGTAGGGGATCAGGGGATCAACGGGAATCAGGGGATACGCGATTCACCTGCGGTTGTGGTCGAGCGTCCGCAGCGCGCTGCGGATCATCTCGGCGCGCAGCACCTCGTCCGGCACCACTTCGCTGTCGGCGGCGCTGGTGATGAAGACGGCCCCGAGGACCATCCACGCCGCCACCCGGGCCGGGGCCCGCTGCGAGCGGCCGGCCAGCGCGTCCAGCAGGCCGTCGGCCAACTCCATGACCCTGAGGTCCTGGTGGCAGGACATCTCGGTGATGTCCTCGAAGAGCAGCCGGATCTCGAGGCGGTACCGCAGCGTCAGGTCGACGTATCCGACGACGGTCTCCTCCACCAGCCGGCCGCCGTCGAGACCGGCCACGCGGCCGAGCAGTGCAGCGAGGGCGTCCTGGGTCGGGGTCAGCAGCTCGGTGAGGATCTTCTCCTTGCCGGCGAAGTGGTAGAGGAGCGATGCCTTCGAGCAGCCCACGTCCGAGGCGATGTCCTGCAACGAGGTGCCTCGGAACCCGTGCACGGCGAACAGCCGCAGTGCCGACTTCAGTATCCGGCCGCGCATGGCGGAGGCGGAGCGTGCCATTCCCCCACCGTAACTGTCCGATCGGTCAGAACTGACCGATCGGACAGCGAACGGCTATGACGTGCATCACTCGAGTTCCGTGCGCCTTCCCTGGCGGGGCCGCGGCGTGCTCACCGCATCTCCCAGATCAGCAGTTCTGCCGTCGGGGTCCTGGCGAGGGCTTCCAGGTCCTTCGTGGCGGTGAGGCGGGCCGCGTCGCCCGGGCCCAGCGGTTCGCCGTTCAGTTCCGCCTCGCCGTGGACCACGTGGGCGTAGAGGTGCGCGCCGTCCGGGATCGCCGTCCGCTCCCCCGCGGTCAGGCGGCGTACGTGGAGCATCGCGCCTGCCGCCGGGAGGGCGTACGGGGTGGAGTCGGCTATGCCCCGGATCACGTCGTAGGAGGGGTCGCCGCCGGGGTCCAGGGGGGCCAGCCACATCTGGAGGAAGGTGAGAGGGCCGTCGCCCGCGTTGCGTTCCACGTGGCGGACGCCCGAGGCGGCGGAAAGGTGCTGGACGTCGCCGGGGCGGACGACCGTCTCCCGGCCCGTGGAGTCCTGGTGGGTCAGCTCGCCCTCGATCACCCAGGTCACGATCTCCGTGTGGCTGTGCGGGTGCTCGTCGAAGCCGGCGCCGGGGGCGAGGTGCTCCTCGTTGCAGGCGATCACCGCGCCGAAGCGGAGGTTGTCGGGGTCGTAGTGCGGGCCGAAGGAGAACGCGTGCCGGGTCTCGATTCCGGCCGCCGGGTCGCCGCCCTGATAGCGCTCGTGAGCGCGCCGTACGTCCATCACGTGGACCACCGTAGCCCCGGCGACACGCGCGGCCGTACCGATAAGGCAGTCTTGTCCCCGTGCCCGAACCCGAAACCAGTACCAACGAAGCCGCGGCGCGCCCCGCGCATCCGCACGCCGCGACGTTGAAGCGGCTGGAGAAGTCGTCCGGCAGTCTCGCCGCGCAGGCGATCGCGCGGATGGACGGCACGCTGTCCTGGTACCGGGCGATGCCCCCGGAGAACCGGTCGTGGATCGGGCTGGTCGCCCAGGCGGGCATCGCCGCCTTCACCGAGTGGTTCCGGCGCCCGGACGCCCCGCAGGCCATCTCCACCGATGTCTTCGGCACCGCGCCGCGCGAGCTGACCCGGGCCATCACGCTGCGGCAGACCGTGGAGATGGTGCGGACCACCATCGAGGTGATGGAGTCCGCCATCGACGAGGTGGCGGCTCCCGGCGACGAGAACGTACTGCGCGAGGCACTGCTGGTGTACGCGCGGGAGATCGCCTTCGCCACCGCCCAGGTGTACGCCCAGGCCGCCGAGGCACGGGGTGCCTGGGACGCGCGGCTGGAGTCACTGGTGGTGAACGCGGTGCTCAGCGGGGAGGCCGACGAGGGGGCCGTGTCGCGGGCCGCCGCGCTGGGCTGGAACTCGCCCGACCATGTGTGCGTGGTGCTGGGCACCGCGCCCGACGGGGACTCCGAACTGACCGTGGAGGCCATCCGGCGGGCCGCCCGGCACGCCAAACTGCAGGTGCTGACCGGGGTGCTCGGCGACCGGCTCGTGGTGATCGCGGGCGGCAACGACAACCCGCTGGGCGTGGCCAAGTCGCTGATCGGGCCGTATGCGGCGGGGCCGGTCGTGGCCGGTCCCGTGGTGCCCGACCTGCTGGCCGCGACCCGGTCCGCGCAGGCCGCCGCGGCGGGACTCAAGGCGTGTTCGGCCTGGCAGGACGCCCCGCGCCCGGTACTGGCGGACGATCTGCTGCCGGAGCGCGCGATGGCCGGAGACCCGGCCGCGCGGGAGCAGTTGGTGGAGGAGATCTACAGACCGCTGGAAGAGGCCGGGGCCGCGCTGCTCGAAACGCTCAGTGTGTATCTGGAACAGGCGAGCAGTCTCGAGGGCGCGGCGCGGATGCTGTTCGTTCACCCCAACACGGTTCGTTACCGGCTCCGACGTGTGACTGACGTCACCGGATGGTCACCCTCCGATGTACGCTCTGCGTTCACGCTGAGGATCGCGCTGATCCTGGGGCGTCTGGCCGACGGTGATCTTCAGCTCTAGCCTTTTGTCGGGGCTCTACAAAACCCCCTGCTGTTCTTCGTCCTTGTCCTCACGGGCGGCCGTGGCCGTCCCCAAGAGAGAGTGTGAGAGTGCTCGTACTCGTCGCTCCCGGCCAGGGCGCCCAGACGCCCGGCTTCCTGACTGAATGGCTCGACCTCCCCGGCGCCGCCGACCGCGTCGCCGCGTGGTCCGACGCCATCGGACTCGACCTCGCCCACTACGGCACCAAGGCCGACGCGGACGCGATCCGCGACACCGCCGTCGCCCAGCCGCTGCTGGTCGCGGCCGGGCTGCTGTCCGCCACGGCACTGGGTGACATCGTCCCCGGCGCGGTCGCGGGTCACAGCGTCGGTGAGATCACCGCCGCCGCCTTCGCGGGCGTACTGGACGACACCGCCGCGCTCTCGCTGGTCCGCAAGCGGGGTCTGGCCATGGCCGACGCCGCCGCGATCACGGAGACGGGCATGGCGGCGCTGCTCGGCGGCGACCCGGAGACGACCGTGGCGCACCTGGAGAAGCTGGGCCTGACGCCGGCGAACATCAACGGCGCGGGCCAGATCGTCGCGGCCGGCACCAAGGAGCAGATCGCCGCGCTGGAGGCGGACAAGCCCGAGGGTGTGCGCCGCGTGGTCGTGCTGCAGGTGGCCGGCGCCTTCCACACCCACCACATGGGTCCCGCCGTCGACACGCTGGCGAAGGCCGCCGAGGCGCTCACGCCCGGCGACCCGAAGGTCACGTACGTGTCCAACAAGGACGGCAGGGCCGTCGCGACCGGCGCCGAGGTGCTCGAGCGCCTGGTCGGCCAGGTCGCCAACCCGGTCCGCTGGGACCTGTGCATGGAGACCTTCAAGGAGCTCGGCGTCACCGCCCTCCTGGAGGTCTGCCCCGGCGGCACCCTGACCGGCCTCGCCAAGCGCGCCCTGCCGGGCGTGCGGACGCTGGCCCTGAAGACCCCCGCCGACCTCGACGCCGCCCGCGAGCTCATCGCCGAGCACGCCGCCTGATCGCCTCAAAGGAGCCCACCCGCATGGCGAAGATCAAGCCCAGCAAGGGCGCCCCGTACGCGCGCATCCTCGGCGTGGGCGGTTACCGTCCCACCCGGGTCGTGCCGAACGAGGTGATCCTCGAGACGATCGACTCGTCCGACGAGTGGATCCGCTCGCGCTCCGGCATCGAGACCCGGCACTGGGCGTCCCCCGAGGAGACCGTCGCCGCGATGTCGGTCGAGGCGTCCGGCAAGGCGATCGCGGACGCCGGGATCGACGCCGGGCAGATCGGCGCCGTGGTCGTGTCGACCGTCTCCCACTTCCAGCAGACCCCGGCCGTCGCCACCCTGATCGCCGACCAGCTGGGCACGGACAAGGCCGCCGCCTTCGACATCTCGGCCGGCTGTGCGGGCTTCGGGTACGGCCTGACGCTCGCCAAGGGCATGGTGGTGGAGGGTTCCGCCGAGTACGTGCTCGTCATCGGCGTGGAGCGGCTGAGCGACCTGACCGACCTGGAGGACCGGGCCACGGCCTTCCTGTTCGGTGACGGCGCGGGCGCGGTCGTCGTCGGCCCCTCCCAGGAGCCCGCGATCGGCCCGACCGTGTGGGGCTCGGAGGGCGACAAGTCCGAGACCATCAAGCAGACCGTGCCGTGGACGGACTACCGCGACGGGACCGTCGAGAAGTTCCCCGCGATCACGCAGGAGGGCCAGGCGGTGTTCCGCTGGGCCGTGTTCGAGATGGCGAAGATCGCCAAGGAGGCGCTGGACGCCGCCGGGCTGACGCCGGACGAACTGGACGTCTTCATCCCGCACCAGGCCAATGTGCGGATCATCGACTCGATGGTGAAGACCCTGAAACTGCCGGAGCACGTCACGGTCGCCCGTGACATCCGCACCACCGGCAACACCTCGGCCGCCTCGATCCCGCTCGCGATGGAGCGGCTCCTGGCGACCGGCGAGGCGAAGAGCGGCGACACCGCGCTCGTCATCGGCTTCGGGGCGGGTCTGGTCTACGCCGCTACGGTCGTTACCCTCCCCTAGGCACTCCGTGCCGGATCAAGCGGTCCGGTACGCGAGGAACCACCGTCACATCCTCAGGAATCACAACGAAGGAGCGCCATCATGGCCGCCACTCAGGAAGAGATCGTCGCCGGTCTCGCGGAGATCGTGAACGAGATCGCCGGCATCCCGGTTGAGGACGTCCAGCTGGACAAGTCCTTCACCGACGACCTGGACGTCGACTCGCTGTCCATGGTCGAGGTCGTCGTCGCCGCCGAAGAGCGCTTCGACGTCAAGATCCCGGACGACGACGTCAAGAACCTCAAGACCGTCGGCGACGCGACCGACTACATCCTCAAGCACCAGGCCTGAGCCCTGCCGGGCCTTCCGTCCGCTGCCCGTCGGTGACGGAAGGCCCGGGGGCCGGGGCAGCCGGCCCCGCCACCCGGCGGTGGCGCCGTACGAATCCTCGTAATCCGTTGGAGAAAGAATTCCGATGAGCCCGACCAATCGCACCGTGGTCGTCACCGGTATCGGCGCAACCACACCGCTGGGTGGCGACGCAGCCTCGACCTGGGAGGGACTGATCGCCGGCCGTTCCGGCGTCAGGCCCCTCACGGAGGACTGGGCCGCCGAGCAGGCGGTCCGCATCGCGGCCCGTGCGGCCGTGGAGCCCACCGAGGTCATCCCCAGGCCGCAGGCCCGCCGTCTGGACCGCTCGGCGCAGTTCGCGCTGATCGCGGCCAAGGAGGCGTGGGCCGACGCCGGTTTCGAAGCCAGGGCCGGCGAGGACCCGAAGGTCGACCCCGACCGGCTGGGCGCCGTCATCGCCTCCGGCATCGGCGGCGTGACGACCCTGCTGGACCAGCACGACGTGCTGAAGGAGAAGGGCGTACGCCGCGTCTCCCCGCACACCGTGCCCATGCTGATGCCGAACGGCCCCTCCGCGAACGTGGGACTCGCCGTGGGCGCCCGCGCGGGCGTGCACACGCCCGTGTCCGCGTGCGCGTCGGGTGCGGAGGCCATCGGCTACGCCATCGAGATGATCCGCACCGGGCGTGCGGACGTCGTCGTCGCGGGCGGTACGGAGGCGGCGATCCACCCGCTGCCGATCGCCGCGTTCGGCAACATGATGGCGATGTCGAAGAACAACGACGACCCCGAGGGCGCGTCGCGTCCCTACGACGTCGCCCGGGACGGCTTCGTCATGGGCGAGGGCGCGGGTGTCGTGGTCCTGGAGTCCGCCGAGCACGCGGCCGCGCGGGGTGCGCGGGTGTACGCGGAGGCGGTCGGTCAGGGCATCTCGGCCGATGCGCACGACATCGTGCAGCCGGAGCCGGAGGGGCGGGGGATCACGCACGCGCTGCAGAACCTGCTGGAGCGGACGGATCTCGACCCTGCGGAGATCGTGCACGTGAACGCGCATGCGACGTCTACGCCTGCGGGGGACATCGCGGAGCTGAAGGCTCTGCGGAAGGTGTTCGGGGACGAGGCGGATCACTTCGCGGTGTCCGCGACGAAGTCGATGACCGGGCATCTGCTGGGTGGGGCGGGGGGTGTCGAGTCCGTGGCCACCGTGCTGGCGCTGTATCACCGGATCGCTCCGCCCACGATCAATGTGGAGAATCTTGATCCCGAGGCCGAGGCCGCGGCGGATGTCGTCCGGGGGGAGGCGCGGAAGTTGCCCGTGGCCGGGCGGATCGCCGCGTTGAACGACTCGTTCGGGTTTGGTGGGCACAACGTGGTGCTGGCGTTCCGGTCTGTGTGACCGGGGCTCCACTGAAGGGTCTTCACCCCCTTGGCGGGGGTGGGGGCCCTTTTTTCTTCGCCCCCGCCGCCCCTTCCCGTCCCGTCCCTGGGGGCTGCGCCCCCAGACCCCCTTTGCGCCCGCGCGGCGGAGCCGCACATCGGCACAGCCCCGCGCCCCTCAGACCCGCGCCGCCTTGAGGCCTGCGCCGCCTTTGGGGCGGACGCTGGTCAGACCACCTGGTGGAGCCAGCGGACCGGGGCTCCTTCTCCTGCGTAGCGGAAGGGTTCCAGTTCGTCGTCCCAGGGTTTGCCCAGGAGTTTGGCGATCTCCGACTCCAGGTCGGTCTGGTGCGTCTGGGAGCGGGTCAGGGCCGCGCGCAGGCGGTCCTCGGGGATGAGGATGTCGCCGTGGATGCCGGTGACCGCGTGGAAGATGCCCAGGTCGGGGGTGCAGCTGTAGCGCTCGCCCTCGGCGGAGGGGCAGGGCTCCGAGGTGACCTCGAAGCGGAGCATCTGCCAGCCGCGCAGCGCGGAGGCGAGCTTGGAGGCGGTGCCCGCCTGGCCCTGCCAGGAGAACTCCGAGCGCCAGGTGCCGGGGGCGGCCGGCTGGCGGATCCAGTCCAGGCTGACGCGCGTGCCGAGCACCCCGGCGACGGCCCACTCGACGTGCGGGCACAGCGCGCGCGGCGCGGAGTGCACGTACAGAACTCCACGAGTCGTCACCGGAACCTCCGGACGGAACGGGCGCGGTCCGGGCGGACCGCGTTGATGGCGAGGCTACCGTGCGACGGTGCAAGGAGTGTGACGTACCGTCGGTCCCAGTGCCGGGAAACGCCCACCATTCACCCGGCAGGACGTGCGGGGAGGCGGCGGATGGAGCAGCGGACGGGACAGGTGACGCGCAGGCGCGGGCGGCGTTCGCGGGCTCTGCTCGCCGTCGTGGCGGCCGCGGTGCTGGGCATGGCCGGGTGCGACGCCGGCGGCGGGGACTCCCCGGCGGCGAAGAGGCCGCGGCCGTCGCCCACGCCCGTGTGGGACACCAGCCCCGAGTCGGTCGCGGCCGTGGGTGACTCCATCACCCGGGGGTTCGACGCGTGCGCGGTGCTGACGGACTGTCCCGAGGTGTCGTGGGCGACGGGGAGCAGTGCGGAGGTCGAGAGTCTCGCCGTACGGCTGCTGGGGCGGGCGCGGGCGGCCGAGCGGAGCTGGAACTACGCGGTGACCGGGGCCCGGATGGCGGATCTGCCGGGTCAGATGGAGCGGGCCGTGCGGCGCGGTCCGGAGCTGGTGGCGGTGATGGCGGGGGCGAACGACGCCTGCCGGGAGACCACGTCCGCGATGACCCCGGTGGCGGAGTTCCGTGCCGACTTCGAGGAGGCCATGCGCACCCTGCGTTCGGCACTGCCCAGGACTCAGGTGTATGTGGCGAGCGTGCCGGATCTGAAGCGGCTCTGGTCGCAGGGCCGGACCAGCGCGCTGGGCAAGCAGGTGTGGAAGCTGGGCATCTGCCCGTCGATGCTGGGCGACGCGGACGCCCTGGACGCGGCGGCGACGCTGCGGCGCGAGACGGTGCGCGGCCGGGTGGAGGACTACAACGAGGTGCTGGAGGAGGTCTGCGCGAAGGACCGCCGCTGCCGCTTCGACGGCGGGGCGGTGCACGCGTACCGGTTCGGGACCGATGAACTGAGCCACTGGGACTGGTTCCACCCCAGCGTCGACGGGCAGGCGGAGCTGGCCGAGATCGCGTACCGCACGGTCACGGCGAAGCGGCCGTGACTTATTGTTTCGCACATGAACGAACTCTTCGGCACACTTTCCGACGGCACGCCGGTGCACCGTTGGACCTTGGAGCGGGCGGGCGTACGGGTACGGATCCTGTCCTACGGCGGGATCGTGCAGGACGTCGAGGTGCCGGACCGGGACGGCAGGGCCGGGAACGTGGTGCTGGGGTTCTCCGACCTGGACGGCTATCTCCGGCATCCGGAGCCCTTCCTGGGCGCCCTGATCGGCCGTTACGCCAACCGGATCGCGGGCGCGCGCTTCTCCCTGGAGGGGCGCGAGCACACACTGGCCGCTAACAACGGGCCGAACTCGCTGCACGGCGGTGCGCGGGGCTTCGACAAGCGGGTGTGGGACGTGAGCCCGGTGGCGCACGGTCTGCGGCTGTCGCTGGTCGCCGAGGACGGTGAGGAGGGGTTCCCGGGCCGGCTCGAGGTCGCGGTGACGTACTCGCTGGACGAGCGGGGTGCGCTGGGGATCGCGTACGAGGCGGTGGCGGACGCGCCGACGCATGTGAACCTGACGAACCACTCGTACTGGAACCTGGCCGGTTCGGGCAGCGCGTCCGGGCACGAACTGCGGCTCGCGGCCTCCCGTTACACGCCGTCGGGCGCGGACCTGATCCCGAGCGGTGAGCTCGCCGACGTCACCGGCACCCGCTTCGACTTCCGCGAGGCGCGCAAGGCGGGCAGCGGGTACGACGACAACTACGCCCTCGACAAGGGGGTGACGGCGGCGCCCGAGGAGATCGGCGAGCTGTACGACCCGGCGTCGGGCCGGGTACTGACGGTCGCGACCACCGAGCCCGGGATCCAGCTCTACACCGCCGACCACATCGGGGAGCCGTTCACGCCCGGCGACGGCATCGCGCTGGAGACCCAGCACTTCCCGGACTCCCCGAACCGCCCGGAGTTCCCGAGCACGGTCCTGCGGCCGGGCGAGGTGTTCCGGTCCGAGACGGTGTACGGCTTCGGGGCCCGGTAGCCGCGCACATAAGCCCCGGTCCGGGGTCAGGGTCCCGGACCGGGGCTGCTCATGTGGATACTTCCCGGATCAGACGTTAATCGTCGCGGTGATCCTGCGGTCCTCGATCGAGCGCCCGACCCCGATCTCGTACGAACCCTTCACATATGACCACGATGCGGCGGCCTCGTCCCAGATCTCGAACGCGCGTCGCGGGAGTTCGACGGTGACCTCGGCCCGCTCCCCCGGTCCGGCCTCCACCGAGGCGAACCCGGCCAGCCACCGGGCCGGGCGGGCGGGGTCGGGCTCGCTCGGCGCGAGATAGACCTGGACGACCTCGCGGCCGGGCCGGTCGCCGGTGTTGCGGACGCGGACCGTCACGGTGACGCCGTCGGCGGTCGCCCCGGCTTCGGCGGACTCGTAGGTCCAGTCGGTGTAGCCGAGGCCGTGGCCGAAGGGGTACGACGGGGTGCGGCCGGCCCGCCGCCAGGCGCGGTGCCCGATGAAGACGTCCTCGTCGTAGGCGAGGGCGCCGTCGGTGGGGACGACCCGGGTGACCGGGGCGTCCGCCAGGGAGCCCCAGGTGGTGGGCAGCCGGCCGCCCGGCTCGTGGGCGCCGGTGAGGACGTCGGCGAGGGCCGCGCCGCCCTCCTGGCCGGGGAACCAGCTCAGCAGTACGGCGGCGACGTCCTCACGCCAGGGCAGTTCCACCGGGGAGCCGGAGTTGACGATCACGACCGTGTCGGGGTTGACCGCGGCGACGGCGCGCACCAGGTCGTCCTGACGTCCGGGCAGCCGCAGGTCCTCGCGGTCGAAGCCCTCGGACTCGACGCGTTCGGTGGTGGCGACCACGACCACCGCCGTGTCCGCGCCGCGTGCCGTCTCGACGGCTTCGGCGATCAGCTCGTCGGGGTCCCGCGGGGGCTCCTGGTGGACGAGGGTGAAGGTGATGACCGGCATGGGCCGGTCGGGGGTGCGGTGGACGATCCGGGTGAGGGACACCCCGACGGGGACACCGGCGGTGAGATCGGCCTCGGCGCGCGGGACCGGGCCGCCGAAGAAGGCTCCGAAGGGGTCGTTCTCGCGCGGGGGCTGGACGCCGTCGTAGTGGGTGGTGCCGTCGACGGTGAGGGTGAAGGCGCCGACGCCCCGGGTGCCGAAGGTGTGCCGGCCGGTCGCGCGCGGGGTGAAGGTGCCGGTGAGTTCGATGGTGTGGAGGGTGTCGTGGGTGACGCCCTCGGGGAGGTCGGCGCCCATCCACTGGATATGGCCGTCGGGGGCGTTACGGGTGCCGATGACGGTGCCGTCGGCGTCCCGGCAGACCGCGCGCAGGTCGAAGTCCCGCCCTGCGGTGGCGAGTTCGGTGTTGGGGTCGGCGCCGACGGCGTAGCTGAGGGTGCCGTCGGGGAGGGCGGCGGTGAGTCCGTCCAGCGGGGAGACGATCCGCTCGGGGAAGACAGTGGCGGCGCCGCCGCCGAGGACCCGGGCGTCGCGGGCGGCGGCTCCGATCAGCGCCACCGTGCCGGGTTTCAGCGGGAGCGCGCCGCCCTCGTTGCGGACCAGGACGAAGGAGCGGCGGGCGAGCTCACGGGCCAGTGCCTCGCCGTCCACGGCGGCGGGCGGTTCGGGTACGGCCGGTTCGGCGCCCTCCAGGAGGCCCACCCGGGCGGCGAGCAGCAGGACCCGGCGGACGGCCTCGTCGACCGCCGTCTCCTCGGCCTCGCCGTCCCGTACGGCCCGGGCGAGGGCGGGGCCGTAGACGGTGCGGGGGCCGGGCATGGCGATGTCCAGGCCGCCGAGGAGGGCGCCGGCGGTGGAGCGGGCGGCGTTCCAGTCGGAGACGTTGATCCCGTCGAACCCCCATTCACCACGCAGGACTTCCTGGACGAGCCGGCGGTGCTCGGTCATCGTCGTGCCGTTGACCGAGTTGTACGCCGTCATCACGCCCCAGGGGCGGGCGGTGGCGACGATCGCCTCGAAGGGGGCCAGATACAGCTCGCGCAGGGCGCGTTCGCCCACCCGGTTGTCCACGGTGAAGCGGTCGGTCTCGGCGTCGTTGGCGACGAAGTGCTTGACGGTGGTGCCGACGCCGCCGGACTGGACGCCGGTCACATAGCCCGCGCCGATGCGTCCGGTGAGGTACGGGTCCTCGCTGTAGGCCTCGAAGTGCCGTCCGCCGAGCGGGGAGCGGTGCAGGTTGACCGTGGGGGCGAGCAGCACGTGGACGCCCTTGCGGCGGGCCTCCTGGGCCAGCAGCACGCCCGCGCGGTGGGCGAGTCCGGGGTCCCAGGTGGCGGCGAGCGCGGTCGGCGAGGGCAGGGCGATGGACGGGTCGTCGGCGGTCCAGCGCACCCCGCGCACCCCGATCGGGCCGTCGGACATCACCAGGGAGGCGAGGCCGATCTCCGGGAGGGCGGGCAGGCTCCACATGTCCTGACCGGCCAGGAGCCGGGTCTTGGCGTCCAGTCCCAGCCGGCCGAGCGCCGCCTCCACGACCGCCGCCCGCCGTTCCTCCGCCGTCCGCACCACGCCGGTACCTCCGCCTCGAAGTCGGGGACGGTCCGGGCGGGCCGTCCGGCCTCCTTCACCCTGCCCAGCGAAGGTGACGGTTAGCCCACCCGTCCCCCGCGCCCCATGGCGGGGACCGCGTGGGTCACGCGATACTGCGGCCTCCGGCATCCCGTACCCCACGACGACGGAAGGCCCCACCCCCTTGAGATCCGTATACGCACGCATCGGCGTTCTCGGTCTGGCCCTGCTGACCGGGCTGACCGCCGCCCCCGTGACCGCGACCGCCGCCACCGGCGCGGCCCCCACCGTCGAGGAACGCCGCCTGGACGGGGCCGCCCCGCAGGAGATACTCCGCCGTTCCGGATTCGACGGCGTGGCACCGGAGTTCGCCCGCGCCCTCGACCACGCGCACTCCTACGCCCAGGCCCGCCGGGCCGTCGTACGGGAAGGGGGTGAGCTGTGGCGCAGGGCCGTCGACCGGGCACAGGGGCGTGGTCCGGCGGGCGGTGACCTCAGCCGGGACGACGACCGCCCGCTGTACTGGGCGCGGCTCGGGATGACCCGTGAACTGCGTTCCTGGGAACCCGGGTTCGGGATCGACGACGGGCAGCGGGCACGGCTGCTGGGCGAGTTGGAGCGGTCCTCGCGCGGACAGACCGCGATCCGGTATCCGCACGGCACGGGGGTGAAGCGGATCCTGGTGACGGGTTTCGATCCGTTCACCCTGGACCGGGACATCCGTATCTCCAACCCCTCGGGGGCCGTCGCGCTCGCCCTGGACGGCACGGTGATCGAGACGGCGGACGGTCCGGCGCGGATCGAGACGGCCATGTTCCCGGTGCGCTGGCGGGACTTCACGGAGGGGACCGTGGAGCGGGCGCTGCGGCCGCATCTGCCGAGGGTCGACCTGTTCACCACCGTGAGCCAGGGCCGGGTGGGCCGTTTCGACGTGGAGCGGACCAACGGGGCCTGGCGGGGCGGGTTCGGGGACAACGAGAACATCGGCCGCACGGAGACGGTCCCGGTGAGCGACCCGGCCTCGCAGCCGCAGTGGACGGCCACGACACTGCCGTACGCGGCGATCGTCGCCTCGGAGACGGGGCGCTTCCCGGTGTACGACAACACCAGCGTGACGGAGATCCCGGCGGGAGGTACCGAGGCCGTCGTGCGGCCGCAGGGTCCGACGCCCGGTTCGACGGCGCGGGCCGGGGGCGGCGGGGACTATCTGTCCAACGAGATCGCCTACCGGGCGACGCTGCTGCGGGACCGGCTCGGGCTGCGCGGCAGTCTGCCGGGCGGCCATGTGCACACGCCCGTGCTGCAGTTCGGCGCCGGGAACACCACCGAGGTGACCGACCCCGAGTTCGTACGGAACCGGCTGGACATCATCGCGCAGACGCGGGCGATCGTGACCGTGGCGGTCAGTGCGACGGAGCGAACGCGAGGCTGACGCCGAGGCCGGCCAGGACGGATCCGATCACCCTGTTGAGGACCTTCTGGCCGCGCAGCATCAGGGTGCGCATCCGGTCGTGGGAGAAGAACACGGCGACGACGCCGAACCACAGCAGGTGGGCCAGCGACATGAACAGGCCGTAGCCCACCTGCTGGAGGAGCGGGGTGCCGGGGCTGACGACCTGGGCGAAGGTCGAGACGACGAAGAGGGTCGTCTTCGGGTTGAGCACGTTGGTGAGGAAGCCGGTGCGCAGCGCGGCGGACGGGGTCAGGTCCGTCTTGTTCCCCAGGTCGACGGTGACCTCGCCACGCGTACGGAAGGTGCGGACGCCGATGTACACGAGGTAGGCGGCGCCGACGAGTTTGATGACGGTGAACAGGAAGGTGGAGGAGGCGATCAGCAGGCCGACGCCGAGCATGGTGTAGGTGACGTGCACCAGGACCCCGGCGGCGACACCGAGCGCGGCGAGTACGCCGGTGCGGCGGCCGTAGAGGTAGCTGTTGCGGACCACCATGGCGAAGTCGGCGCCCGGCGCGATCACCGCGAGGACGGTGATGACGGCGACGGCGAGGACCTCGGTCATGCGGGCGTGTCCTCGTCCTCCGCGTCCTCCGCGTCCCCGGAGTCCTCGGCGGTGTCCCCGGCGGTCTCCTCTCCGAGCAGGTCGCGTGCCATCAGCGTGGCTCCGGCGACCGCGCCCGGCATCAGGAACACGGCGACGAACGGGACCAGGAAGGCCACCGCCAGGGGTGTGCCGAAGCCCCATACGAGGGTCTTGCGGGAGCGCAACAGGCCCAGCCGCTCCCGTACTTCGACCCGGCGGCGCTGGAGCGCCACGGCGGTGAGCTCCTCGGTGAGGAAGAAGCCGGTGACAAAGAACCCGATCACCGGTACGACGGTCTGCCCGGCCACCGGGACGAATCCCAGAGCGAACAGCGACACACCCCACACCAGGGCCCGCAGGAGGATACGGAGGCTGTCGCGGGCCGAGATCCACAGCTCCCGCAGCAGGGGAAGGCCGGACTCGGGGGCGGTGCCGTCGGGCGAGACGTCCCGGTCGACCTTCTCGGAGAGGTTCTCGTAGAACGGCTGGCCGATGAGCAGGGTCACCGCGGTGAAGGTGAGGACGGACAGCAGCAGTCCGAGGGCGAACAGGACGGCGGTGAGGAAGCCGCGGAACAGCCCGGCCCAGGGGCTGGACCAGTCGTCGGCGAACGGCGTCGCCCAGGTGACGAAGTCCTCGCCCCACAGCGCCAGCGCGACGAGCGCCGCCGCGTACAGCACCAGGGTGATCAGGCCCGGGAGCAGCCCGAACCCGTACTGCTTGCCGTGCCGGGCCACCCACCGCTGGCCGGCGAGGAGATACCGGAAACCCGCCCCAAGATCGCGCATGGTAAAAAACCCTATCGGGGAGCCGCCGGGAAGCGTCACCCCGGCACCGGTCAAGGGCTGTCCGGCGGATCAGGCCGGACCCCGCGTCTCCGGCATGATCCGCCGGACAGGCTGTCAGGGGAGACGGGGCACATGGACACGATGAGGTTCGAACTCACGCGTGCGGAGTTCGAGCGCCGGCGGCTGCTGAGACGGGCCACGTACGTCTGGAGCGGGACACTGCCCGGTATCGGGGAGGTCCGGCTGACCTGCCCCAGGGAGTCCTGGCACTCCGGGGAGAAGCAGGCCGCCCGGGTGACGGGCGAAGGGGTTCCCACGCTGGCCTTCCGGGGCGTCCGGTTCCGCGGGCTGCCGCGCATGGCGCACATGCAGCTCAGCGCCGGCGTGGACAACTGCCGGCCGAGGCGCCGTCATCTGGCCGTCCGGCGGTCGGACCGGGCCCTGCGGATCGAGCTCAGGGGCCGCTCGTACCGGTACCGGGTGCTGGACGACAAGCGCCGGCACGAGCTGACGCGCAAGGGCGTCGTCGTCACCATGACCCGCTCCGAGTGGCGGCGGCCGCGGACGATCTCGGGTGTCGCGGAGGGTGACGCCGACGGTCTGGACGTCGGGCTCGCGATCCTGCTGGAGAGCGTCTACACCCGCAATCTCTCCTTCGGCGGTGCGGTGTACTCCTGGCCGGGGCGATTCCTGAGCCGGCTGGACCCGACGGATCTGGCGGACCTGCTGGACTTCTGACGGCATCCGCCCGCCGGGCGTCGAACAGGGGCCGCACCCCACGTCCAGGGGTGCGGCCCCGTCGTACGCAACGACCGAGGGCGCGGTCGTGTCACGGGCGGGTCAGAGCTTGACGATCATCTTCCCGGTGTTGTCGCCGCGCAGGACGCCGAGGAACGCCTCGAGGTTGTTCCCGATGCCCTCGACGACCGTCTCGCGGTACTTCAGCTCGCCCGAGCGGACCCACGGGCCGACCTCCTGGACGAACTGCGGCTGCAGGTCGTAGTGGTCGCCGACGAGGAAGCCCTCGATCCGGCCGCGGGTCTGGATCAGCCGGGCGAGGTTGCGGGGGCCGGGGGCGGGCTCGGTGTTGTTGTAGACCGAGATCATGCCGCAGACGGCGATACGGCCGTCCCGGTTGAGCCGGCCGATGGCCGCCTCCAGGTGGTCGCCGCCGACGTTGTCGAAGTACACGTCGATCCCGTCGGGGGCGGCGGCGCGCAGCTGCTCGTTCACGGGAGCCGTCTTGTAGTTGAACGCGGCGTCGAAGCCGTACTCCTCGACGAGCAGCTTCACCTTCTCGTCGGAACCGGCGGAGCCGATCACCCGGGAAGCGCCCTTGAGCTTGGCGATCTGGCCGACCTGGCTGCCGACCGCGCCCGCCGCGCCGGACACGAAGACGGAGTCGCCCTCCTTGAAGGAGGCGGTGCGCAGCAGTCCGGCGTAGGCGGTGAGGCCGGTCATGCCGAGCACGCCCAGGTACGCGGAGAGGGGGGCCGCGTCCGGGTCCACCTTGACGGCGTTCTTCGCGTCCATGACGGCGTACTCGCGCCAGCCGAAGAAGTGCAGGACGTGGTCGCCGGGGGTGATCCCGTCGGCGTTCGAGGCGACGACCTCGCCGACGGCTCCGCCCTGCATGGCCTTGCCCAGCTCGTACGGGGCGGCGTACGACTTCGCGGCACTCATACGGCCGCGCATGTACGGGTCCACGGAGAGGTACAGGTTCCGTACGAGTACCTGGCCCTCGGCCGGGGCGCGGACATCGGTCTCGACGAGGGCGAAGTCCTCGGGCTTCGGCCAGCCGACGGGGCGGGTGAGCAGGTGCCACTCGCGGGCGGTGGCGGGGGGTGTGGGGGCGGTCATGGCGGGGCACCCTTCCGAAATAGTTCATTACCTGAAACAACCATGCGACTGAATATTTCAGGATGTCAAGCAACCGGGTACCCTTGAGGGCATGGCCACACCCGAAACCGCCACGCGCCGACCGGACGCCCTCACGCTGGAGGTCGTCGAGCTGATCGGCTCGGTGGTGGCCCGCTATCACGAGGAGTACGAGGAGGCGGCCGCCGGTCATGCCCTGACGGGTGCCCAGGCGAAGCTGCTCAGTCTGCTGTCCCTGGAACCGCTGCCGATGCGGAAGCTGGCGCAGCGGCTGAAGTGCGAGCCGTCGAATGTCACGGGGATCGTGGACCGGCTGGAGTCGCGGGGGCTGGTGGAACGGCGGCCGGACCCCGGGGACCGCCGCGTGAAGCTGGCGGCGGCGACGCCGGAGGGGCGGCGGGTGGCGCGGAGCCTGCGCGAGTCCTTGAGCTTCGCCCGGGAGCCCCTGGCGGGGCTGTCCGTACCGGAACGGGTGGCGCTGCGCGACGCACTACGAACAATGCTGACGTAACCCACTCCGCGACCCCCACCCTCCTGGGCACGGGCACGGGGATCATCCCCCGCCCCCGCAGGGCGCGGGCACAGGGCCCCATCCGCCGCTCCCGCAGGGCACGGGCACAGGGCCCTATCCCCCGCTCCCGCAGGGCGCGGGCACGGGCGCCATCCCCCGCCCCCGCAGGCCACGGGCACGGGCGCCATCCCCCGCCCCCGCGGGCAGTCGTGCCGCTGGGGCGGCACGGGTGGGCGCGACGGCACCCCGCAAACGCCGGGCTGCGTGACCCACCCCCGGCGGACACCTCCGACCTCCGCGCCGGCGCTGGTGTGGTCCGGGGGGATGGCGCTGCTCGGCGCCGACGAGGTGCCGTCGCGCCCACCCGTGCCGCCCTGCGGCACGATTGCCCGCGGCTGGCGGAGGTGACTCACACGCTGACGCGCTCGCGCGTGAACGCGGAGGGCGGAGGTGACCCACACGCTTACGCGTGAGCGCGGCCGGCCGGGGGCCTCACACGCTGGCGCGTGAGCGCGGCCGGTCGGGGGCCTCAGACGCTGGCGCGTGAGCGCGGCCGGTCGGGGGCCTCAGACGCTGGCGCGTGAGCGCGGCCGGTCGGGGGCCTCAGACGCTCGCGCGTGAGCGCGGCCGGTGGGGGTGACCTACGCGCTCGCGCGTGAGCGCGGGGGTCTGGGGTGTCAGGTGCACCACCAGAGGAAGCGGTCGCAGGTTTCTGTGGGGTCCGGTTCCGGTTCCGGTTCCGGGCTCTTGGTTGTCGGGTCCGGGTCCGGTGACGGGTCCGAGGGCGGGTCCTCCGCCGGCGCCGGCGCCGCTGTCGGCGGGGGCGCCGGGGCGGAGGACGCGTCCGTGTCCGCCGACTCCGACGCCGACTCCGATGCCCCCTCCGACGGAGACCCCGAAGCCGACGGCGAGCCGGAAGGGCTCGCCCCGGGCGACTTGCCCGGCGCCACCGCCCCCTTCACCCCACCGCTCGGTGACGCCGACGGCTTCACCTCCGTCGCTCCGCCGTCCGCGGTCTCCTCCCCCGCCGCCGCCGGCTTCGGCGGCGCCCCGGACACGTCCATCCCGAGTTCCGTGAGACTCAGCCCACCCGCCGCGAGGACGAACCCCGCCGCGATCAGCAACGTACGGTTGCGCCGCCGCCGGTGCGCCGCCGCCTTGCGGTCACGACGGCTCTGCCCCGCGGAAGGGTCGTCCTCGTCCGCATCGGGCTCGGGCTCCGCCTCCGCCCCCCGGCGCCTGTCGGCCCGACGTCCGCGCGGCTCGTCCTCCCGGGGCTCGTCCCGCGACTCCTCGGCGTACTCCCCGGAGGTCTCCTGGACCGCACGCGGGTCACCCTCGCCCCCCGCGGGCGCGGCAGCGCGGAGTGTCTCTACGGGCGTGCCACAGCCGGGGCAGGCAAGGGCGCCATTGAGGTGCCGTCGGCACGGCTGGCAAAAGTCCATGACGCGGGAAGGTTAGGTTCCGTTCGGGTCCGCTTCATAGCCCTTGTTGTGAAAGTTTGGTGCGGACCAATGCTCAATGGTTTCGAAACTGTCGAAACCGTTATGCGCGAGACCCATTGACACCCCCACCGCCCCGTCCTTACTGTCACGCCAGCATTTCGAACGTGTGACGAAATATCGAACGTGTCGAACTGCGGAGACCGAGGACAGGGTCCACCACCACAGCGAGGGGCGAACTGCCGTGCGCATCACCGGAATCAGCACACACGTGGTCGGGACGCCGTGGCGCAACCTGACGTACGTCCAGGTGCACACCGACGAGGGGATCACCGGAGTCGGCGAGACCCGGATGCTGGGCCACACCGACGCCCTCCTGGGATACCTGAAGGAGGCCGAGGTCAACCACATTCTCGGCGCCGACCCGTTCGCCGTCGAGGACCTGGTCCGCCGGATGAAGTACGGCGACTACGGCCGCGCCGGCGAGATCGTGATGTCCGGTATCGCCGTCGTGGAGATGGCGTGCTGGGACATCAAGGGCAAGGCCCTCGGCGTCCCCGTCTGGCAGTTGCTGGGCGGCAAGGTCACCGACAAGGTGAAGGCGTACGCCAACGGCTGGTACACCACCGAGCGCACCCCCGAGGCCTACCACAAGGCCGCACAGGCGGTGATGGAGCGCGGCTACCGGGCCCTGAAGATCGACCCGTTCGGGACCGGGCACTTCGAACTCGACCACCGGCAGAGCCTGTACGCCGTCTCCCTGATCGAGGCCGTACGGGACGCCATCGGCCCCGACGCGGAGCTGATGCTGGAGATGCACGGCCGCTTCTCCCCCGCCACCGCCATCCGTATGGCGAGGGAACTCGCGCCGTTCAACCCGGCCTGGCTGGAGGAGCCGGTGCCGCCGGAGAACCTCAAGGCGCTGGAGAAGGTGGCCGCGAAGGTCGACATGCCGGTCGCCACCGGTGAACGCATCCACGACCGGATCGAGTTCCGCGAGCTGTTCGAGAGCCAGGCCGTGGACATCCTGCAGCCGGACGTCGGCCACATCGGCGGCATCTGGGAGACCCGCAAGCTCGCCGCGACCGCCGAGACGCACTACATGCTCGTCGCCCCGCACAACGTCGGCGGCCCGGTGCTCACCGCCGCGTCCCTCCAAGTCGGTTTCACCTCGCCGAACTTCAAGATCCTGGAACACTTCAACGACTTCGCGGACGCGGACATCAAGAAGGTCGTCAAGGGCGCCCCGCAGGTGAACCCCGAGGACGGCTGCTTCCACCTCTCCGACGCCCCCGGCCTCGGCGTGGAGCTGGACGTCGACGCGGCGGCCGAGTTCCCGCAGCAACAGGCCCGGTTCGACCTGTGGGCCGAGGGCTGGGAGCAGCGCAAGCCCAAGGGCACGCAGTGACCGCCGGCCGCCGGGGAGGGGCGCGATGAGCACCCAGGTCGTCATCCAGGCTCCGGGCGAGCACCGTCTGGAGCCGCACGAGCCGCGTGAGCCCGGTCCCGGCGAGGCCCTGGTCCGGGTGCACGCCGCCGGGATCTGCGGCAGTGACCGCGAGGTGTACCAGGGCAACCGGCCGGAGGGGTACGTGCGTTACCCGCTCGTCCCGGGCCACGAGTGGTCCGGGACCGTGGAGCGGGTGGGCGCGGGCGTGCCCCAGGCGCTGGCCGGCCGCAAGGTCGTCGGCGAGGGCTTCCGCAACTGCCAGGTCTGCGACCGCTGTCACGCCGGTGAGACGACGCTGTGCTCGGCGGGGTACGAGGAGACCGGCTTCACCCGGCCGGGCGCCATGGCCGCCACGCTGACGCTCCCGGCCCGGCTGCTGCACGTCCTGCCGGACGACGCCGATCTGGGCGCGGCGGCGCTGCTGGAGCCGGCCGCCTGTATCGCCGCCGCCGCGCTGAAGGCGAACGCGGTGCCCGGTGAACGGGTCGCGGTGGTCGGCACCGGCACGCTGGGGATGTTCGCCGTGCAGTTCCTGCGCGCGGGCTCCCCGGCCGAGCTGCTGGTGGTGGGCACCCGGGGCGACCGGGAGGCACTGTCCCGGCGGTACGGGGCCACCGATTTCCGTACCAGGGACCAGCCGCTCCCGGACGACTTCGACGTGGTGATCGAGACCGCCGGGTCCGCGGACGCGGCCCGTACGGCGGCCGCGCTGCTGCGGCGCGGCGGACGGCTGGTTCTCACCGGTATCCCCGCGCCGGGTGCCGAGGGACTCGACCCGACGGATCTGGTCGTACGGCAGCTGGAGGTGCACACCGTCTTCGGTGCGCCGCCGGACGCCTGGGCGCACACCGTGCGGGTGTTCGCCGCCGGGCTGCTCGATCCGCTGCCGCTGGTGAGCCATGAACTGCCGCTCGCCGAGTTCCCTCAGGCCATCGAGTTGGTGGGGTCCGGCGATCCGAAGGTGGGCAAGGTTCTGCTGCGTCCCTAGTTCGTACGCCGGCACGGGGGCGACCCGACGGCCCCCGTACCGGCGTACACCCCCCGCCTTCCCCGCCCGGCTCGTACCCCGAGCCGCGAACTTCGCCCGGCTCGTACCCCGAGTGGCGAACTTCGTCCGATATATCGAACCAAAGGACACCCTGTGACCGACGCTTCCGCCACGGCTCCCCGCAGGCCCGGTGAACCCGCCCTCACCGCGCTCGGCTTGAGCGCACCCGCCCTCGACCCCGCCGACGCCTCGCCGCACACCTTCCCCGGCGGCGGCCGCTGGCGCACCGAGGTCCCCTCGTGCGAGGGCCCCGAGGCACTGGCCGTGGTCCTCAAGGAGGCCTCGCGCCTCGATGTGCCGATCCACCGGATCAGCCAGGGCAGCGGCGTCTGGATGCTGACCGACGCCGAGATCACCGAGATGGTGGACGCCACCGCCGAACGGGACATCGAGCTCTGCCTGTTCACCGGCCCGCGCGGTACCTGGGACATCGGCGGCTCCACCCGCACCGACTCGGGCGGCGCGGGACTGCGCGCCCGGGGCCACGACGCGGTGGCCGGCTGTGTCGAAGACGCCGTCCGGGCCACGGAGCTGGGCGTCACGTGCCTGCTCGTCGCCGACGAGGGCGTGCTGTGGACGCTGCACCGGGCGCGTGCGGCCGGGCTGCTGCCCGCCGACACCACACTGAAGCTGTCGGCGCTCGTCGGCCCGGTGAACCCGGCCTCGTTCGCCGTCTACGAGCGGCTCGGCGCCGACTCCATCAACGTGCCCAGTGATCTGACGCTCGATCACCTCAGCGAGATACGGCGGGTTTCGGCCACCCCGATGGACATGTACATCGAGGCGCCGGACGACCTCGGCGGCTATGTCCGGATGTACGAGGTCGCCGAGCTCATCCGGCGCGGCGCCCCGCTGTATCTGAAGTTCGGCCTGGCCAAGGCGCCCGGCATCTACCCGTACGGCCACCACATGCGGGAGCTGACCCTGGCGACCGCCAAGGAGCGGGTGCGGCGCGGCCGGCTGGCGCTGGACCTGCTGGCCCGGCACGGCGCGGACGGCGACATGGCGCCGATCGGGTCCCGACTCCCGGGCGCCCAGAGCCGGTTCGAGATTTCGTCATAACGTTCCGGAAAACCGGCTTCACAGAAGTAGACACAGCCGCGCACAATCGCACACACCCTGTTCTCGGTCACCCGTTCCACCCCCGGAAGCGCCTCGCCCGTCCGGACCGACCCCGCACCCACATCAAGGATGATGATCATGCGTAATCGCAGAGCCGCACTCACCGCCGTGGCCACCGCCGCCTCCCTCGCCCTGACCCTGTCCGCCTGCGGCCAGAGCGGCGAGGGCGGCAGCGAGGAGGACAAGGGCGGCAGCGACGGCGCCACCATCGGCATCGCGATGCCGACCAAGTCCTCCGAGCGCTGGATCGCCGACGGCGCCAACGTCGAGAAGGAGCTGAAGGCCAAGGGCTTCAAGACCAAGCTGGTCTTCGGCGAGGACGACCCGGACCAGCAGGTCTCGCAGATCGAGAACATGATCACGCAGGGTGTGGACGCCCTGATCGTGGCGGCGATCGACAACAAGTCGCTGGGCAACGTCCTGCAGCAGGCCAAGGACGCCGACATCCCGGTCGTCTCCTACGACCGGCTGATCCTCGGTACCGAGAACGTCGACTACTACGCCTCGTTCGACAACGAGAAGGTCGGCGAGCTGCAGGGCGGCTACATCGCCGAGAAGCTGGGGCTGAAGGCCGGCAAGAAGGGCCCCTTCAACATCGAGCTGTTCGCCGGCTCCAACGACGACAACAACACCCGGTACTTCTTCCAGGGCGCGATGAACGTCCTGAAGCCGTACATGGACAAGGGTCAGCTGGTCGTCCGCTCCAAGCAGACCGACCTCAACCAGGTCACCACGCTGCGCTGGGACGGCGGCACCGCGCAGAAGCGCATGGACGACCTGCTCACCTCCAGCTACCGCAGCGCCCGGGTCGACGCGGTGCTCTCGCCCTACGACGGCATCTCCATCGGCATCCTGTCCGCCCTGAAGTCGGACGGCTACGGCTCCGGCAGCAAGGCGATGCCCGTCGTCACCGGCCAGGACGCCGAGGTCGCCTCGCTGAAGTCCATCATCTCGGACCAGCAGACCCAGACCGTCTTCAAGGACCTGCGCGAGCTCGCCAAGGTCGCCGCGAACATGGTCGACGCGGTCCTGAACGACAAGAAGCCCGAGCTCAACGACACCAAGTCGTACGACAACGGCTCCAAGGTCGTCCCCGCCTACCTGCTGCAGCCGGTCAGCGTCGACAAGTCCAACTACAAGCAGGTCCTGGTCGACGGCGGCTACTACACCGAGGACCAGCTCAAGTAACCGGGCCCCTTCAAGGATTGGAAGGCACGACCATGGCGGGACCCGTCCTGGAAATGCGCTCGATCGTCAAGACCTTTCCCGGCGTCAAGGCGCTGTCGGACGTCACCCTGACCGTCCGGGAGGGCGAGGTCCACGCCATCTGCGGTGAGAACGGCGCCGGCAAGTCGACCCTCATGAAGGTCCTCTCCGGCGTCCACCCGCACGGCAGCTACGAGGGGGACATCCTCTTCGAGGGAGAGCCCTGCGAGTTCAAGGACATCCGGGCCAGCGAGCAGCGCGGCATCGTCATCATCCACCAGGAGCTGGCGCTGTCGCCGTTCCTCTCCCTCGCGGAGAACATCTTCCTCGGCAATGAGCACGCCACGCGCGGGTTCATCAACTGGAACGTCACCCTCAAGCACGCCACCGAGCTGCTGCGCCGGGTCGGGCTCTCCGACCACCCGGACACCCGCGTCGCCGACATCGGCGTGGGCAAGCAGCAGCTGGTGGAGATCGCCAAGGCGCTCTCGAAGAAGGTGAAGCTGCTCATCCTGGATGAGCCGACCGCGGCCCTGAACGACGAGGACAGCGACAAACTCCTCGATCTCATCCTGGAGTTGAAGGAACAGGGCATCACCTCGATCATCATCTCCCACAAGCTGAACGAGATCCGCAAGGTCGCCGACTCGGTGACGATCCTGCGGGACGGGCGGACCATCGAGACCCTCGACGTGAAGGCCGAGGAGACCAGCGAGGACCGGATCATCTCCGGCATGGTCGGCCGCGACCTGGAGCACCGCTTCCCGGAGCGCACCCCGCACCAGCCGGAGGAGGGCGCCTCCCCGGCCCTGGAGGTCCGCAACTGGACCGTGCACCACCCGATCGACCAGCAGCGCAAGGTCGTCGACGACGTGTCCCTCGAGGTGCGGCGCGGGGAGATCGTCGGCATCGCCGGCCTGATGGGCGCGGGCCGTACCGAACTCGCGATGAGCGTCTTCGGCCGCACCTACGGCCGGCACGCCGCCGGCACCGTCCTCAAGGACGGCACGGAGATCCGTACGAGGACCGTCCCCGAGGCGGTCGGACACGGCATCGCGTACGTCACCGAGGACCGCAAGCACTTCGGGCTGAACCTCATCGACACCATCAACCGCAACATCTCGCTCAGCGCCCTCAACAAGGTCGCCAGGCACGGTGTGGTGGACGAGCACGAGGAGCGGCAGGTCTCCGAGCGCTTCCGGAAGTCGATGAACATCAAGGCCCCGACGGTGTTCGAGCCGGTGGGCAAGCTGTCCGGCGGCAACCAGCAGAAGGTCGTCCTCAGCAAGTGGATCTTCGCGGGTCCGGATGTGCTGATCCTCGACGAGCCGACGCGCGGCATCGACGTCGGCGCCAAGTACGAGATCTACACGGTCATCGACAAGCTGGCCGCCGAGGGCAAGGCGGTCGTCTTCATCTCCTCCGAGCTGCCCGAACTGCTCGGCATGTGCGACCGCATCTACACGATGGCCGCGGGGCGGCTGACCGGTGAGTTCTCGCGGGCCGAGGCCTCCCAGGAATCGCTGATGCGTCAGATGACGAAGGACAAAGAGGTATCCCGATGAGCAGCACCGAAGTCACCGACAAGACGCCGGCGGCCGCGCCGCCGGGCAGGAACGGGGCGGGCAGCGGTGACGGCCTGCTCCAGCTGATGCTGGACGGTCTGCGCCGCAACATGCGCCAGTACGGCATGCTGATCGCCCTGGGTCTCATCGTGGCGCTCTTCGCGGTGTGGACCGACGGCGACCTGCTGCTGCCGCGCAACGTGTCCAACCTGGTGCTGCAGAACAGCTACATCCTGATCCTCGCGATCGGCATGATGCTGGTCATCATCGCGGGCCACATCGACCTGTCGGTCGGGTCACTGACGGCGTTCGTCGGCTCGATGGCCGCCGTCTTCATGGTCAGGAACGATCTGCCCTGGCCGGTCGCGGTGATCCTCTGTCTGGCCGTGGGCGCCCTGGCCGGCGCGATACAGGGCTGGTTCATCGCCTACGGCGGCATACCGTCGTTCATCGTGACCCTCGCGGGCATGCTGACCTTCCGCGGTCTCACCGAGATCTTCCTGGAGGGCCAGACCCTCGGCCCGTTCCCCAAGGGCCTGCAGACGGTCGCCAACGGCTTCATGCCCGAGGTGGGCCCGGAGACCAACTACCACAACCTCACCCTGCTCCTCGGCATCGGACTGATCGCGCTCGTGGTCCTCCAGGAGGTCCGCGACCGCCGCCGCCAGAAGGAGTTCGACCTCGAGGTCCTCCCCGCCAAGCTGTTCCTGCTGAAGCTCGTCGCGCTGGGTGCCGCCATCCTCGTCGTGACGATGCTGCTGGCCAGCTACAAGGGTGCCCCGATCGTGCTGCTGATCCTCGGCGCGCTGCTCGTCGGCTTCGGCTATGTGATGCGCAACGCCGTCATCGGCCGCCACATCTACGCCATCGGCGGCAACCTGCCCGCGGCCAAGCTGTCGGGTGTGCGGGACAAGAAGGTCACCTTCCTGGTCTTCCTGAACATGGGCATGCTCGCGGCCCTGGCGGGTCTGGTGTTCGCCGCCCGCTTCAACGCGGCCTCTCCCAAGGCCGGCCTCAACTTCGAGCTGGAGGCCATCGCCGCCTCGTTCATCGGCGGCGCGTCGATGAGCGGCGGCGTCGGCACGGTCCTCGGCGCGATCATCGGCGGTCTGGTCCTGGGCGTGCTGAACAACGGTATGAACCTCGTCGGCATCGGCACCGACTGGCAGCAGGTCATCAAGGGCCTGGTCCTGCTGGCCGCGGTCGGCTTCGACGTGTGGAACAAGCGCAAGTCCGGTTCGTAAGTCAGCTCGGGCCCCGCCGGAAGGCGGGGCCCTTTCCTTTTCGGGAGCCGTACATGGAACTGAACAGACGCACGGTCATCGCGGGAGCCGCCGCGGCCGGGGTCGCCGCCACCGCCCTCGGCGGAACGGCGCACGCCGCGCCGGGCCGGGGCAGGCCGGCCCGGACGCTCTTCGGCAGGCTCGCGGACGGCACCAAGGTGCACAGCTGGGCGCTGGAGAACGGCGGCACCCGGATGGAGGTCCTCTCCTACGGCGGCATCGTCCGGTCGCTGGAGATCCCCGACCGCCGCGGCCGGTACACCAACGTCTCCCTCGGCTTCGGCACCCTCGAGGAGTACGTCGCCTCCAGCCCGTACTTCGGCGCGCTCATCGGCCGTTACGGCAACCGCGTCGACAAGGGCCGCTTCACCCTCGACGGCACCGCGTACCAGCTCTCCGTCAACGACGGCGAGAACTCCCTGCACGGCGGCGCCCAGGGCTTCGACAAGCGGGTCTGGGACGTCGAGCCGTTCACCCGGGGCTCCGACGTCGGCCTCCACCTGTACTACACGAGCGCCGACGGCGAGATGGGCTACCCGGGAACCCTTCGTACGAAGGTCACGTACACGCTCACCCGCGACGGCGACTGGCGCGTCGACTACGAGGCCACCACCGACAGGGCCACCGTCGTCAACCTCACCAGCCACGTCTACTGGAACCTCGCGGGCGAGGGCAGCGGCTCCGTCTACGACCACGAGCTGACCGTCGGCGCCTCCCGCTACACCCCGGTCGACGCGGGGCTGATCCCCACGGGCGAACTGGCGCGGGTCGCCGCCACCCCCTTCGACTTCCGCCGCGCCAAGCCGGTCGGCCGGGACATCCGCACCGCCCACCAGCAGGTGCTGTACGGGCAGGGCTTCGACCACAACTGGGTGCTCGACAAGGGCATCACCGCCCGCCCGGAGCACGTCGCCACGCTGCGCGACCCGTCCTCCGGCCGCACCCTGCGGATCGCGACGAACGAGCCGGGACTGCAGTTCTACTCCGGCAACTTCCTCGACGGCACCCTCGTCGGCACGAGCGGCCGGGTCTACCGGCAGGGTGACGGACTGTGCCTGGAGACCCAGCACTTCCCGGACTCCCCGAACCAGCCGGCGTTCCCCTCGACGGTGCTGCGGCCGGGACGGACGTACCGGACGACGACGGTGCACTCGTTCGGCGCCTGAGGCGTCTCAGGCGCCCCAGTTCCCGTGAACCGCCTCCGTCACATTTTCCTCACATGCGCTGAACGGTCGCGGTCCGCGGTGCGTACTCCTGGGTGGCCCGTGCTCCCCCGCGCGGGCCACCCAGGCTTTGACGGGTGCGTCCGTCCCCAACGGGCCCGTCACACACGGAGGTTCCATGGCCGACAGCGTCACCTCGTTGTTCCGCGGCACCGCGGCGCACAGCCCGTCGATGGCGGCGCTGACACGGGAGAGCGACGGGGCCGGCCCGGTGGACTTCTGCATCCCCTGCAATCCGTACTTCCCGACCCCCGCCATGTTCGAGGACATGGCGACGCGGCTGCGCGAGATCATCACGTACTACCCGAGCAGCGCCGACACCATCACGGCCGAACTGTGCAGCCTGCTCCAACTCCCCCCGCAGTGCGTGGCGATGGGCAACGGGTCCACCGAACTCATCACCTGGATCGACCACCTCCTCGTCCGTGAGTCCCTCGCCGTCCCCGTCCCCACCTTCGGCCGCTGGACCGACCAGCCCATGGAGACCGGCAAGCGGGTCGACATGTTCCCGCTCCAGGAGTCCAGCGGCTTCGCCCTCGACCTCGCGCAGTACGCCGAGTTCATCCGCGCCCGCGGCACCAAGGTCGCCGTCATCTGCAACCCCAACAACCCCGACGGCGGCTTCCTGCACAAGCACGCGATCGTGCAGTTCATGGACGCCATGGCCGATCTGGACCTGGTGGTGATCGACGAGTCCTTCCTGGAGTTCGCCGACGCGGAGAACGAACCGAGCGTGGTCCACGAGGCGATGCTGCGCCCCAACGTGATCGTGCTGCGCAGCCTGGGCAAGAACTTCGGCCTGCACGGCATCCGCTTCGGCTATCTGGTCGCCAACCCGGCCCTCGCCGGCCGGGTCCGCTCCATGCTGCCCAAGTGGAACCTCAACTCCTTCGCCGAGCACGTGGTGTTCATGCTGAAGGAGCACGGCCCCGAGTATGTGCAGAGCCTCCACCAGGTGCGCCGCGACCGGATGGACATGTCCGGCCAGCTCTCCTCACTGCCCGGACTCACCGTGTACCCGTCCCAGGGCAACTTCCTCTTCGTGCGCCTCCCGGTGGGCGCCGAGGGGACCGTGGTCCGTGACCGGATGCTCACCGAGCACCGGATCCTGGTCCGCGAGTGCGGCAACAAGATCGGCTCGTCCAGCCGCTTCCTGCGTCTCGTGGTACGCCCCCAAGTGGACGTGCGCCGCCTGGTGTCCGGCCTGGAACAGGTGCTCTACGGGGCGCCCAGGAGGGGATCCGCCGGACCCGAGCACGCTCCGGGAACCAGCTACAGCTCGGGTACGGCGGCGGTGGACCGCCTGATGAGCGAGACCAACGGGGCGGGCATGCGGGGGCTCGCCGCACAGACCGCCGGTGTCGGTGCTCCGGAGCTCGCCGCCGCTGCGGGCACCGGCACCGGCATCCCGCTCCCCGCCGCCGCGGCCGCCCCCGCGGTGGCCCCCGGCCTCGGGGTGCCGGTGCCGGCGGCCGCCTCGGTGGTGACGAGCGCGGGCACGCAGGGTGCGCAGGGGATCCCGGGGCTCTCGGGTCTGTCGGGGATTCCGGGGCAGCCGGGGATGCCGCAGCAGGTCGCTCAGCCCGTGCCCCAGCCCGTACCGCAGGCCGTACCGCAGGCCGTGCCGCAGCAGGTCCCCCAGCCCGCGCCGCAGCCTGTACCGCAGCCGGTACCGGCGCCGGTCCCCCAGCCGGCGCCGGTACCGGCCCCCGCCCAGCCGCTCGCCCCCGCGGCGCAGGCGCCGATGCCCGTCTCGCCGTACCCCACGCCGGCACCGGTGGCCGCCCGGATGCCGCCGGCCACCGGCCCCACGCCGCCCGGCGTGCCCGCCCAGGGTGGCCTCACGGCCGCCCAGGTCAGGGGCACCGACGGGCTCTCCATGGCGCCGGCGGCGGGCTGGCAGGGCGCGCAGAGCTGGCCGAACCCGGCCGGGATGGACCAGCTGGGCTGACCGGCCTCACCCGGCGGGGGTCGCCGGGACGGTCGGGCAGGGCGAGGTGGCCGGGGTCGCCTCGGGGCCGGGTGTCGCCGGCTCCTCGTCGCAGTCGTCCGACGCGGTGGGCGAAGGGCTCGGGTCCGGTGTGGGCGACGCGGTCTCACCCGGCGGCTCCGTGGAGGGGTCCTCGCTCGTCGGGGGATCCGTCGGCGTGGTGGTGGTCGGATCCGGGGACGGCTCCGGCGAGGTCGGATCCGGGGTGGGCGAGGGCGAGGGGCCGGAGGACGGTCCGGGACTGCCCGGCGTACTCGGGTCCGGGCCGATGACGATGCCGCCGCCCCCGTCGCCCTTGCCGCCGCTCCCGCCGTCGACGGGTTCGGTCGCCGGGGTGTCGCCGCCCGCGCCGGGGCTCCTCGGGATGACGCCCTTGCCGTCGGGGACGGTGTGGACGCCGCGGCCGTAGAACTCCAGCCAGTGCCGGACCAGCCGCAGATACGCCTCCGAGTGGTTGTAGCTGAGGATCGCCCGGTCCAGGTCGGCCGCCCGGCCCAGGTCCCGGTCGCCGGCGCACAGATAGTGGCCGGCCGCGAGGGCCGCGTCGAAGATGTTGTTCGGGTCGGCGCGGCCGTCCCCGTTGCCGTCCGCGCCCCAGCGGGCCCAGGTGGACGGCAGGAACTGCATCGGCCCCACCGCGCGGTCGTAGACCGTGTCCCCGTCGTGGACGCCCCCGTCGGTGTCACGGATCAGGGCGAACCCCCGGCCGTCGAGCGGCGGGCCGGTGATCCGGCCCAGCGTCGTGCCGTTCCGGTCGACGGCGCCGCCGCGCGCCTGCCCCGACTCGACCTTGCCGATCGCCGCGAGCAGCTCCCACGGCAGCCGGCAGCCGGGGTCGGTGGCACCGACGGAGGTCTCGGCGGCACGGTAGGCGCGCAGCACGGTCGCCGGGATGCCCGACTGGGACCGCAGGTCCCGCACCAGCGCGGGGGGCGCCGACGCGGCCTGGGCCGCCTCCGCCGTGTCCAGGGGCGGGAGTTCGGTGTGGTACGAGCCGTCGTCCGGAGCGGCGGGCCCGGCGTACGGGCCGTCCCCCACCGGTACGAGGACATCGTCGGCGAACGGGTCGGCGTGGCGGTCCCCGGTGAGGCCGGGCGCCTGGGAGGCGGTGAGGGCCGCCATGGCCGCCACGGCGACGGCGGTCGTCCGCAGTCCCCTGCGGGTCCGCCCTGCATACGGGCGTCGGGCGCGGCGTACGGGCATGGCTGTCGCTCCTGTCGGATCCGTCGGTGTCGGGGCGGGTCGTACGGTCGTCCGGGCCTCAGCGGCCGAAGGTGTCGATGCCGGAGACGAGCCAGCGCCCGTCGCGGCGCACGACGTCGACGGCGAGCATGGCCCCCGCGTACACGCCCTCGTCCTGCGCGTCCTTCGCGCCCTTGGCCTTCTTCGTGCTCCCGGCGGTGCTCACGCTGCTCTGGTCGGCGTAGACGAGGACCCGGGCGCGGTCGCCGTCGATCCGCTCGACCGCGCTGTCGGTGACCGTCGTGGTGATCACGGCCTTCTGTGCGTCGGCCCGCTCGCGGACGTCGGCGAGCAAAGTCCTGTGCTGCTCGACGGCCTGGCCGGTGAGGAGGCCGTCCGCGGCCTTCTCGAGGGCGCCGGGGTCGGTGTGGTCGTAGGAGAAGAGCGCGTCGACGGCCTCGGCGGTCTGTCCCTTGATCTCTCCGGTGCGGGCCGGATCGGAGAGGGCGGTGTTCCGCCGCGCCGGTTCGTCCCGCAGCGCCCCGGCCTTCGCGTGCGCCCAGCCGGCGAAGCCGCCGAGGAGCAGGGTCAGCGCACAGAGCACGAGGAGGCCCGCCGGGCGGCGCGCCCGTACGCGGGCGCCCTTCTCGTCGCCGCCCGCGTCCGGATCCGTCGCGCGCCCGGACGGCACCGCGGTGCCGGACGCACGGCCCCGGCCCCCTGCACCCCGCGCCGGCCCGGCGGACGCGGTCGGACGGGGCTCGTGGGCCTCGCCCGGCGCGCCCTGCGGCGGCCCGGCCGGCCGGGTCTCGCGGGCCTGGCGGCGGCGCTGGCGGTTGATGTGGTGGCGGGTCGTCGACATGGTGCGGTGTCCTCCTCGGTGCGGCCGGCTGCTGCGGTACGGGACCGGGTCAGCCGTCCGATGTGCCGCCCACGGGCGCCTGGCCGAGGGCGCTGAGCTTCCACCGGCCGTCGGTCCGGGTGAGTTCGCCGAGCATGCGGCTGTCCTTGTCGGTCTTCGCCCCGTCGTCCGCCTTCACGGTGACGCGCAGGGCGACCAGCACCCGGGCGCGGCCCGCCCGGTCGTCGAGTTCGGTGACCGCGCCGGACAGCACCCGGGCCGTGGTGACCGTCTTCGCCGCCTTCACCTGATCGGCGAACTCGGTGCGGCCGGTGGTGAGTTGTTCGTGCAGTTCGCCGGTGGTGGACGACTCCCAGAGGTCGAGGCCCCGGTTCACATCGCGGTGGTCGAGCGTGTTGAGGTTCTGCACGGCCTGCTCCCCGGCGGCGAGGGCCGCGTCCCGCTGCCCGGCGTAGGCCGCCCGGTCGTCGTGGGCCGCGTCGTACCAGTCCTGGCCCGCCCGGACGGCGAAGCCGCCCGCGACGAGGGTGAGGGCGAGGGCCAGGGCCGGCAGCGGCCGGGTACCGGCGAGGGCGCGGACCGCGCGTTTCATGGGGTGCTCCAGTCTGCCGCGCATGGTCAGCGGGCCTTGATGTCGACGATCCGCCACCGGTCGCCCTCGAGCCGTGCCGTGACGCTGAGTTGGGCCGCCGCGGTGGTGACCTCGCCCTTGCTGCCGCCCTTGTGGGAGGTCTGGTCGAGGAAGACCAGCACGTGGGCCTCGTCGCCGTCGAGTTCGATCACTCCGGTGCGGACGGCGCGGGTGCTGAGGGTGACGCGCTGTTCGGTGAGGTCGTCGCGCACCCGGGCGAAGAGGGTTTCGTACTGGCGGGCGGCGCGGCCGTCGAGGACGGTGCGTGCGGACCGTTCGGCGGCCGCGGTGCCGTCCGGTGTGTAGGAGAAGATCCGGGCGAGGGCGCTGCCGACGTCGCCGGCGACTCGGGTGGTGGCTCCGGTGTCGGTGAGCGCCTGGTTCTGTGCGGGCGCGGACGACCTCAACTGGTGGGCGCCGTACAGGAATCCGCCGCCGCCGAGGACGAGCGCCGCGATCAGGACGCCGAGACCTGCTCGCCGTAACCGCCCGGCCGGCACCTCCGCGGCCGACTCCTGCCCGGTCTCCGTCTCGACGGGTTCGGTCTCCAACGGCACGTCCCCGCCCGGCAGTCGTGTCGGCGTCATCGGTCCTCGCCCTCCTTCTCGGCCTCGACCGGTACCGCGTTCAACGCCCTGACCTTCCACTCGCCGTCGCCCGTGCGGGCCAGGACCGCCTCCAGGCGTTTGCGGTCGGTGGTCGGCCGCTCGGTGCCGGCGGGTGTGATCTCGACGCGGACGGTGGCGATGAGCTTGGCCGTGCCGGACCGGGTGTCGAGCGCGGTGACGGCGGCCTCGGTGACCGTGCCGCGCGCCGAGGTGCCGGCCTTGGCGTCGGTGCCGCCCAGTTCCTCGCGCAGCGGCCCGGTGGCGGCGGCGCGCCAGGCGCGAATGCCCTGCTCCGCGCGCTGCCGGGTGGAGGCGTCGAGCGTGGTGAGGGCCGCGATGCCCGCGCGCCCGTCGGCGAGCGCGGCGTCCCGCTCCCTGCCGTAGGCGAGCGAGTCGTCGGTACGGGCCTGCGCGTACGTCCACGCTCCCGTACCGCAGAAACCGACCGCCAGCGCCAGCGCCGCTCCGGTGAGGATCCGGGCCCTTCTCATCGCGTACCGCCGATGGGGAGGAGGCCGGACAGGTCGTCCGGTGCCTCGCCGCTCTGTCCGGGCAGGGCGAGGGCGCCGGGAAGGCCGGCAGCCCCGCCGCTGCCCGAGGGCAGGGAGCCGGGTCTGGCCGGTTCGGGTACCGCGCCGCCCTTCGGGGCGTTCCCCGAGCCGCGGACGTTCGCCCCGGTGGAGGCGGGCGCGGTGCAGGCCGCGCCGGTGTTGAGGGCGGGGGCGGTGCCGAGGTCGAGGCCGTTGCGGTAGCGGGTGGCGCCGTATCCGTCGGTGCAGGGCAGGGGGGCGAAGAAGGTGACGGCCATGCCGAGGTTCAGCTTCCCTCCGTCGACGGCGGTGGCTCCGGCGGAGACGGCCGCCGGGTACTTCACCAGGAGTTCCTCGATGCCGCGCTGCCGGGTGACGGCGACCTCGGAGGTGGTGAGGAGGTTGGCGAGGACGACGCCGAGGCTCGGGTCGAGGTCCCGGAGCAGTCCGCTGACCTGGGTGGCGGCCTCGGGGGTGACGGCGAGGAGGCGGCGCAGGTCGGCGTCGGAGCCCTTGAGGGCGCGGGCCAGTTCCTCCGCCCCGGTGGCGAAGTCGCGGATGGCCTTGGCCTCCTGGGCCTGGGTGCGCAGGACGGTCTCGCCGTCGTTGATGAGCAGCGTGGTGGAGGGCAGGGCGCGGTCGGCGGCCTCGACGAAGTCGCCGCCGCTGTCGATCAGTGCCTGGAGGTCGTCGCCGTGCCCGTCGAACGCTGTGCCGAACTCGTCGACGACCGTGCGCAGATCCTCCAGCGGCATGGAGCTCACGAGCTCGTCGACGCTGCTGAGGACGTCGGTGACGGGGGCCGGCACCTGGGTGTCGGCCTGTTCGATGCGGGTGCCGTCGGTGAGGTAGGGGGAGCCGTCGCTCTCGGGCCGCAGATCGATGTACTGCTCGCCCACGGCGGACAGCCCGGCGACCACGGCCTTGGTGTCGGCGGGGATACGCGGCGCGGACTTCTTGATACGGAGTTCGGCGACGACCCCCTCGTCGGTCAGCCCGATCGGACCGACCCGGCCCACGGAGACGCCCCGGTACGTCACGTCGGAGTGGGTGAAGAGCCCGCCGGTGCGCGGAAGGTGGACGTCCACCGTGTAGTAGTCGGCGACGCCCACGTACCGCCCGAGATCGGCGTACCGGATGCCGAGGAACGACAGGGTGAGGACGGCGATGAGGAGGAAGGCGACGTTCTTCAGCCGTACGGCGAGGGTGATCACCCGCGTTCACCCCCGGACCCGGACACGGACCCGGAGACGGAGACGGAGGGCAGTGGCAGCGGCGAGGGGGGCCGCTTCTTCGCGCCCCTGCCCGTCTCGCCCGGCGGTGTGGCGGTCGCGGTCGGAGCAGGTGTCTCCTCGTCCACGACCGGCGGGATCACCCGCGTCCCCGGTACGGCGGCGATGTTCAGATACGCGTTGAGGTAGTCGCCCTTCACCCCGTTCAGCACCTCGTCGGTGAACGGGTACGTCATCAGCACCTGGAGCGAGTCGGGCAGGTCCGTGCCCGCGTCGGCGAGCGCCTTCAGCGTCGGCGCGAGGGCCTTGAGGTCGGCGATCATGTCGTCCTTGCTCGCGTTGATCGTGGTGACGGCGACGCCGGAGAGCGTGTCGAGGGAGCGCAGCATGGTCAGCAGGGAGCCGCGCTGCTTCTCCAGCGTCTTCAGTCCGGGCGAGAGGCCGGTGAGGACGGTGCCGACGTCGTCCTTGCGGGTGGCGAGGGTGGAGGAGAGCCGGTTGACGGCGTCGAGGGCGTCGGTGATGTCCCCGCGGTGCTCGTCGAGGTCGGTCACCAGGACGTCGATCCGCTTGAGCACGGAGCGGATGCGGGGTTCGCGGCCGCCGAGGGCCGCGTTGAGCTCCCGGGTGATGGTCCTGAGCTGGCCGACTCCGCCGCCGTTGAGGAGCAGGGACAGCGCGCCGAACACCTCCTCGACCTCGGTGGTGCGGCTGGTGCGGTCCAGCGGGATGACGCTGCCGTCGGTCAGCCTCCCCGCTCCGGTCTCCTCGGCGGGGGCGGCGAGCTGGACGTACTTCTCGCCCAGCAGGCTGGACTGTTCGAGCCTTGCGGTGGCGTCGGCGGGCAGCCGTACATCGCCGTTGATCTCCATGGTGACGCGGGCGGACCAGTCGTCGCGGCCGAGTTCGACACGGGTGATCCGGCCGACGTCGACGTCGCCGACCTTCACGGCGGCGTGCGGGACCAGGCTGAGCACGTCCTGGAGTTCGGCGGTGACGGTGTAGGGGTGGTCGCCGAGGTCGGCGCCGCCGGGCAGTGGCAGGTCCTCGATGCCGTCGAAGCGCGGCGGTCCCACGGCGACCGCGCCGAGGGCGAGGGTGAAGCCGAGGCCGAGGGCGATCAGTCCGCCCACGGTGAGGCCGGCCACCCGGCCGGTGAACGCGACGCGCTTCATCGGCCGTCCCCCTTCGTCCCGTCACCGGCACCGGTCACGGGCAGCGGCAGCAGCGGGCCGCCCATGCTGATCTCGTTGAGGTTGGCGCGGCCGTCGATGGTGCGGGTGTCGGGGTCGTAGGCACTCACGATGTTGCCCGCGGCCAGCGGGGCCACGTCCAGCGCCTCGGCCAGCGAGGCGCGTTGCTCGACCAGGGTGCGGGTGATGGGGACGAGCCGGTCGACGTTGTCCTTCAGTTCGCCCCGGTTGTCCTCGATGAAGGTCTTGACCCGGCCGAGGGCCTTGCCGAGTTCCTCCAGCGCGCCGGTGAGATCGTCCTTGTTGTCGGCGAAGAAGCCGACGACCTCGTCCAGGCGTTCCTGCGCGGTGCGTACGTCGGTGTCCTTGTCCTTGAGCATGGTGGTGAAGGTCTGCAGGCTGCCGAGGGTCTTGAACAGGTCGCCGCTGCTGCCGTCGAGGGTCTTGGCCGCCTTGCCGAACTCCTCGACGCTGTCGCCGATGGCGTCGCCGTTGCCGTCGAGGTTGTCGGCGCCGGTCCTCAGCAGGTCGGACAGGGCGCCGTCGGAGTTGGCGCCGTCGGGGCCGAGGGCGTCGCTGAGGTCGGTGAGGGAGTCGTAGATCTGGTCGATCTCGACGGGGAGGTGGTTGCGGGAGGCGGGCAGTACGGCGCCGTCGGCGAGGGCGGGGCCCTCGCTGTAGGCGGGGGTGAGCTGCACATAGCGGTCGGCGACGACGCTGGGCGCGACGACGACGGCCCGCGCGCCCTCGGGGACCTTCACCCCCTCGTCGAGGCGCAGGCCGACGCGGACGGTGGTGCCCCGCGGGTGCACCGACTCCACCTCGCCGACGCGTACGCCGAGGATGCGCAGATCGGAGCCGGCGTAGACGCCGGTGGCGCGGTCGAAGTAGGCGGTGAGGCGGGTGCCGTCGGCCTCGAGCGCGCGGGCGGCGGCCAGGCCGCCGGTGACGAGCACCAGGAGGGCGAGGACCCCGGTGAGGATCTTTCGGCGTCGGGCCATCACTCACCGCTCCCCTGGGCCGCCGCCGGCTGTTTCGGCGGCAGGCATCCGGTCTCGGGCCGGGAGGCCGCGGGCAGGTAGTCGCGGGGTACGACACCGCACAGATAGCTGTCGAACCAGCGCCCGTTGCCGACGGTGTTGCCGACCAGGCGGTAGTACGGGCCGACCAGTGCGAGGGTCCTGCCGAGCTGGGTGTTGTTCTTCTCCAGGACGGTGGTGACGCGGCCGAGGGCCTTGAGGGTGGGGCCGAGCTGCTTCTCGTTGTCCTCGACGAGGCCGCCGAGTTCGCTGCCGAGGTCGCGGCTGCCCTTGAGCAGGGCGCGGATGGCGCTGCGGCGGTCGCGGAGTTCGCCGAGCAGGGGGCCGCTGTCCTCGATGAGGGTCTCGAAGCCGGACTTGTTGTTCTCCAGCGTCTTGGTGAACGTGGCGCTGCCCTTGAGGAGTTCGGCGAGTTTCGCGTCGCGTTCGGAGATGGTTCTCGACAGGTCGGACAGTCCGGTGGCGGCCTTACGGACGTGCGGCGGGGAGTTCTCGAAGGTGTCGGAGATGGTCTCGAAGCTCTCCGCGAGCCGCCGGGTGTCGATGTCGTCGACGGTGCCGCTGAGATCCTGGAACGCCTGCGTGACGTCGTACGGGGAGGTGGTGCGGGTGAGCGGGATGCGGCTGCCGGGGTCCTGGCGGCCGGAGCCGAGCGGGTCCAGGGCCAGGTACTTGTCGCCGAGGACGGTCTTGATGGCGATGGCGGCGGTGGTGCGGTCGCCGAGCCAGGCGTCCTCGACCTCGAAGGTGACCTTCACCTTGGCGCCGTCGAGCGCGACGCCGGTGACCTTGCCGACCTTGACGCCCGCGATGCGTACCTCGTCGCCCTCGCCCAGTCCCGCGGCCTCGGAGAAGTCGGCGCTGTAGGTGGTGCCGCCGCCGAACGGCAGCCGGTCCACGTGGTAGGCGAGCAGGCCGATCAGGGTGATCAGGACCAGCCCCACGACGCCGACGGCGACGGGGTTGCGTTCCTTCACGGGCTTGATGTGCGGGCGTCTCATCCGCGGCACCTCGCTTCGGTGACCGCGATCCCGGTCGGCGGCTCGGAGCCGTCGGAGGTGGTCACTCCGCTCACGCGCGCCTCGCACAGGTAGAGGTTGAACCACGATCCGTACGACGACAGACGGGCCAGCGCGGTCATCTTCGCGGGGGTCTTCTCGAGGAAGTCCTCGATCTGCGGCGTGTGTTCGCCGAGGTTCGTCGAGAGCCGGCCCAGTTCGCGGATGTCCTGCTTCAGGGGCTCGCGTCCGTCGTCGAGGAGATCGGCGGTGACCGTGGTGAGTTCGCTCATGGCGGTGACGGCCTTACCGAGGGGTTCGCGGTCCTCGTTGAAGCCGCTGACGAGTTCCTGGAGGGTGACGACGAGGTCGTCGAAGCCGTCCTCGCGGTCGTTGAGGGTGTCCAGGACGGTGCCGAGGTTCTCCACGACCTCGCCGATCACCTTGTCCTTGGCGGCGACCGTCGTACCGAGGGAGCCGATGTGGCGCATCAGGCTGTCCACGGTGGCACCCTCGCCCTGGAGCACCTGCACGATCGAACCGGCGAGTTCGTTGACGTCCTTCGGCGACAGCCCCTCGAACAGCGGCTTGAAGCCGTTGAACAGCAGGGTCAGGTCGAGGGCGGGCGTGGTGCGGTCCAGCGGGACGGTGCCGCCCGCCTCCAGGGTGCCGGTGAGGTCGCCGCTGCCGCGGTCGAGGGAGACGTACCGCTGGCCGACCATGTTGAGGTACTTCACGGCCGCCGTGGTCGAGCGGGGCAGGGTGCGGTCGTCGCGGACCGTGAACGTGACCTGGGCGGTGCGCCGTCGCACCACCCGTACGTCGGTGACCTCGCCGACCTCCACCCCGGAGATCCGTACGCTGTCGCCGTCGACGAGTCCGGTGACGTCGGTGAACAGTGCCTTGTAGGTGGTGGTGCCGGTACCGGAGTCGACTCCGGTGCCGGCGACGCTCAGGCCCAGGACGGTGGTGGCGAGGACGGTGACCACCACGAAGGCGAGGGACTTGAGCAGCGGTCCGGTCAGCGGGCGGCGCCGGGTGTGCGCGTGGTCGCCGGCGGTCATCCGAGGGTCACCTCCGTACCGCGGTAGACGGGGCCGACCAGGAGGCTGCTCCAGTCGGGCAGGTCGCCGGGGCTCTTCCCGGCGGCGGGGGCGAGGAGTTCGTTGACGAGGTCGTTCTCGGACGGGGAGTTGGCGGGTCCGAGGTCCTGCCCGGCCGCCGGGGTGGCGGCCGGCGCGGCGGGCCGGGGCAGTGAGCCGACGTAGGGCACCGACGGGCAGCGGGGGCCGCCTCCGGAGCCGTAGACCGGGGTGTCGCCGCCGGGCCGGTAGGCGCCGCGCGAGGGGACGGTGGTGAGGTCGACGTGGATGCCGGGCCGGCCGGTGCCCTTGCCGAGGGCCTTGTCCATCGCGGGTACGAACTCGGCGAGGGTGCGCAGGGTGCAGGGGAAGGCGGCGGAGTACTCGGCGAGGAGTTCCAGCGTGGGCCGGCTCGTGGCGCCGAGCCGGATGATGTTGTCCTCGTTCTTCCGCAGGAACGCCGTCATGTCCTCGGCCGTCCGGGTGGTGGCGCCGAGGGTGCCGGCGAGCCGGGCCTCCTGCTCGGCGAGGGTGCCGCTGGTGGTGGTGAAGTCGGTGAGCGCCGTGATGATGTCGGGCGCGGCGTCCGCGTAGACATGGCTGACCTTCACGAGTTCCTTGAGGTCACGGTTGAGGGCGGGCAGCTGGGGGTTGAACTCCCCCAGGTGCTGGTCGAGGCGGGCCAGCGTCTCGCCGAGTTCGTCCCCGCGGCCCTCCAGGGCCTGGGAGACGGCCGACAGGGTGGCGGAGAGCTTCTGCGGCTGGACGGCGGTGAGCATCGGCAGGACGTCGTCGAGGACCTGCTGCAGTTCGATGGCGTTCTCGGAGCGGTCCTGGGGGACGACGGCCCCGGCGGCCAGGGTCTCGGCCGACGGGTCCGGTGGCGGTACGAGGGCCACGAACCGCTCGCCGAACAGCGTGGTCGGCAGCATCTGCGCGCGGACGTCGGACGGTACGTCGTCCAGCGCGCCGGGCTTCATGGCGAGGGTGAGGCGGGCCCCGTCGCCGGTGGCGTCGATGGCGCGGACCTCGCCGACGACGACTCCGCGCAGCTTCACCTCGGCGCCGGGGTGCATCTGGTTGCCGACGCTGCCGGTCTCGACGACCACCGGGTCGGAGTCGGTGAACTCCTTGTCGTAGACGGCGACGGCCAGCCAGATCAGCAGGACCGGAACCAGGACGAACACCACCCCGGCCAGCCGGTGGCGCAGTGTCTCTCCTCGGGGGCCGCTCATCTCACCCCGCCACCTTCACGGTCGTGGTCGCGCCCCACAGGGCGAGCGACAGGAAGAAGTCGGTGACGCTGATCAGCACGATCGCGTTGCGCACGGAGCGGCCGACGGCGACTCCGACGCCGGCGGGGCCGCCCGAGGCGCGGAAGCCGTAGTAGCAGTGGGCGAGGATCACCATCACGCTGAAGATCAGTACCTTCAGCACGGAGAGCAGGACGTCCGTCGGGGAGAGGAAGAGGTTGAAGTAGTGGTCGTACGTCCCCCGGGACTGCCCGTTGAACAGGACGGTCACATAGCGGGAGGCGACGTAGGAGGAGAGCAGCCCGATGGCGTAGAGCGGGATGATGGCGACGACCCCGGCGATGATGCGGGTGGTGACGAGGTAGGGCATGGAGCGGATGCCCATGCCCTCCAGCGCGTCGACCTCCTCGTTGATGCGCATGGCGCCGAGTTGGGCGGTGAAGCCGGCGCCGACGGTCGCGGAGAGGGCGAGTCCGGCGACGAGGGGGGCGATCTCGCGGGTGTTGAAGTAGGCGGAGACGAATCCGGTGAACGCGGCGGTGCCGATCTGGTCGAGGGCCGCGTAGCCCTGGAGTCCGACGACGGTCCCGGTGAAGAGCGTCATCGCGATCATCACGCCGATGGTGCCGCCGATGACGCCGAGCCCGCCGGAGCCGAAGGCGACCTCGGCGAGCAGGCGCTGCACCTCCTTGAGATAGCGGCGCAGGGTCCGCGGGATCCACAGCAGGGCCCGGACGTAGAAAAGGAGTTGGTCACCGGAGCGGTCGAGCCAGACGAGCGGGGAGGCCATCGGACCTCAGCCTCCCTTCGGCGGGACGATCTGGAGGTAGACGGCCGTCATCACCATGTTGACGAAGAAGAGCAGCAGGAACGTGATGACGACGGACTGGTTCACGGCGTCGCCGACGCCCTTGGGGCCGCCGCGCGGGTTGAGCCCCCGGTAGGCGGCGACGATCCCCGCGATGAACCCGAAGACCAGCGCCTTGAGTTCGCTGATGTACAGGTCGGGCAGCTGGGCGAGGGCGGAGAAGCTGGAGAGGTAGGCGCCGGGGGTGCCGCCCTGCATGATGACGTTGAAGAAGTAGCCGCCGAGGATGCCGACGACGGACACCAGCCCGTTGAGCAGCACCGCGACCCCCATGGCGGCCAGCACCCGGGGCACGACCAGGCGTTGCACGGGCGATACGCCCATGACCTCCATGGCGTCGAGTTCCTCGCGGATCTTGCGGGAGCCGAGGTCGGCGCAGATGGCCGAGCCGCCCGCGCCCGCGATCAGCAGGGCGACGATGAGCGGGCTGGCCTGCTGGACGACGGCGAGGACGCTGGCGCCCCCGGTGAACGACTGGGCGCCCAGCTGCTCGGTGAGGGAACCGACCTGGAGGGCGATCACGGCGCCGAAGGGGATCGACACGAGTGCGGCGGGCAGGATGGTCACGCTCGCCACGAACCAGAACTGCTCCACGAACTCCCGGAACTGGAAGGGTCTTCGGAAGACGGCACGGGTGACCTCGGCGGCGAGCGCGAAGAGCCGGCCGGTCTGCCGCAGGGCACCGGTGATCACGCGCCGCTCCCGGCGGGGGGCATCGTGAGGGTGGCCGCCCGCGCGTTCTTCGCGTAGGTGTCCCGGATGGCGGACCGCGCGGCCGGCGGCAACGAGTCGATCATTCCCATGACACGCTGACGCCGGCGGGTGACGGCCTGACGCGGCGGCAGGCCCGGCGACGGCTCCAGCTGCGGCACGATCACCCGCGGTGCGGCGGGGACGAGGGCGCCCGCCTCGGCGGCGAGGGTGGCCGCGTCCTTCTCCTCGGACATCCCGATGGGTCCCTCGCGCCGGCCGCCCAGGAACTGGGCCACGACCGGCTCGTCGCTGGTGAGCAGCACCTCGCGCGGGCCGAAGGTGACGAGTCGGCGCAGGAAGAGCATCCCCATGTTGTCGGGCACGGTGGCGGCGATGTCGAGGTTGTGGGTGACGATCAGCATCGTCGCGTCGAGCTGTGCGTTCAGGTCGATCAGCAGCTGGGAGATGTAGGCGGTACGGACCGGGTCGAGCCCGGAGTCCGGTTCGTCGCACAGGATGATCTGCGGGTCGAGGACGAGCGCGCGGGCCAGTCCGGCCCGCTTGCGCATACCGCCGCTGATCTCTCCCGGAAGCTTTCCCTCCGCGCCCAGCAGCCCGACGACCTCGATCCGCTCCATGACGATACGGCGGATCTCGGACTCCTTCTTGCGGGTGTGTTCCCGCAGCGGGAAGGCGATGTTGTCGAATAGCGACATCGACCCGAAGAGGGCGCCGTCCTGGAACATGAGACCGAACAATTTACGGGTCTCGTAGATATCCTTTTCGGGACTGTTCACCATGTCCACCCCGTTGATGAGGACACGGCCCTTCTCGGGTTTGAGCAGCCCTATGAGCGACTTCAGGAAAACGGTCTTCCCGGTACCGGACGGGCCCAGCATCACGCTGACCTCGCCGGCCGGAAGAGTGAGTGACACGTCCCGCCAGATGCTCTGCTTACCGAAAGACTTGGTCAGACCCTCGACCACTACTTCGATTCCCATATCACCTCCAGCGGACGTCGGTCGGCCAGGTGCCGCGGGCGCACGTTAAGTCGGTGCGGAGCGCACTGACAACGGGTGCGGCGGCGATCTCCGCCGGCCCCGCCGAACTTGTCACCGCGCACACAACCCACCGGCCCCGTACTTGTCTCCGGGGAGACAGGGCAGGGTCCCGCGGCTCCGGGGGGTGTGGACCCGTGAGACCCCGCCGACGGACGGCCGGACCCGATGGAGGGTGGGGCCGGAAAGCGCCCGTCATGGCTCCGGCCGACGGGGGCCACCGACCTGGAACCGAGCACCACACCGGCACGTTACGGCCGGGTAACCTCGGCGGGCAACACCGGAATCAAGGTTTTCCGGGATACCGACTCCAGCCATCCGGAACCTGTCACCGCGGACACAAAAAACCCTCCCGATGTTGTCACCGAGTGAGCGGACGACCCCCACCGCGGGCGACTTCCGGAGAAAGTGGCCGACTTCGCCGTACAGTTTCGGCCTTGGCAGCTCGTGACTAACGGGAACCGCGAATCACTCACGGCGGGAACAGCTTGTTCCCCTTTTCAAAGAATCATGGGCCGCCGCATTGTTCGGCTAAGTTTCCGGCGAGTAACGTCACGGCTCACCGCAGGCCAACCCTCAAGGAGCCCTAGTCATGAAGAAGAGCATGAGAAGGTCAGCGATCGTGGTGTGTGCGGCCGCGTCCGCGCTGGGTCTCGCCGCCGGCCCGTCCACCGCGGTGCCCTCCACCGTGTGGACCGTCACCCCCTCGCCGTCCTCGTTCGACGCCGTGAACGTGGGCAACATCGTGCTGACCGCCACCATCCCGATGACCTGCACGACCTCCACCGCGGACGGCGTGATGAACAGCGCCACCGGCAACCCCGGGGACGTCGCCGACATCGACACCATGAACTTCGGTGCCTCCGGCTCGCCGTGCACCAGTGTGCTGGGCAACGTCACCACCACCTCGGTCACCCCGTGGGACGTCATCGCCGTGGACTACAACGCGTCGACCGGTGTCACCAAGGGCCACGTCGGCAACGTCACGGCCAATGTGACGGCCGGCGCCTGCAAGTTCACCGTGTCCGGCAAGGCCTCGGCCACCTACACCAACTCCAGTGGCGTCCTCGCGGTCAACAGCACCGCGGGCGAGCTGACGGTCAGCAACCCCGTCAACTGCGGGGCGATCGTCACCGTCAACACCAAGCCCACCTTCAAGGGCAACTACGCCGTCACGGAGTCGGGCACCGGCGCCATCCCGACGATCGTCGGCTCCAACCCGTAGGGCCCGCCCCGTTCCGCCCGGCCGGTGACCCCGGCCGGGCGTTCGCGGGCTCCGTACCGCGTCCTCAGACATCAGCATCCCGTCCGAGCGGAGTCGCATGAAGGTCCACCGCACCGCCGCCCCCCGGCCGCCCCGGGTCCGTACGACGTCGATCGCCGCCTTCGTCGTCCTGGCCGCCCTGATCCCGACGACGGCCTCCGCCACGGGCCCTCAGGAGATCGAGGCCGAACTCCCCTACGTCTGCGCCCTCCCCTCGGGTCAGCAGCCGGCGACGGTACGGATCTCGGCGGACTTCCCCCAACGGGCGGACAAGGGGGAGGCGTTCACGCCGGACGGCGTCACCGTCACGCTGGAACTGCCGGAGGCGGCGGTCGCGGATCTCGTCGCGCGCGACGCGGCGGAGGTACGGCCCGCGACCCGGCTCGCGGTCGGTGTCGCCCAGAACGAGGCGACGGCCACGGCGACCTGGCGCGGCAGCGCCGAACCGGCCGCCCTTCCCGCGTCCGGGCCGCTGACCCTGACCACGACGGGCGACGTCCCCTCGGTGGCCGGGCAGAGCGACGGCGACCTGACCTTCACCGCCGGCGCCCTCGCCCTCGACCTGGCGCTCGGCGCGGCGGACCCGGCCGCCACCGGCCCCGGCTCACTGACCGTCGACTGCGTCCTCGCCGAAGACGCGCCAAAGGAGGGCCTGCTGGCCACCGTACCGGTCGGCGCGCAGACCCCCGGGGCGAGCGCCTCGCCCTCGCCGTCCGGGCCGGCAGGGACCCCGAGCGCACCGGCGGACGAGGCACCGGAGCGCCAGGGCGACCGCTCGCCGAAGCTGGTGGAGCCCGCCCCCGGCACCGCCCCCGACCGCGACGACGTACCGCCGTGCCGCTACGACGAGCAGCACCCGCCCACGGACGTGTCGCTCAACGCCTATGTCACCGGCTACGCCAACGTGAAGAAGCTGAAGGGCGCCGCGTATCTGCCGCCGTCCTGCGTCCTGATCGAGCAGGGGCTGCCCGAGATGGGTCCCCCCGACCCCGAGTATCTGATCTTCGACACCCTGTCGTGGGCGAACTTCCACTATCAGGAGCGGAAGCAGACACCGCCGTTCAAGGCGACCTTCCTGTCCTTCGACTTCGCCCCGGTGACGGCCACCATGGTGCTGGAGCAGACGGACGTCATACGGATCGACTCCCGTATGAAGATGAGCATGATCGACTTCACCACGGTCACGGACACCTATGTCCGGGCCCCGGTGGTCCTGCACGTGCTGGACCTCGAGGTCAACGGGACACCCCTGGACGTCGGTCCCGAGTGCCGGACCGAGACGTCCCTCGTGTCCGAGGACCCGGACCCCCAGACCTTCCCGGGCGACCACCTCGTCCTGTACGGCCGGGGCGAGCAGATCCTCGGCGAGCCGGCCACCGGCTATCTGCTCCTCAGCGGCGGTGTGCTGTCCGGCAAGGCGACCATCCCGGCCTTCACCGGCTGCGGCAACGGCGTCGAGGACCTGGACCGCCTGCTCACCGCCTCCGTCTCCGGTCCCGACAACTACATCAAGCAGGTCCAGGGCCAGACGTGCGCGATCGCCGCCCCCGTCTTCCCGAGCCCCACCAACGAAGGCCAGTGCACCGAGGACCTCCAGCCCTACGAGATCCCGGCCGCCGAACGCTGATCCCTCTCCCCCTTCACGGAAGGCCACCACCATGCGCCCGAACCGTACCCGCACCCGGCTCGCCACCGTCTCCGCGCTGACCGCGCTCGGCGCCTTCGCCTCCCTGGGCACGGCGACCGCCGCCGGCCCGGCGCTGAACGGCGAGTGGGCCCCCTTCACCCGCTGTCCCGTGGACGCCCCGGCGATGCTGGCCGCCGATGGCTTCGAGCGGACCCCGCAGTGTGTGGTCTCCACCTCGGCGAGCGGCTCCATCAAGCTGGGCGACACCGTCGTGACGACCGGGAAGACCAATCTGCAGATCGGTGTCGTGCAGAACGCGGACGGCACCAGCACGGTGGTCGCCCCGGCCTCCGGCGCGCTGGTCGCCGAGCCCGCCACCGTGCCCGGCGGACTGCTCGGCCTGATGTGCCCGAGCGACATCCTCGTCATCACGGGCCTGTGCGAGTCGCTGGAGAACTCCAGCCTCAACAAGATCACCGCGACCATGGAGTCCGTCGGCGCGCCCTACGCCTTCGACCAGACCGCGGGCGTCCTCACGGACACGCCCATCGTCGCCCTGCCGGTCCGCATCCACCTGGAGAACCCGCTCCTCGGCAGCAAGTGCTACATCGGCACGGCCGCCAAGCCGATCGTGCTGCGCCCCGAGAACCGTGACTTCCCGGCGTTCGGCATGAGCTTCTTCGACGGCGACGGCACCGTCGACCCGGCCGGCGAGATGAGCAGGATCGACCTCACCGGCGCCCCCCAGAACGACAGCACCTTCGCGGTCCCGGCCGCCAGTGGCTGCGGCCTGAACATCGGCCTGATCAACGCCGCCGTCAACGCGAAGACCGGACTGCCCTCCGCCGCCGGGAACAACAGTGTGACCCTGGAGAACACCCAAACCAGCCTCACCGGCCTCAACGCCCCCGGAACCGCCGCCCCCGACGCCGGCAAGGTCCTCTCGGAGAACTGGCACTCCGCGAACCGCTGACCACCCCGGCACCGGCACCGTGCAGCCGCCCCGGCAGCCGGCTCTCACAACCATGACGCGATTCCTCCACAAGTGATGTACAACACAACAAAGTTGATTTACCGTCAGGTTGCCAAGCCGGTGAACCCCGGCGGACCGGTCCGGGTTCCGCCCCGACAAGGGCGGGGCCCGGCCGGCCCGCCCCACCGGACATGTCGGAGAGCAAGGGATCACTCATGCCCTCAAGCGCGCGTCCCCCGGTGCTCGGTGAACCGCTCGACCCGCTTCCCAGGCAGTTCGCGGCCTTCATGCGCCCGCAGCTTCCCGGGCTGCTGAACGAGATACGGACCGAGGTCACCCGCACCTACCCGGTGTACGGCAGGCTGCTCAACGGCCCCGACGGGGACGCGATCCGGCAGGGCGTCGAGCAGGCGCTGACCGCCTTCGTGGACCGGGTGGCCGACCCCGCCAGCAGCTCGGAGCTGCGGGACGAACTGCTGCGCAGATTCGGCCGGGTGGAGGCCTACGAGGGCCGGGACCTGGAGGTCCTCCAGGGCGCCTACCGGCTCGGCGCCCGTATCGCCCTGCGCCGGGCCAGGACGGTGGGCCGCCAGCACAGCCTCTCCCCCGCCCTGATCCTCGCCTTCGCCGACGCCCTCTTCGCCTATGTCGAGGAACTCGAGTCGGTCACCCGCGAGGGATACGCGGAGGTACGGGAGCGCGCCGCCTCCGAGGAGTCCGCGTTACGCAGACAGTTACTGCACTCCCTGCTCTCCTCCTCGCCGCCGCCCCGCACGACCGTCTCCGAGCTCTGCAAGACCGCCGCCTGGGAGCTGCCCCGCTCCTGCTTCCTGGTCGCCCTGCGGCCTCCGGCGTCCGAGCACATCCTGGCGGGACTCGACCGGGACGTCCTCGCCGACCTGGACATTCCGCAGCCGCATCTGCTCGTCCCCGGGGACCTCACCCCGCAGCGCCTCGACATGCTCCGTACGGCCCTGACCGGCACGCGTGCCGCGATCGGTCTGACCGTGCCGCTCAACCAGGCGGCCGACTCCGTCCGCTGGGCCCGCCGGGTGCTTCAGCTCGCCGACGACGACGTCATCGCCGACGCCCCGCTGATCCGCTGCGAGGACCATCTGACGACGCTGTGGCTGCTCTCCGACAACGCCCTCGTCGACCGGGTCGCGGCACGTGAACTGGCCGCGCTCGACGAACTCCCGGCCCGCCGGCGCGACCGGCTCGTCGAGACCCTGCGGGTGCACGTCTCCACCCGGGCGCCGGCCGAACAGGTCGGCGAGATCCTGGGCGTGCACGCGCAGACCGTCCGCTACCGGCTGCGGATGCTGGACACCTATCTGGGCGACCGGCTCGCCGACCCCGAGCACCGGTTCGCCATCGAGGTGGCGCTGCGCTCCCTCCACCTGCGGGGCCACGACAGCCCCGAGTGACCCCGGTCGTGCAGTTCCGGCGCCCAGATGGTGCGGCACCGGGAGGCCGCGTCGCCCTTCCGCACCTGCACGCCGGGGGCGGTGGCGAGGCCGCCGAGGGCGGGGGACTGGCGGACGGTGATGACGTCGGTCCAGGACGTGCTGATCAGGTAGTGGTCGCCGTCGTGGTGGACGAGCCACGGGTCGGCGCCCTTCCGGGCCTTGACGGGGTTGGCGAAGGAGGCCGCCCGCGCGGACGACTGCCCGAGCGAGAGGGCGAGCAGCAGCGGGGCCGGCGGGGTCAGTAGGCGACGGGCCATCCGCTGCTCCAGTCCAGGAGGTTGATGCCGAGCTTGGGGGTGCCGTTGTCGTTGCCGTCGTAGTAGTGGTAGACGATCAGGTCCCCGTCGACGTCGTTCATGATCGACTGGCCGCCGGGGCCGATGACGCTGCCGTGCGACTCGAGGACGGGCGTGCCGCCGTTGTTCGTCATCGCGACGCCGTTCCTGTCGCGGTAGGGACCGGTGACGCCGGTGGCGCGGCCGACCTTGACCTTGTAGGTGGAGCCGGTGCCGGCGCAGCAGGTGTCGTACGAGGCGAAGAGGTAGTAGTAACCGTTCCGCTTGACGACGAACGGCGCCTCGACGGCCTTCGTCCCGGTGGGGCGGGAGGCGAGCGAGTAGCGGGTGGTGTGGGAGGAGAGCTGCTTCCCGGTGGACGGGTTGATCTGGATCATCTTGATGCCGGTCCACCAACTGCCGAAGGACAGCCACCATGTGCCGTCGTCGTCGACGAACAGGTTGGGGTCGATGGCGTTGTAGTCGCTGGAGGAGCTCGAGGTGTAGACGGTGCCGTAGTCGGTCCAGCTGCCGGGCCGGCCGGTGGTCGAGCCGGCGAGGCCGATGGCGGAGGTGTTGGAGCCGAACTTCGAGACGGAGTAGTACATCAGGTACGTGCCGCCGTGGTACGAGATGTCCGGCGCCCAGGCCTCCGGCACGGAGGAGTAGGTCCGCCACCAGCCCGGGCGGGACGAGAACGCGTCGGCGCCGGCGGCGAAGGCGACGCGGTCGGTGGAGGTCTTGCCGGAGATGCCGCCGCCGGTCGCGTAGAGCAGGTACTGCCCGGAGGGGGTCCGGATCATCGACGGGTCGTGGGTGACGACGGACCCGGTGACCCGGCCCGGGTCGGGGTACGCCGAGGCGGTGGTCGGCATCAGGGCGAGCAGCGCGGCCGTGGGGAGCGCGAGCAGCGCGGTGCGCTTTCGGAGGATGCGGCTCATACGGGGTTCTCCTTGCGGTGGGGGTGACGGTGCCGTTCGGAATCCCGAACGGCGATCGCAAGTTCGAACGGACCGTAGAATCGAACCACTTGCGCGTCAATGACCCGTGCGGACCCGGCACCCGCCGCCCGGCCGGAGAACCCACGGGGCGGACGGACCCGCCGGCCCGCCCGCCCCCTGGGCCCTGCCGGGTGTCACTCCTGCGGGCACTCCTGCCAGGCGAGGTGGTACACCGTGCTGATGTCGCCGTCCGTGGAGTCCATCGTCATGAAGCTGACGTCGTCCGGGGACGTGGAGCCGGCGCTCACCCGCAGCTCCGTGTTGATGTTGAAGTTGCGCTGGACTCCACAGGGCGCGTAGACCAGCTGGGCCCAGTCGGTCTCGTCCGTGGCCTGCCAGTTGTCGTCGTACGGGCCCGTGAACGGATGGCTGCGGTACTCGGTGTTCGGGGAGCCCTGGAAGTAGTACGACGCCCTCTGGGTGCCCTTCGCGCCGGACTGGAGCGAGGCGAAGCCCCGGTAGTCGGCGCTGGCGATGGCGTAGGTGAAGCCCGCGGGGACGTGCACGAGCAGGCTGAGCTGGCAGTTCTTGCGGAAGTCCGTGGGACCGGAGTTCCCGCCGGCCTGGGCGAGGTAGTCGCTGTACGTCACGGTGAACGCGGTGTTGTCCGCGGAGACGGCGACCGCGGCGGTGCCCTGGGGGCAACCGGAACCGTTCACCGTGGCGACCTTGATGACGATCTTGTCCGGCGGCGGGTCCTCGAAACCGGTCGCCGGGTTGTGCGCGGGTAACGCGGCGGTGAGGAGCGTGGCCGCCGCCGCACTCAGGAGCAGTGCACCAGCCATGGTTCTCCGTCCTTCGGTGGGGGGTTGGTTGAAGTGTCATGCACATGCCAATAGTGCGGGCGTGTGCGCTCCCGACCCTGTGAAGGAGGCATGGAGGTACGGTGAAGGCCGGGAGCGTTCCGCATCGTAGGGAGCGACGCGACCGGCGCACAGGGTGAACTCCGGCCATTCACTTCCGCCATGCACCGCCGGGACACAAGGGGACGTACCGGGACCGCCGTGTGAACGGAAGGGTTCCGGTTCATGGACAATGGCCCACCGGCACCACGGCAGGAGGCGCTCCCTTGGAGCTCAGCAGGCGTACCTTCACCACCCTGGCCGGCACGGCGGCGCTCGGTCTCGCGCTGGCCGGCAGCGGCGGGGCGGCGACCGGCCCGCGCGGACCGCGCAGCGTGCCGACCGGCCCGCCGCCCCCTCCGCCACGGGCGGACGGAAGGCGGCACCGGATCGGCTTCGACGGGTACTCGCTGCTGGTCGACGGCCGCCGGCTGGTGCTGTGGTCCGCCGGCATGGACCCCTTCCGGCTGCCCAGCCCGTCCCTGTGGCGGGACGTCCTGCAGAAGCTGCGGGCCCACGGGCACAACGCGGTGAGCGTGTCGGTGCCGTGGAACCACCACTCCCCCGCCCCCGGCCGGTACGACTTCACCGGAGTACGGGATCTGCGGCTGTTCCTCGACACGGCCGCCGAGGAGCGGCTGTACGTCATCCTGCGCCCCGGTCCCCACCTGGGCCCCGATGTGGACGCCGGGGGCCTCCCCGGATGGCTGACGGCCGTCGACGGGACCGCGCGGACCGACGATCCGGAGTATCTGCGGCATGCCGAAGCATGGCTGACCGCCGTCAACACCATCGCCGTCCGGCATCTGTTCACCGCGGGCGGCGGCACCGTACTGCTCTACCGGCTCGAGGACGGCATCCCCGCCGGCGACCCGGCCGGGCAGGCCTGTCTGGCCCGCCTGTACGCCACAGCGCGCGCCGACCGTATCGACGTACCGCTGTTCCACGGGGACGGGCGCTTCGGCCTCGCCGAGGACGGCACGCGGACGCCGGGCTTCCGCTCCGACGCCGGGTACGAGCGGCGCGACCATCTGACCGGCCTCGCCGGGGGGATCACCGCGCAGAACGTCCGTACGGTGTTCGGCGGCACGTCGTGGGGGTGGCTGCCGGGAACGGGCGCCCCCGCGTCGTACGGGCGCGGGGCACCCATCGACGAGGGCCGCCGGCCCACGGCGGAGATGGCCCCGCTCCAGCAGTTCGGGCATCTGGTGCGGACCGTGCCCGACCTCGCCCGGCTGGACCCGGCGGGCGGGACCCGGGCGGCGGACGGCCGGCTGACGGTCCGCCACCTCACCAACCCGGACACCGGCGCCCAGGTGTACGTGGTGCGCAACGACTCCTCCGAGCAGGTCCGCTCGATGCTGCCGGACAGCGGCATCGAGGTGCCGGTCACGGTGGCACCGCACGACGCCAAACTGCTCGTCTCCGGGCTGGAACTGGGCCGGCGCAAGCTGGCGTACACCACCGCGCAGCCGATGCTGAGGATGGCCACCGGGCGGCTGGACGTCGCCGTGTTCGTCGGCCGGAGCGGCGAGCAGGCACAGCTGGCGCTGGACTGCGACGTCCAGCCGGAGGTCCTGCGCGCGGACACCGAACCCGCGTGGTCCTACGACGGGGGCAGGCTGAACCTCGTCGCACCGCTCGGCGTGGGCGGGCTGAGCAGGGTCCTGGTCAAGGGCGGGGACTCCGACGTCCCCCTGGTGCTGCTGTTCGCCGACGACGCGACCGCGCTGCGCCTGTGGCCGTACGAGACCCCGTCCGGCTCCCTGCTGGTCTACGGTCCGGCGATGCTGCGCTCGGCCACCCTGCGCGGTTCCACCGTCCACCTCGTCGGCGATGTCGTGGCCGAGACCGGTGTGGAGGTGTGGGGGCCGCCCGGGATCACCTCCGTCACCTGGAACGGGGAGCCGGTGCGCACGTATCTCGGCCGGTCCGGCAGCCTGGTGATGGAGGGGATGATGCCGGACGCGCCCACCGTGACCCTGCCCGCGCTGGACGGCTGGCGGCGGCGGGGCGGCAGCCCGGAGTCCGAGCCGGACTTCGACGACTCGGCGTGGGCCGTGGCCGACCGCACCTCGTCGCACAGCACCACACCCGTGCCCGAGGGCTCTCCCGTGCTCTTCGCGGACGACTACGGCTTCCACTACGGCGACGTCTGGTACCGGGGGCGGCTCACGGACACCCGCGATGTCACGTCCGTGTCCCTGTCCTACGGCGCCGGTGCGCACGGGCTGCTGATGGCCTGGCTGGACGGGCGCCCGCTGGGCTCACACCGTATGCCGGCGCCGGAGAAGGGCGAGGGCACGCGGACGGCGACGGCCGTCTTCGAGGTGCCCGGGAAGCGGCGCGAGCGGGGCGGGCATGTGCTGTCCGTGCTCGTACGGCCGATGGGGCACGACGGGGACGCGCGGGCGAAGGACGGTCACAAGGCCGCGCGGGGCCTCGTGGCCGTCGGGTTCGGGGGCCGCTCCCGGAGCGTCGAGTGGCGGCTCCAGGGCGCCACCGCGCCGGACCGGGTGCGCGGACCGCTCAACAACGGCGGCCTGCACGGCGAACGGAACGGCTGGCATCTGCCCGGCTTCGACGACCGCGGCTGGCGGGCCGTCGAGTTCCCCCGGCGGGAGCGGCGGCAGGGGGTGGCCTGGTACCGGACGGAGTTCCGGCTGGACGTACCCGCCGACGTGGACGCGTCGATCGGGCTCACCCTCGACGACGACCCGGAGCGCGCCTACCGGGCCCAGATCTTCCTCAACGGCTGGAACCTGGGCCAGTACCTCAACGATGTGGGCCCGCAGCACACCTTCGTCCTGCCGAACGGGATTCTGCGCACACGGGGCGCCAACACACTGGCCCTGGCGGTACTGGCCGACGGCACCACCCTCTCGGGCCCGCGCGAGGTGCGCCTGACGCTGCTGGGCGCCGCGCGGGGCGGTGTTCCGGTGAAGGCGGTGGACTCACCGGGGAGGGGGTGAGCCCACCGCCGGTCGGCTACGCCAGCCGGATCACGTTCCAGGACAGCGGCTCCAGTACGGCGCCGAGCAGGCCGTTCTCCAGCGTGGTGCCGTCGACCGGGTGCGGGGTGACCCGCTCGGGCTCGGCGAGGGTGTTGCGGGCGTCGGGGTCGTCGTCCGCGAGGGCGCTGTGCCCGACGACCTCCGTCAGCCGCAGACCGCTCAGCGCGACCTCCAGCGGAAGGGCCTCCGTACGCGAGCGGTTGACGGCGAACACCGTGACCGTGCCGTCCTCGGCGCGTACGGCGGTGGCGTGCAGCAGGTCGGCCGCACCGTACTTCCTCGTCTCGTACGTCGGTGAGTCCACCCGTACGTCCAGCACCTCGCCCCGGCCGTATGCCGAGGCCTGGGAGAAGGGGAAGAACGTCGTCTGCCGCCAGGCCGGGCCGCCCGGTTCCGTCATGATCGGGGCGATCACGTTGACGAGCTGGGCGAGGCAGGCGACGGTGACCCGGTCCGCGTGCCGGAGCAGCGCGATGAGCAGCGAGCCGAAGACGACGGCGTCGGTGACGCTGTAGTTGTCCTCCAGCAGACGCGGGGCCTCGGGCCAGTCCAGGGCACTGACCTGGGCCTGGGTACGGGACAGATACCAGACGTTCCACTCGTCGAAGGAGAGGTCGATCCTCTTCTTCGACTTGAGGCGGGCACCGACGTGGTCGCAGGTGGCGACCACGTTCTCGATGAAGGACTCCATGTCGACGGCGGAGGCGAGGAAGGAGTCGACGTCACCGTCGAGCGGCTCGTAGTAGGCGTGCAGGGAGATGTGGTCGACCAGGTCGTACGTCTCCTCGAGGACCGTCGCCTCCCACTCGGCGAACGTCTCCATGGACTGACCGGAGGAGCCGCAGGCGACGAGTTCGACGTCCGGGTCGATCTGGCGCATGGCGCGGGCCGTCTCGGCGGCGATACGGCCGTACTCCTCGGCGGTCTTGTGACCGGTCTGCCAGGGGCCGTCCATCTCGTTGCCGAGACACCACAGGCGGATGCCGAACGGGTCCTTGTCGCCGTGCTCCACGCGCAGGTCCGAGAGGGCCGTGCCGGAGGGGTGGTTGGCGTACTCCTGGAGCTCCAGGGCCTCCGCGACGCCCCGGGTGCCGAGGTTCAGGGCCATCATGGGCTCGGCCCGGGGGCCGATCCTCCTCAGGAACGCGATGTATTCGGAGAGGCCGAAGCGGTTGGTCTCCGTGGAGCGCCAGGCGAGGTCGAGGCGGCGGGGGCGGGCGTCCACGGGGCCTACGGAGTCCTCCCACTTGTAGCCCGAGACGAAGTTGCCGCCGGGGTAGCGGATGGTGGTGACGCCCAGTTCCCTGACCAGGTCGAGGACGTCCTGGCGGAGGCCCGCCTCGTCCGCGGTGGGGTGGTCCGGTTCGAAGATGCCGGTGTATACGCAGCGGCCGAGGTGTTCCACGAACGATCCGAAGAGGCGGGGGTTCACCTCACCGATGGTGAACGCGGGGTCCAGGGTGAAACGGGCGGTTCGCATATACGCCTTCCGAAGGGGGGTTTCCGTGCGGTGTGCGGCGGTGGTCATCGGCCGCCGCCCTCACGGTTGCGCAGCAGCCACCTGTCCGCGCCGGAGGCGAGCGCGTCGGCCCCGGTTCCGAGCGCCGCAAAGCCGAAGCTTCCCGCGACGGTCAACCCGCCGAGTGCGGCGAGGAGTTGCCTGCGATCCAGGCCGGGTTGTCCCATGCCCTGTCCCATCCGTCGTTCGATATGTCGAATAACGCCCGTAACTTCGAACGGAAGGTAAGGGTGATGCGCGGACGCGTCAATGGTTCGCACAAGAACTCACAGCGGGACTTCCGCGTCCGGTGCCCGTCCGGGGGAGGGACCGCCGTCACCGAGTGAATGTGTCGCACAGGGAACTGGCCGGGACGGCACCGGACTTGGCATATTGCACTGATGACCGGGCAACACCCAGGGGAACAGGGAGACAGCGGTGCGGACCAGGAAGGAGATGCGTCGTCTCGCTGACGCCCTCATCGACCCCATCCGGGTGGCGGTGCCGGCCGAACCCGAGGTGCTGTTCGAGGCGCTCGTCGCCTCCGTCGGCGCATGGCGCGGACGGGACGTACGGGTCCACCGGGCGGCGTTCCCCCCGCACACCGCGAGCGGGCTGTGGCTGGAGCGCGAGAGTCATGACGACGTGGTGGTCGACGAACGGGCCGCCGTATGGCACCAGATCGTGATCCTCTGCCATGAGGTGTGGCATATGAACCGCCGCGCCGCGGACACCGGCGCCGGACGGCCGGGACCGGTCGCCGCCCGCACCGACTTCAGCCTGGTGGAGGAACAGGAGGCCGACCGCTTCGCCATGCTGATGGGCAGCCGGCTGCGCATCTGGCTGGAGGCCTCCACCGACTCCGTGTACGCCGCGGAGGGCGGCGACCCCGGCCATCCGCGGGACCTCGCCGGACGGATCGGGGCCGCGCTCAACTACCGCGGGACGAAAGGATGAGCGGTCTGCTCAACTACGTCAGCTGCGGGGCGCTGTGGCTCGGACTGCTGGTCAGGGCGCCCGATCTGCTGCGGCACCGGCGCGACCCGTATCTGCGGTCGCTCTGCGCGGTGCTGGGCCTTGCGGGGCTGTGCTTCTTCCTGGGGGCGCCGCCCACGGTCGGCGCCGTCAACGACGTCAGCGGGGTGCCGAACCTCGCGGCGCCCCTCACCTATGTGGCGATCACCGGATACTGCGCGGCGTCCCAGGTCCTCGTCGTGCACTGGCGCGGCGGACCCCGGGTGCGGCGCACCGCCCGCCGCTGGATGCTCGCCTACGCCGTCGTCGTCCTCGGTATCGCGGTGATGTTCGTCCTCGGCGAGGCGCCCGAGGAACGCCGTACCGACCTGGACACCTACTACGCGACGACCCCGTTCATCGCCCAGATGATCGTGCTGTACCTGCTGGCGCACCTCACCGCCGTGACCGTCACCTCCGTCATGGCGCTGCACTGGGCACGCCGGGTGCGGGGCGGGCTGCGGGCGGGGCTGATCCTGCTCGGCGCCGGGTCGCTGTGCGGGGGCGGGTACAGCGTGGCCAAGCTCGCCGCGGTGGGCGCGCGCTGGACCGGACGGGACTGGTCGGGGCTCGGCACCACCGTCTCCCCGGCCGCCGCCGGGCTCGGCGCCCTGCTGACGGTCGTCGGGGTGCTCGTACCGCTGGCGGCGCCCCGGATCGCCGAGTGGCGGCGGGCACGGCGGACGTACGCCCGTCTCGAACCGCTGGAGCGGACGCTGGACGACCTCCTCACCCGCCGGGCGCTGCGGCTGCCCCGGCCCAGGTTCGCCTCCCCCACGACCCGGCTGATGTGGCGGCAGACCAGCGTCCACAACGCGCTGAGCCACCTCGACCCGTACGTCGACCGGGATCTGTACGACCGCGCCCTCGCCGAAGCACGGGAAGCGACGGACGACTCGGAGCGGGCGGAGGCGGCCGCCTGGGCGGCGGTGATCCGCGCGGCGGTGCGCGACGAGGCGGACCCGGCCCGGACGCCGGCGGGCGACGACGGCGGCCGTCTCCCGGGCCGGGTGCCGGACCCGGCCGCCCTGGTCCGCATCGCCGACGCGCTGACCGCCCCGGCGCCGGCGGCCGCCTCGGTCACGACCACGGCGCGGACCGCGTGAACCGGGCCCCGGACGAGAGGACGCGGCCGCTGTGAGTCTCGTCGTCTACCTGGCCGCCTTCGTGTTCGGCATGACGTCCGTGCTGCTGTTCCGCCGCCCGCGCAGGGCCACCCTCGCGGACCCGCTGACGCTGTCCACCTGCGCGGCGATCATCCTGGGCGCCCTCGTGCTCGTATGCGCCGCCCCGGCCACCCTGGCCACCGTCAACTCCCTCACCGGTGTCCCCAACTTCGGGGCCCCGCTCACCTACGGGATGCTCTGCGCGTACAGCTGCGCGGTGCTGGTGCTGCTGATCAACTGGCGGGGCGGATCCCGGGAGCGGGTGCGGCGCATGGTGCTGCGCAGTGTCGCCGCCTACGGGCTGCTGGTGGCCGTCGTCGTCGTCCTGTTCCTGCTCGCCGACGCGGACACCGAACGGCTCACCGACCTCGACACCTACTACGCCAACACCCCGTTCATGCGGGAGATGATCCTGCTCTACCTGGTCGGGCACAGCGCGGCGATGCTCGTGATGTGCGCCGTCTGCGTCAAGTGGGGGCGCGAGGTCCGGGGGCTGCTGCGGGTCGGACTGCGGCTGATCCTCGTGGGGGCGCTCCTCGACGTGGTGGGGTTCCAGCTCACCAAGTACACGGCGGTCGTGGCCCGTTGGTACGGTCACGATCTGGACTTCCTGTCCACCACGGTGGCCCCGCCGATGGCGTCGCTGGCCGCGCTGCTCTGCTCGGCGGGGTTCGCGCTGCCGAGGCTGCTGCCTGCCGCCCGCGCGCAGTGGCGGGGGTTCGGCGACTACCGGCGGCTGGGCCCGCTGTGGTACCTGGTGCGGTCGGCGTCGACCGCGCCCCGGCCGGGGGCGTCCTGGTGGCAGCTGCCGCAGGCGCGGCTCCAGTGGCGTGAGGTGTCCATCCACGACGGACTGCTCGCGCTGGCACCGTACTTCGACCGCCGGGTCCGTGAGCGGGCCCGGGACACGGCCCTGCTCGCGGGCCGCTCCCCGCACGAGGCGCGTCTCGCCGCGGAGGCGGCCATGCTGGCCGACGCGGCACGCCGGGCCGCCGCCCGCGAGGAACCACCCGACCCCGACGGCGGCTACCGGCTGCACGCCACCGAGGTCTCCGGCACCGGCGGGCTGGTGGAGCTGGCGCGGGCCCTGCACGGCGCGCCGCCGTCCCTGACCCGAACCATGACCGAACCCGAGGAGCCCCATGTCGCGTAGAGCTGTCGTCATCGGTGCCGGTCTGGCCGGCCTGCTGGCCGCGGCCGTGCTGTCCCGCGCGGGAGTGGACGAGGTGATCGTCCTGGACCGCGACGAACTGCCGGACGGCCCCGAGCACCGCAAGGGGCTTCCGCAGGGGCGGCACGCGCATCTGCTGATGGCGGGCGGCATGGACGTCATGGAGGAACTGCTGCCGGGCGCCGGGCTGCGGGCCCGGCTGCTGGCCGCCGGGGCGCACGAGATCCCGCTCACCTCGGGCATGCTGGCGCTCACGTCCGAGGGCTGGCTGCGGCGGTGGCGGCGCGAGGGCCCGGCGATGTTCACCTGCAGCCGGGCGCTGCTGGACTGGGTGGTGCGTACGGCCGTACGGGAGCAGGTGCCGCTGGAGATCCGCAGGGCGACGGTGGTGGGCCTGACGGGCACGGCGGCGCGGGTGCGCGGGGTGCGCGTCGCGACGCCCGGCGGCGACACGGACCTCGACGCGGACCTGGTCGTGGACGCGAGCGGCCGCGGAACGCGTGTCACCGGCTGGCTGAACGGTCTCGGACTGACCGGCGTGGAGGAGCAGGCGGTCGACCCGGGCCTGGTCAACGCGTCCCGCCTGTACCGGATCCCGTCCGGTGCCGAACGGTTCCCCCTGACGATCGTGCAGGCCAACCCGTACCTGTCCCGCCCGGCCCGCAGCGCGATGGTCATGCCGATCGAGGGCGGCCGCTGGCTGGCCAGCTGCGGCGGCTCCCGCGGCGGCGAACCCCCGGCGGACCCGGACGGCTTCCTGCGCTACACCCTCGACCTCCCGGACCCGATCGTCGGCCGCCTGATCTCCGGCGCCGAACCCCTCTCCGACGTCCATCTGAGCCGCTCGACCAGCAACGTGCGCCGCCATCTGGAACGCCTGCCGCACTGGCCGGAGGGCTTCACCGTCCTCGGTGACGCGCTCGCCACGTTCAACCCGGCGTACGGCCACGGGATGTCGGTGGCGGCGTTCGGGGCGCGGGCCCTGAGCCGGGAGCTGGCGCGGGGCGGGCCGGGCGCGCCGGGTCTCGGCCGGCGGGTGGTCCGGTCGGCCGCGCGGGCGGCGGACCCGGCGTGGACCCTGGCGGTGAGCCAGGACGCCCGCTACCCGGGCACCCGGGGCGCCGCCCCGCCGCCCCTCGCCGACCGCGCGCTGACGGCCTACACCCGGCGGCTGACCCGCGTGGCGACGGGGTCGTACGCGGCGGCGTCGGCGATCTGGGACGTCTCGAGTCTGCGCACGTCGCCGGCCCGCATCCTCCACCCGTCAGCCCTGCTGGCAGCCCTGACGGGCTCGCCCCTCCCCCCGTCCGTCAACCCCCCGCTGACGGCGGACGAACGCGGGGTCCTGCGGGACCTGGACCGTACGGGGGTGTGAGCCGGGGGGTCTTCGTCGCCCCCGGAGCCCCTTCCCGTCCCGTCCCCGGGGGCGCTGCCCCCGGACCCCCGCTCCTCAAACGCCGGAGGGGCTGGGAGTTCAGCCCCTCCGGCGTTTGAGGAGCGGGGTCTGGGGCGGAGCCCCAGTGTCGGGACGGGAAGGGGCGCCGGGGGCGGGATCAGCCCTGGAACGAGGGCTGGGGCACCCCCTTGCCCGCGCCCCGGACCACCAGCAGGGACCCCGACAGGGGATGCGGGGCCTCGAGCCCCACCCGAGCCGTCGTGATGTAGAGGTCCGTCAGGTCGGGCCCCCCGAAGGCACAGGCCGTGACGAGAGGGACGGGGAGCGGGATCACCCGGTCCAGGTCGCCGGAGGGGGTGTACCGCCGCACCGCACCCCCGTCCCACAGGGCGACCCAGACGCAGCCCTCGGCGTCGACGCACAGCCCGTCCGGGAACCCCGCCCCCTCCTCGATCGCGGCGAACGAACGCCGGTTCGTGATACGGCCGTCCGCCGCCCCCACGTCGAAGACGTCGATACGACGGGTCGGCGAGTCGATGTAGTACATCAGCCGCCCGTCCGGACTCCAGCCCGTCCCGTTGCTGACGGCCACGTCGTCCAGCAGGACGTCCACCCTGCCCTCACCGGTGACGCGGGACAGCGTGCCGCCACAGGGCGCCTCGTCGTACCGCATCGTGCCCGCGAACAGGCTCCCGTCCGGCGCGACCGCCGCGTCGTTCGCGCGGCGGCCGGGAACGACCTCCCGGTGCAGCCAGCGGAAGGCGCCGTCGGGGTCGAGCAGCCCGATGCCGTCCCGCAGGTTGAGGACGAGTCCGCCGCCCGCGCGGGGCTTGACGGCGCCCACGTGCTGGTCGGTGCGGAGCACGGTGCGCCGGCCGGTGGCGGGGTCGTAGGTGTGGACGCGGGAGCCGAGGATGTCGATCCACAGCAGGCGGCCGGTGGCCGGGTCCCAGGTGGGGCCCTCGCCGAGGGCCGCCTCCGCGCGGACGGCGACGTCGAAGGTGTGTGTCATGCGACGCTCCTGTGGCCCAGCCGCTCGGACAGTTCGGCGGCGCCCTTGACGGCCAGCTGCTCCAGCTCGCCCAGCCGTTCGTCGCTCCAGCGGATCATCGGTACGGAGATGGACAGCGCGGCCACCACCTGCCCCGTACGGTCGCGCACCGGGGCGGCGACGCAGGACACGTCCGGATTGGACTCGCGGCTCTCCACGGCGACGCCCCGGGCGCGGATCTCCGCAAGGGTCTCGCGCAGGGCGGCCACGTCGGTGATGCTGTTGGGGGTCATCGCGTCCAGCTCGGCGTCGCCGGGGATGCGCGCGGTGAGTTCCTGCTCGGGAAGGGAGGCCAGGAGCATCTTGCCGACGGAGGTGCAGTGGGCGGGCAGTCTGCGGCCGGCCGCCGACACCATCCGCACCGCGTGGGTGGAGTCCACCTTGGCGATGTAGATGACGTCGGTGTCCTCCAGTATCGCGACATGCACCGTCTCGTCGCAGGTCTCGGCGACCGAGCGGGCGACCTGCTGGCCCTCGGCGGCGAGGTCGAGGTGTTCGGCGTAACGGGCGCCGAGCTGGTAGGGGCGTACGCCGAGCCGGTAGCGGCCGGGCTGGCCCGCCACCGGGACGATGTACTTCCGGGCGGCCAGCGTGGTCACCAGCTCGTGCACGGTGGTGCGCGGCAGCTGGAGCCGGCGCACGATGTCGGGGGCGGAGAGCGTGCCGTCCCCGTCGAGGAAGAGCTCGAGAATGTCGAGAGCCCGGGTCACGGCTGGTACGAGGCGTCCCACGACCGGCCCCCTCCCTAATGTGTCTCAGGCGCCTGCGTCGTTCGAGATTTCAACAGGCGATCGGAATGGCGAACACACAGGCTAGCCATCCGGGTCGCCGTGGGCAACGGCACGGATTCGGACGGCGTCGTCACCGCACACGCGGTCCCCCCTGCGGGCCCGGCCGGGTTCAGGCTCCCGTGTGGATGTGCGCCGCCCACAGGGAAGGGGCCCGCAGGGAGTCCCGCGCCGCCACGGCGGCGGCACGCAGGGCGCGTGCGGACTCGGGGAGCGCGAGGCCGGAGGCCGTCCGGGCCCGTAGCTCCCGGTAGAAGGTGTCCGCCATGTCGTACGCGGCGTCGTCCTGGACCTGCCAGAGCGTCCCGATCACGTGCGGGAAGCCCGCTATGAGGAAGGCCGAGGTCAGATGGATCGACTCGTCCTGGAGTCCGGCGATGTCGACGACGGCGGTCCGGCACGCGGACAGGTAGGCCAGGCGCGCGCGGGAGAGGTCGACGGCGGCGAGGTCCGCGACGGTGAACGCGCCGGACGTGCCCGGAGGGTCCTCCCGCAGGACGAGGTGACTGTGCGAGGGGTCGCGGGAATCGGTCAGGCCGTGGCAGGCGAAGTGCGCGACCGTGGCCTCGGGCAGGCCGCGCAGGACGTTGGCCACGGTGGGAAGAGCCGCCGGTCCTCCCGCCGGTGCGTCCCGGCCGGTCAGCAGCGTGGTCCCCGGCGCGTGCTCCGCCACCAGGGCGGCCTCGTCGTCCGCGGTGGACAGATACCGCGGTCCGGGCTGCCCCGGCACCGCGACGACGAGCGTGCGCGGCGCGGGAACGGGCGGCGCGTCGGCTCGCCCGAGCGCGTGGTGCAGTGCCCGTACGGTCGGTGTGTAGGAACTGACGGCCCAGTCCATCACCGTGCGCGGCGTCGTGCCGTCCGCCCGGTCCCGGTGGTGTCCCGCAGCGTGCAGCGGCAGCCGGCTCAGGGCTCCGCCGGGTACCCACCAGACGCGCGGCAGTTCACCGGCGGGCGGCGGGACGTCACCGGGTCCCCCGGTGATCCCGAGGTCGTCGAGCACGGGTCCGGCCACGGTGTCCCACAGCCACTCCAGGGTCCGGTGCAGCACCGCCTGCGCCGCGACCGGATCCGGGTGGTCCGGATCGTCGACATCGCTCAGGGCCTGATGGAAGGCCGTGGCCCGGTCGGTGACCGCCTCGGGCGTCAGCCCGGTCAGCGGCAGGCTCCTGACGTCGCCGCCGGTCAACAGCAGCGCGTGGCTGCCGAACCGGCTGACGTTCACGATCACCACCGGTCCGTGACGGGCCGCGTCCCTCAACCGCTGCTCCGTAGGGGGCAGTCCGAACCGCTCGAAATCCCCTCCGAGAGCACGGATCCGGTCCTGGACCGCCGCGAACTCCCGCGCCAGTTCCTGCCGGTCGGGGTCTTCCGGGCGCGGCTGGTCCTGGCGCACGGGGCCGGCGAACAGCGCGGCGGAGGCCTCGCGTCCCGCGGGCACGCGCCCGAGGGCGTCGCGCAGCGCCACGTACTTCTCGGCCAGTCCGCGATCCCGGGCGCGAAGCAGGGTCAGGGCGTCGTCCCGGGTGTCGAGGGCCTGGCCCAGGAGGACGCCCCGGCCGAGTTCCAGGAGTCCCAGTGCCCGGGCCGCACGTCGTTGCCCGTCGGTGCCCTCGCCCTCGTCGCTCCCGTCCGTTCCGGCCAGGAGCAGGGGGCTGCGACCGGAGAAGGTGATGAAGCTCGGTTCATCGTTCCCGAGGCCCAGGGAGGCCATGAGATCGCTGCCCGGTCCGCCCAGCACGAGCGCCGCGGCGTCGGCGGCCAGCCCGGCGAACTGCCCGAGTCCGTGCTGCTGGTCGTCGCGGTCCAGGCGTCGCGGTGCCACCTCGGGCAGCAACCGCACCGCGGCATCCAGGAGACGCGCGGCGTGGCGCCTGCTCCAGCGGGCCGTCATCGCGGCCGCCGTCCACGCGGCGCGTATCCGGACCGCCGCGGGGGCGGTCCGCGAGGACACCATGTCCACGAACAGGGTGACGGCCTCACCCAGATCCCGCGGATCGCGGGTGCGCGCGTGGCGTTCGAGCAGCGGGTGGGCGAGGTTGTGCAGACGGATCACCCGCTCGTAGTGGTTCTCGGGGGTCAGACCGAGCGCCTCCCGCTGCACGGAGACCGCGTCGTCCAGGTCCTGCGGGACGGCGGTCAGGGCGTACCGGGCACGCAGGGCGCCGCCCAGGTTGGAGAGCGTGCCCGCCCGCCCGGGGTCGTCCTCGGGTGCCCGGTCCAGTGAGCGCCGGTGGACCGTGACGGCCTCGTCCAGGTCGGCGACCGCGCCGGTGCGCCGGTGGAGCGCCAGCAGGGCGGTGCCGAGGTTGGAGAGCACTCCCGGTGCGCCGGGATGGCCTTCGGTCAGCGCCTCGACGGCCTGCCGTTGCAGGACCACGGCCGCCTCCAGCCCGGCGACCCGGTCCTGGCGCTCGGAGTGCTCCTGCAGGGCGACTCCCAGATGGCTCAGCCGGATGCCGCGGCTGGGGTGGCCTTCCGGCAGTGCCCGCACCGCCCGGTGTCCGGCGTCGATGGCGCTGTCCAGGTCCGCCGTCGCCCCTGTGTGGGCGTAGCGGGTGCTCAGGGCTGTGGAGAGGGCGGAGAACAGAAGGGGTCTGCGCCAGGGGGCGTCCTCGTCGGCCGCGAGGGCGTCCCGCAACCGCTCGACGCTCGCGTCGAGATCCCCCAGGTCACCGAACCGGCGGAACCTGACCTGGTGGGTGATGCCGAGTTCCCCCAGCGCACCGGCGCGGTCGGACGGACCGGCCGGTGTGGAGTCCCGTACACCTTCCCGGCCGAGGGCGAGCGCCCGGTCCAGGTCGGCGGTCCGCCCCGTCCGCTCGAAACGCGCCCGCAGTGAGGCGCCGAGGGAGACCAGGACGCCGGGGCGCCGCGTACTCCCGGCGGGCATGATGTCCAGCGCGCGTTCGTCCAGGGCGATCGCCCTGGTCAGGTCCGTGTCGGTGCCGTATCGCTCGAAGCGCTTACGCAGGGGTTCGGCGGAGGCGGACAGCCACTGGGCGAAGAGTTCGTCCCCGACGACCGGCCGGGTCCGCTCCCGGGTGACCTCCTCCCACTGGGTGACGGCCTCGTCGAGGTCCGCCCGGTCGCCCGTCCGGTCGTGGCGGGTCCACAAGGCCGCCGCCAGCGACGCCTGGGCCGTCCGGCGGAAAGCGTCGGTGGCGGTGGGCAGTCCGGCGAGGTGCCGGTAGGTCCCGACGGCCTCGTCGAGAAGGACCGGGTCCCCGGAGAGCCAGGCTCGGGCCGTCAGTGCCTGGGCCAGGGCGTGCGCCGTGGCCGGGCGTCCCGCGTGGTCCCCGGGAAGCCACCGGAGCGCCTCACGTCCGTGGGTGATCGCGCGGGTGAGGTCGTCGACCGCGCCGGTACGCAGATGACGCGCCAGGAGGAGCTCCGCCAACTGCCCGCGGGTTTCACCGGCCCGGGCGGCGTCCGTCCGGCCGGGTCCCGCGCCCTCCTCGTCCGCCCCCTGCTGCAGGAGGCCGATGATCTCGTCGTGGTCGGCCGTGCCGGACGACCGTGCGGAGCGCGCCCGCAGGGCGACCAGCAGGTTCCCCCGGAAGACAGGGCGCTCCGCGTGCGTGGCGGGCAGCGCGGCCAGGGCGGTCCGGCTCGCGTCCACCGCCTCCTCGAGGTCGCGGGCCCCGCCCCTTTTCTCGAAGCGGGTGAACAACGAGACGCCGAGATGGGAGAAACGGTGGGCCCGTCGCGGGCTCCCCCGCCCGGTGGACCGGGCGGCCCGGCGGTCGACCTCGATGGATTCGTCCAGCACGCCGGGCTCGCCGGTGCGCAGGAAGCGGATGCGCAGGCAGATCCCGAGGTCCGCCAGCCGATCGGCGTGGTCCGGGGTGCCGGGGGCGGTCAGTTCGGCCCGCCGCCGGGCCACGGCCGTCAGATCGGCCAGGTCCGCCGCGGTCCCGGTCGCGCCGTAACGCGTCCGCAGCGCTTCCCACTGATCCGCCAGCAGCGCCCGGACATGGCCGGAGGAGGCATCCAGGGCGCCGGCGAGGTCCAGGACCTGCCGTCCCGTCTCGATCACCTCGTCGAGGTCCGCGCGCGACCGGGCGGACTGCCGCCCCCCGGCGCTTCTCGCCGAGCGGTGGCGGTCCCACAGTGCCATGCGCAGGAGGGACAGCATCGCCGCTCGTCCTTCCCCCGGTTCCGGCAGCACGTCCAGCGCCTGCCGGGCGGCCTCCACAACGCCGTCCAGCACATCGCCCGACCGCGTGGTGCCGTAGAGCCCCCACAGGGCCAGGGCCAGGAGCACACGACGCTCCGGACACCGCGGGTGGCCGGCGCCGGTGGCCGCCACGACGCGCTGCCACACCTCGGCCACCCGCCCGTGGAGGGCCGGGTCGTCCGTGTTCCCGGCCTGTGCCAGCCACTCCCGCGCCACCGGCTCCGCCGCGTCGGCCAGCAGGGGGAGCAACGGCCCGGGGATGTTCCCGTCCCCCCTCAGGAAGTGCGGCAGGAGCGCGTCCGCACAGGCCTCGAGCGTTTCGGCGTCGAGTTCCCGGAGGCGGCCCTCCAGCCACTCGGCGTCCGCGAGAGCCTCCGGGTCCGGCGCCGCGGCCGGATCCCCGCTCATGAGGATTTGCCTCAGCCGAGCGGCCACCGCGGACGTGCCGTCCTCGCTCATGATGCTCCTCCCCGTCGCGGATCACCCCCCTCATCACTTCCCCTGCCCATCCCTCAACTCACATGAAAGCAGGATGCTTTGGGTATTCCGATCGGTATTGTCCGATCCATATCAGGAGGCGCCGTGAGCACTCCGCCCCTGCGCGGCGACGGCCGTTCCCCGGCCGCCCGCCGTACGCAGCCGTCCGGTGACCAGGTCCGGGACGGTCTGGCGCACGTCTGCGAACGGCTCGACGACCTGGGGGACAGGCTGCGGCGGTACGGAGACACCGAGTCCCTGGACCGGCTGACGGAGCGTCTGCGCGACGGCGAGGAGGCGGTCGCCGACGACGTCCTCACCATCCACCGCACGGTCCTGGCCCACGAGGGCCGCGGCATCTACGGCGCCGTCCGCGGGGTGGACAACGGCAGGCTCCCGGGCGGGGACGACCCCCGGCCCGCCTCCGTGGTCCACCTCTGCCCACACGGCCGTTGCTCCCGCCTCTGGGTCCCGCACGACGGTGACGGCCCGGTGCCCGACTGCGCCGTCTTCGGCGTGCGGCTGAAACAGGAAAGGCTGTACTGACTTGGGCAATGTGCTGAGCGAGTTCGCCAAGCGGGTCGCCGGGCGCTGGTTCGAGCTGCTGGTGGTCCCCGGCGCCCTGTATCTGGTGGCCCTGACCGTGGCGCACACCTGGGGCTGGAGCCACCCCTTCGGTTTCGACCGGCTGGACGACCGGCTCACGGCCTGGTCCGAGTCCCGTCGGCTGCGCTCGACGGGTGGGCTCGTCGTCCTCCTGGCGGTCGCCACCGCCGCCGCGGCCGTGATCGGCATGGCCGTCGGGGGCATCGCGGCGCTCGTGGAGTCGTTCTGGTTCGCCGACGGCCGGCGGACCCGGCTCCGCCCGCTCCGGAGGCTGGTGCGAGGACGCGTCGACCACCGGCGCCGTACGTGGGAGGAACGACGCCGGGACTTCCAGCGGGCGCACGACCGCGAGGTGGACGCTGTCCGGTACGGGCGGCCGCGCGACCCCGACGGCCTGGACGCGGCCCACCGGAAACTGCTCCGCGTCGCACCGGAACACCCGGCCACGCCGACCTGGATCGGTGACCGGGTCAACGCGGTGGCGGTCCGCGCCCGGCGCGAGCACGGCCTCGACCTGGACCTGGCATGGCCGTATCTGTGGGTCGTCCTCCCCGAGACGGCGCGCACGGAGATCGTCGCCGTCCGGAGCGAGCTGTCCGGCGCCGCCCGCCTGGCGGGCTGGAGCGTCCTCTACGCCCTCGCCGGGATCCTGTCCTGGCCGGCCTTCCTCCTCGCGGCGTCCCTCGCCGCGGCCGCCCGGCACCGCGGCCGGACGACAGCGGCGACCTACGCACGACTTCTCGACGCCGCGGTGCGCCTGCACGGTACGGACCTCGCCGACAGCCTCGGCATACCGCACCACGGCACCCTCGCCGCCTCCACGGGAAACGCGGTCACCAGCGCCCTGACGCCGTCGACGCCGCCCGCGGGGCCCTGACGCGACGGGAGCGGCGGCCTCGCCCTCGCGCCCGCCGGCGGTGATTCCCCGTACCCCGCCCCGCGGGGGTTTCGCCGCTCCCCGGCCGAAAGGCCCGATGATGGACGGCGTGCCCTCCAGAACCCCGTCCCCCTTCACCCCGCTCGACTTCCAGCTCGTGCTGCTGCGCCGCATGGCCGATCACCATCCCGGCCCGGTGGAGGAGGCACGGCACCGGCTGGGCGTCTCCCTCGCGGACATGCGCGAGGCCAACCGGCGCTGGCAGGCGATGGTCCGCTCGCCGCGCCCCCGCCCGGCCCTCTCGCGCTACCGTTCCGTCCTCGGCGAGCCGGAGTCCCGCACCCCGCGCCGGATCGGCGACCTGGACTGCGAGGCGTGGCAGTGGCCGGTCCCGCTCTGGCCCGACCTGCGCTTCGAGGTGCTGACCCCGGCGGCGGGCGGCGCGGTGTGGAACGAGTGGCTGGTCCGCGCGCCGAACGCCGAACTCCCCGCCCTCCGCACGCTGGAGGACCTCACCCCCTGGTCCTGCACGGTCGACGAGGCCGTCCGCGCCTTCGCCCCCGCCCGCCCCCTGGAGGGCACGGCCCCGACCCGGTGGGGACTGGCCTTCACCGCCCCGGACAGGACCGGCGCACACCACGAGGTGGTCGCGGAGTTCACCTGGGGACTGCTGCAGCGTACGACGGTGGCATGACGCGGCGCGGGGGCGGCGGTCTCCACCGCTGAGCGGGAGGGACCGAGTGGCAGCGCGCCCTACCCGGGGAGATGATGGAGGCAGCCCATCGTGCACGCGCGCACTCCGCGAACGCGTCCGGCGGACAGGACCCGTCGGCGTTCGCCATCTCCCGCACTACCACGAGGGGTTCCCATGCCTCGTACCGATGAACTCTCGCTGGCCACCGCACCGCCGCGATCGCCTCTGCTGAGGTCTCCCGTACTGCCCCCCGACGCCCACGCCACCCTCATGGCCAGGACCCGGGACCTCGCGGTAAGTCTCGACCGGGTCAAGCCACTTGGGCCCACCCCGCCCGCGCCGACTCCGGACGTCGTCTCGCTGGCGGAGTTCCAGTCCCCGTTCAAACAGCAGAACGACCGGGGAACCTGCTGGGCGTTCGCGGGCGCGGCCGCGCTGGAGGCGGCCTACCGGCGCAAGTTCGGCACGCCCATCGACGTGTCCGAGGAGTACGTCTTCCACATGGGCAAGGCGTTCGCGCTCAGCCGCGACGAGCAGGGCAACGTCGCCCAGCCGGTCGAGAACAACTCCTCGCTGACCGGCTTCCAGGGCAGCGGTGACATCGTCAAGAAGCTGACGGAGAACGCCGCTCCGCCCGAGGGGGCCGCGCCGTACCTGCCCAGTCAGCAGGCGCTGCTCGACATCCTCCCCGTACTCGGCCTGCCCGGCGAGCAGGCGCTGGTCAGCCAGGAGGACTTCGACGCGCTGGAGTTCTGCGAACAGCACATCCCGCTCCTCGCCCGCGTGAACGCCAGGTACCGGGCCGCCGGCTGGTTCAACACCGACCCGACCGTCGAGGCCATCGAGAACACGCTCGCGTCCGGGCGCGAGGTCGTCTGCGACGTCACCCACCTCCCGCCCCCGCAGGGCGGCCATGTCCTGCTGCTGATCGGCTACGACCGCACCCGCCGGGTGTTCCTCGCGAAGAACCACTGGGGCGAGAACCACTTCATCGAGATCCGGTACGAGAACGACCCGACCTGGCGGATCGCCTCCGCCTGGTACATCACGGACGTCGTCGACCCGGCGTTCGTGCAGAACGAGGCGTGCTGGCTGGGGAACTGGTGGATGGACGTCCTGGGCAACACGTTCCGCGTGCTGCTGCGCCGCAGCGAGGACTTCGTCCGGCCGGGGCAGCCGACCCGCCTCGGCTCGGCCTACCTCTCCGACGGACGGCACGACGTGAACGGCATGTTCCTGGACGGCGGCGGCCACCTGCGGCTGTTCGTGGCACCGGGGCCGGCCCCGACCCTGGCCGGCGCCACCGTCGGCACCCAGATCGACGTGCACCTCGACTTCACCGACATCTACAACGCCGCCGGGGCGCTCGCCGGCGGCACTCCCGTGACGATGTCACGCTTCCGGACCCGGTTCGCCGCCCTGTTCGAACACCACGACGGCGGCGGCGCCTGGCAGGCCCGGCACGGGATCGACGGCGAGACCTATCAGCGCACCTTCGACGAGCTGACGGCGCAGGGATTCCGCCTCACCTCGGTCAACGGGTACAGCGAGGGCCGCGACGCCCGCTACAACGCGGTGTGGGAGCAGAGCGACGGCCCGCCCTGGGAGGCCCGGCACGGCCTGACCGGCGCCGAGTACCAGGCCGTCTTCGACGACCTGACGGCACGCGGCTTCCGGCTGCGGACCGTGAGCGGCTACGCGATCGACGGCGAGGCACGGTTCGCGGCGATCTGGGAGCAGCGCGAGGGCCCCGAGTGGCAGGCCCGGCACGGCCTGTCCCGGGTGGAGTACCAGCGGACGTTCGACGAGCTCACCGCACGGGGTTACGTCCTGCGGCAGGTCAGTGGCTACCGGGTCAACGTGGACGTCCGGTTCGCCGCCCTCTGGGAGAAGCAGGGCGGTGTCGCCTTCGAGGCCCGGCACGGCCTCACCGGCGGCGGATACCAGAAGACGTTCGACGAGTTGGTGAACGCCGGACACCGGCTCGCCTGGGTCAGCGGCTACAGCGACACCGGCATCGCCCGCTACGCCGCCCTCTGGCAGCGGGCGGAGGGCGGCCACTGGCACGCCCGGCACGGCCTGGACGCGGCGGCGTACCAGCAGACCTTCGACGAACTGAACGCCCTGGGCTTCCGCCCGGTCTGTGTATCGGGGTACGGGGACGGCTTCCACGCCGCCTGACGTCAGCCGGCCGCGGTCTTGAGGAGTTCCTCCACCACGCGCGGCGCCGACTCCGGGTGCAGCCACAGGAACAGGTTCGGCTCGACCAGTTCCAGCTCCATCACGCGCGGCTGCCCGTCCTCGTCGTCCACGACGTCGACGCGCGCGTACAGCAGCTCGGGCCGGCCCGGCACGAAGGCCAGCGCCCTTCTCGCGAGGGCGGTGTCGGCCAGGGACGGGGTCCAGTCGGTCAGCCCGGGATGGGCCACCTTGCGCTGGTCGTACGGCGTACCGGGCGCGAGGACCGGACCCTTGCGGCTCGCGTGCAGCAGATTCCCCCCGAAGAACTGCAGCGCCCGCTCACCGGCCGTCTCGATGCCCCGCATGTACGGCTGCACCATCGCGGTGAACCCCTCCGCGTGCATGCGCCGCAACTGCCGTACGGCCGTGTCGTGCTCGTCGGGGGTGTAGCGGGCGGCGAACCGGGCGCCGGCGCCGGAGGTGGGCTTGACGACGTACTCGCGGTCGTGGGGGAGGTCGAGCGGGTCGCCCGCCGCGATGTACCGGGTGTCCACCACCGGCACCCCGGCCCTCGCGAGGTCCCCCAGATACCGTTTGTCGGTGTTCCAGCGCACCACGTCCGCCGGATTGGCCAGCCGGGTGAGCGCGCCGCACCGCTCGGCCCAGGCGGTGAACTCCGCCGACCTCCAGCTGTAGTCCCAGGTGGAGCGGATCACGACGAGGTCGAAGCGGGCCCAGTCGACGCCGTCGTCGTCCCACACCTCGGCGGACGCCTCCGCCCCCGCCTCCCGGAGCGCGCGCACCAACCCCGGCAGATCCCGGTCCTCGGAGATGTCGGGGCCGGGCCGGCAGGTCACCAGGGCGATACGGGGCACGATGTCTCACCTCTCGCACGAACAGCTGAGCGAGGAGCAGGCTAACAACCCGGTCGGGAACCGCGACAGGCCGCTTGACCTTCACCTTCGGTGAAGCCTCAGCATCGGTGGCGGAACGCGGAAGGGAGCGGGAGATGGACATGCTGACGATCGGCGCCTTCGCGAAGGCGTGCCGGCTGTCGCCGAAGGCACTGCGTCTGTACGACGAGCTGGACCTGCTGCGCCCCGCCCGGGTGGACCCGCACACGGGGTACCGCTACTACGCGGCGGAGCAGCTGGAGCCGGCCCGGCTGGTGGCGTGGCTGCGGCGGGTGGGCATGCCGCTGGCCGGCATCCGCCGGGTGTGCTCCCTCGACGCCGCCGCGGCCGCCGTGGAGATCCGGGCGTACTGGGCCCGGGTGGAGGCGGAGACGGCCGTACGGCGGGACCTCGCCGCGTTCCTTGTCGATCACCTCACGGAAGAATCGGGAAGGGACATCACCATGAACACGCTGGAGCTGCGTTACAGCGCCCACTCCGACCGGGGCCGCATCCGCCCCGCCAACCAGGACACGGCGTACGCGGGCGGGCGGCTGCTGGCCGTGGCCGACGGGTTCGGTCCGGCGGGCGCGCCGGCGAGCAGCGCGGCGGTGGAGGCGCTGCGGTTCCTGGACACCCGGGAGATACCGGCGGGCGGGGTGCTCAATGTGCTGGAGGAGGCGGTACAGGGGGCGACGCGGGCGGTACGGGACGCTGCGGGCGGTACGGAGGAGGCGGGCACCACGCTCACCGCCATGCTCTGGACGGGCTCGCGGCTGGCGCTGGTGCACATCGGGGACTCCCGCGCGTATCTGCTGCGCGACGGCGAACTGTTCCGCATCACGCACGACCACACGGTGGTCCAGTCGATGCTCGACGAGGGCCGGCTGACCCCCGAGGAGGCGGCCTCGCACCCCGAGCGCACCCTGCTGCTGAAGGCCCTGACCGGCACCGGGGCCACGACGTCCGCCCCCGACCTCCGCCTGCACGACGCCCACCCGGGCGACCGTTATCTGCTCTGCTCCGACGGCCTGCCGGCCGTCGTCGACGACGGCACGATCAAGGAGGTCCTCACCGTCTCACCGACCCCGGACGAGGCGGTCCTGGCCCTGATCACCGCGGCGAACGAGGCCGGCGGCCCGGACAACATCGCCTGTGTGACGGCGGACGTCGTGGAGGCGGCGGCCTGACGGGTCAGCGGTCCGTCTCCGGGTCCCAGTCCAGGAGGCGGACCTTGGCGACCGTACGGACATGGCGGCGCATCGCGGTGGCCGCCTGACGCGGGAGGCCCTCGGCGATGGCGTCGAGGATGGCCCGGTGCTGGGCCAGGGAGCGGTGCGGGCGGCCGGGCTGGCGCAGGGACTCGGTGCGGCTCTCGGCGATCTGCTCGGCGATGGAGCGCATGAACTCCGCGAGCAGACCGCTGTGGGCGGCCGCCGTCACCGCCGCGTGGAACAGCCGGTCGCCCTCCACTCCTCCGCCGCCCGCCTCGATCTCCTCGGCCATGTGGGCGAGCGCCGACCGCATCGCCGCGAGGTCGTCGTCGGTGCGGCGTTCGGCGGCCAGTTCGGCGAGCTTCGTCTCCAGCGCCTCCCGCGCCTCCAGTACGTCGGGCAGCCGCCGGCGGCGTTCCACCATCCGCTCGACCGGCTCCACGTCGAGGCTGTCCCGTACGAGATAGGTGCCGCCACCGTGGCGGGCCTCCACCAGGCCCTGGACCTCGAGGACCACGATCGCCTGCTTCACCGAGGCGCGGCTGACACCGAGCCGCTGGGCCAGGTCCCGCTCGGGCGGGAGACGGTCACCGGACCGCAGGCCACCCTCGGTGACGTACTGGCGCAAGCGGTCCAGCACCTGTTCGTACAGGCGCTGTTTCGTCATGGGGCGCAGGGCGTCGGTCACGAAGGTCCCCCTCTCGTCGGGAGACTAGCACCGGCGCCCGCACGGTGGCCGAGTGGCTGAGCCAATTCCTGCGCGACCCCTTGACGGCTCCCGTCCGGGGCCGCACGCTGTCCGACCAAACGGACCACGCCACTCCAGCGGACAAGTGGTTCAGCCACTCAGCCACTCGGGAGCCCCCGCATGTCCCCCGAACTCATCTCGATCCTCGTCCTGGCGGTGGTGTTCGTCATCGCCACCACCCGCTCCGTCAACATGGGCGCGCTGGCCTTCGCCGCCGCCTTCGGGGTCGGCACCCTCGTCGCCGACCTCGACGCGGACGGCGTCTTCGCCGGATTCCCCGGCGATCTCTTCGTCGTCCTGGTCGGCGTCACGTATCTGTTCGCCATCGCCCGCGCCAACGGCACCACCGACTGGCTGGTGCACGCGGCCGTACGGCTGGTGCGGGGGCGGGTCGCGCTGATCCCCTGGGTGATGTTCGCCCTCACCGGCGCGCTCACCGCGATCGGCGCGGTCAGCCCGGCGGCGGTCGCGATCGTCGCGCCGATCGCGCTGAGCTTCGCCGCCCGGTACCGCATCAGCCCGCTGCTGATGGGGGCGATGGTGGTGCACGGCGCCCAGGCCGGCGGCTTCTCCCCGATCAGCATCTACGGCTCGATCGTCAACGGCATCGTCGAGCGGGAGAAGCTTCCGGGCAGCGAGATCACGCTGTTCCTCGGCTCGCTGCTGGTGAACCTCGTGATCGCGGGGGTGGTGTTCGTCGTCTGCGGCGGGCTGAAGCTGTGGCGTCAGGGGGCGGTGCCGGAGGACACCGGCGGGAGCGGCGGCTCCGGCGCCACGACCGGCGAGGGCGGCGAGGGAGGCGAGGGCGGTGGCACCACCCGTACCGCCCCCGCCCGCACCGTCGTCACCACCCGCCCCGACGCCGTACGGCTCACCCCTCCCGTCATCGCCACCCTCGTCTCCCTGACCGCCCTCGTCGTCGCCGTCCTCGGCTTCGACCTGGACGCCGGTCTCACCGCGATCACCCTCGCGGTCGTCCTGAGCGCCGCCTGGCCGGACGACAGCCGCAAGGCGGTCTCCGAGATCGCCTGGCCCACGGTCCTGCTGATCTGCGGTGTGCTGACCTACGTCGGTGTCCTGGACGAGATGGGCACCATCACCTGGGCCGGTGAGGGCGTCGGCGGCATCGGGGTCCCGCTGCTCGCGGCGGTGCTGCTCTGCTACATCGGCGGGATCGTGTCCGCGTTCGCCTCCTCCGTCGGCATCATGGGCGCGCTGATCCCGCTGGCGGTGCCGTTCCTGGCGCAGGGCGAGATCGGGGCGGTGGGCATGGTGACCGCGCTGGCGGTGTCCGCGACGGTGGTGGACGTGAGTCCGTTCTCCACGAACGGCGCACTGGTGCTGGCCGCCGCGCCGGACGTCGACCGCGAGCGCTTCTTCCGGCAGCTGATGGCGTACGGCGGGATCGTGGTCGCGACGGTTCCGGCGGTGGTGTGGCTGGTGATGGTCGTGCCCGGGTGGGGTTAGGTCCCGGGCGGGACGAGTACCTGGCAGCCTGGCAAGCACGACGGATGGTTAAGGAGTACGACGCGTGACCTCTCTCTTCCCGGCCCTGACCGACGGCGCTGCCGCCGACCGGCCCGCCCTGCGCTTCGGCGAGCGCTCACTGACGTACGGGGAGCTCGCCCCGGCGGCCGGAGCGGTGGCCGGGGAACTGAAGGGGGCGCGCCGGGTCGCGGTGTGGGCCACACCGGCGCTGGAGACGGCGGTCGCGGTCACGGCGGCGCTGGTCGCCGGGGTGACCGTCGTACCGCTCAACCCGAAGTCGGGCGGGCGGGAACTCGGTCACATCCTGACCGACAGCGCCCCGGACCTGGTGCTCACCGCGCCCGGCTCGCAACTCCCCGGCCCACTCGACGGGTTGCCCCGCCTCGATGTGGACCCGGCGGCCCGGGGCGCGCTCCCGGACGACGGCGCGCGCGGCCCGGAGGACCCCGCGCTGATCGTCTACACCTCCGGTACGACCGGACCGCCCAAGGGCGCCGTCATCCCGCGCCGTGCGATCGCCTCCACCCTGGACGCCCTCGCCGGCGCCTGGGGGTGGACCGGCGACGACGTGCTGGTGCACGGGCTGCCGCTGTTCCATGTGCACGGTCTCGTGCTCGGCACGCTCGGCCCGCTGCGGCGCGGCGGCTCCGTCCGGCACCTGGGCAGGTTCAGCACGGAGGGTGTGGCGCGCGAGCTGAGGGGCGGCGCGACCATGCTGTTCGGGGTGCCGACGATGTACCACCGTCTCGCGGAGGCCCTGCCCGCCGAACCCGGACTGGTGAAGGCGCTGGCCGGGGCGCGCCTGCTGGTGTCCGGCTCCGCCGCCCTCCCGGTGCACGACCACGAGCGGATCGCGGCGGCGACCGGACGCCGGGTCATCGAGCGGTACGGCATGACGGAGACCCTGATGCTGTGCTCGTCCCGGTGGACACCCCCGGACCCCCGGCCCGCCGTACGGGTGGACGGCGAGGCCCGTCCGGGCACGGTGGGGGTGCCGCTGCCGGGGGTGGAGCTGCGGCTGGTGGAGGAGGACGGGTCGCCGGTGACGTCGTACGACGGTGAGACGGTCGGTGAGATCCAGGTGCGCGGGCCGAACCTGTTCACGGAGTACCTCAACCGGCCGGACGCCACGGCCTCCGCGTTCACCGCCGACGGCTGGTTCCGCACCGGGGACATGGCGGTGCGGGACGCCGACGGCTGTGTCCGGATCGTCGGCCGCAAGGCCACCGACCTGATCAAGAGCGGCGGGTACAAGATCGGGGCGGGGGAGATCGAGAACGCGCTGCTGGAGCATCCGGGGGTGCGGGAGGCCGCGGTCACCGGGGAGCCGGACGCCGATCTGGGCGAGCGGATCGTGGCGTGGGTGGTGCCGGCGGATCCGCAGTCACCGCCCGGTCTGGAGGAGCTGGCCGGGCACGTCGCCGGGCGGCTCGCCCCGCACAAGCGGCCGCGCGTGCTGCACCATCTGGACGCGCTGCCCCGCAACGACATGGGCAAGATCATGAAGCGGGCGCTGGGACATGGCTGACCGGCTGTCCGCGCGGGAGGTCGTCGCCCTCCTCGCGGACCCCGGCACCTTCACCGAACTCCCGTACCCGTCACGGGAGTCCGCCCCCGACGGCCCGCTCGGCTGGCCGGGTTACGGCGCCGCCCACGCCCGCGCCGCCGAGCGCACCGGGGAGCGGGAGTCGGTGATCTGCGGCACCGCGTGCGTCGGGGGGACACGGGCCGTGCTCGTCGTGTTCGAGTTCGGGTTCCTCGGCGGCTCGCTCGGCGAACGCACCGGCGACCGGCTGGAGGCGGCGTACGCGCATGCGCGGGTGCACCGGCTGCCGGTGGTGCCGCTGGTCGCCACGGGCGGGAGCAGGATGCAGGAGGGCATGCTCGCGCTCACCCAACTCCAGCGGGTGGCCCGCGAGTCGGCGCTCACCCGCCGGGCCGGACTGGCGCAGGTCGCGGTGGTGCGCGACCCGACGACCGGGGGCGGCTGGGCCACCCTGGGCGCGGGCGCCGACATCGTCCTCGCCCTGCCCGGCGCGCAGGTAGGTTTCGCCGGCTCCCGGGTCCGTCCGGCGGACGCGGACCCGGCGGCGTACACGGCCGAGGCGCAGGTGGCGGCGGGCGCGGCGGACGCGCTGGTGCGGCCGGAGGAGCTGCGGGAGACACTGGGCCGCTGGCTGCGGCTGCTGACCCGCCCGTCCACGGCCCCGGTCCCGCCACCGCCCGCGCTGGGCAGGGCGGACCTCCCGGCCACCGGCCGGGACGCGGTCCGCCGCGCCCGCGCACCCGAACGGCCGCGCGCCGGGGCCTACTTGGACGCGTTTCTCACCTCCCGCCTCAGCATCTCCGGCGACCGCCGCGGCGGCACGGATCCCGACGGCATGCTGTGCGGCTTCGGCGAGCACGAGGGCCGTACGGTCGCCTACGCGGCGCAGACCGGGGCGGCCACCCGTCCCGCCGGGTACCGCACCGCTGCCCGGCTGATCCGGCTCGCGGACCGGCTGGGCATCCCGGTGCTGACGCTGGTGGACACCCCGGGCGCGGCGAACGACGCGGAGGCGGAACGCCAGGGCGCGGGCGCCGCCATCGCCGACCTGTTCACCGCGGTGGCCGAGGCCCGCACACCGCTCACCACACTGGTCATCGGCGAGGGCGGCTCCGGCGGCGCCCTCGCCCTGGCGGCCCCCGGCAACACCTGGGCCACCCCCGACAGCTACTTCTCGGTGATCGCCCCGGAACTCGCCGCGGCCATCCTGAAACGACCCGCGGAGGAGGTGGAAAGCACGGCGGACCGGCTCCGCGTCCGCCCACAGGACCTGGTGGAGCTGGGGGTGGTCCGGGGAGTGGCGGGAGCGGCGGTCCGCACGGAGGAGCAACCGGCCGACTGACCTCGTGACACGGCAACCACCGCGCGTAGCATAGGAGTTCACCACAGTCGCACACCACGGGGGGCGTCGCGCCATGGACGGATTGATGCAGTTCACGACCGAAAGCGGCGCGATGGTCGTGGTGGAGGGGGTGCAGGACGCGTCCGGGGCCCGGCTCGTCTCGCGCGGCAACGGCCCGGCGCAGGCGGCGCGCACCTTCGAGGGCTCCCTGGAGGGCGTACGGGCGGCGGCCGAGTCCGCGCTGCGGGTGTTCCGCGACGGCTCCCTCAGACCGGACGCGGTGGAACTGGAGTTCGGAGTGAAACTGACCGCGGAAGCCGGTGCCGTCATCGCCAAGGGCTCGGCGGAGGGGCATCTGGTCGTCAAGCTGAGCTGGGTGCCCGAGCCGGACCACGAGGTCGCCGGCCGTCGATGAGCAGCGCTGCCTGGCACACCCGGATCGAGTGCGGGAACGCGGTCGGCGCGGGCTTCCTCGTCTCGGCGCGTCAGGTACTCACCTGCGCCCACGTCGTAGCGGGGAGCGGCACGTCGGCGGTGTCCGTGAGCTTTCCCAACCGCGCCGAACTGGGCGTGGTCGCCGCGACGGTGGCGGTCCACGGCGGCTGGCGCGGCGGCGGCACCGACCCCGGCGACGTGGCCGTACTGGAGCTGGAGCGGGAGGTGCCGCTCGCCCCGGCCGTCTTCGCGTCGCCCGGCGCGGAGCGCGACATCCCCTCGCCCGAGCTGGTCGCGTACGGCTTCCCCCGGGGCTACGACGAGGGCGCCCTCGCGCTGTACCGAGCGGTGCCCGGCCCCCTGATCGCCGGCGAATGGGTGCAGTTGGAGGCGGCCTCCGGGCACGGACAGCCGCTGGCCGACGGATTCAGCGGGGCGGCGGTGACGCTGGCCGACGGTGCCGTGGTCGGCATGGTCACGGCCGTCGCGGGTGGCCGGGACGTACGCGCGGGCCGCATGCTGCCCACCGAGGTCATGGCCCGTTACTGGAGCGGTCTGGGCGAGCTGGTGCCGACCCCGGGCCACACCCCGGACGAGCTGAGGGAGCTGTACGGCCTCGTGCGGCGGGCCGAGCAAAACGGGCGGACGCTCGACCACGACCGGCTGTACGTCGACGCCGTGGGTGCCTTCGGCCCCGCCCTGCCGAAGGGCGGGTTCGGCTCCCTGGCGTCGGCGGCGGCGTACGTGCAGTGGGAGGTGTCCGCGCCGGAGGCGCTCTCCCGGTTCACCGCGCGAGTGCGGGAGCTGCTGGACGGCCCCGGCGAGCGGGGCGGCCCGGGTGACGCGGCCCCGGACGGATCGCCCGGACGGCCCGTCGCCTGGTCGCCCATCGTCGTGGACATCGAGCACAGCGGGGCCGGCCCCGACCAGGTCACCGTCGAGGTGTCCGCGTACCGCGACGGACGGCGCCGCCCCGTGGGCGCCCGCCGGCTGCCGTGGTCCGGGGTGCGGGCCTATGTGCAGGAGCACATCGACGAGGCCGTCACGCAGCTCGCCCCCGGAGCCGACGAGCTGCTCACCTTCGTCCTGCCGCGCGGCCGACTGAACGAACCGGTGGCGCGCTGGGAATGCGGCGCGGACGACCCTACTCCGCTCGGCTGCGCCTACCCGCTGGTGGTGACGGACCACATCCGCCACCGCGGTGGCCGGCTGCGCCACCAGCTCCACAAGAAGTGGCGGAAGCTGGACGGGGGTGCGGCGGCGGCCGTGCACCGCATCGGGTGCGGCACGCCGGAACGGCCGCAGAGTCTGCGCAAGCGGCTGTGGGACGACGGCGCGGACCTGATCGGCTTCGCCGCGTCCCCCGCGGCCGCACGACAGCACTTCGAGGTCGGCCTGACCGTCCCCGTTCCCGTACTGCTGTGGTCCCGCACGGGCTGCCCGGAGGCCGGCCACGAGGGCCCCTGCTCGGGCGAGGCGTTCCTCGACGAGCTCACCGAGTCCGTCGCCGGTGTCCCGCCCGCCGATCTTCCGCACCACGTCCTGTCGTTACGCCTGACCGCGGACGCCGCCGACGAGGCGGACCGGCACTGGGCGAGGGACGTACAGCTGCTGTGGGACGACCCGCGCTGCTTCCCCGAGACCGCCGCGCCCCTGCACTCCCCCGTCGCCTGATCCGCCCGCCGAGCCCCACGGAGAAGAGCCCATGCCCCTGTGGCCCGTCTACACCGGCACCGAGGAGCCGCACGACGGCATCACCCGGTTGCCGCCGCCCCCGCCCTGGCGGGCCTTCGACGGCCGTCCCGCGCTCGACCCGCCCGACGAGGACGCCGACGCCGCCGCCGTCTCCCCCGACCGCAGTCACCGCGCGGCGACCTACCGGGCGACGCCGCGGACGGTCCAGCTGGTCAACGCGGCCCTGTATCTGCGCCGCCCGCTGCTGGTCACCGGCCCGCCCGGCACCGGCAAATCCTCGCTCGCCTACGCGGTCGCCCGCGAGCTGCGCCTCGGCCCGGTGCTGCGCTGGAACATCACCAGCCGCAGCACGCTGCACGACGGCCTCTACCAATACGACCCGCTCTCCCGTCTGTACGCGGCACGGCGGACGGCCCAACTCCCCGCCGAGGGGCCCGAGGGGGCACGCGGCGATTCCTCCGGTGAGGGAGCCGGCGACGAGTCGGGGGTGGAGAACCATCTGCGCCTCGGTCCCCTGGGCACCGCGCTCCTCCCCTACGCCCGCCCGCGCGCCCTGCTCATCGACGAGATCGACAAGAGCGACCTCGACCTGCCCAACGACCTGCTGAACGTGCTGGAGGAGGGCCAGTACGAGATTCCCGAGCTGGTGCGCACCGCCCGGCACCGCCGCCACGGGAGGGCTGAGGTGATGGTCGACGGCACCGGGGAACGGGTGCCGGTCGAGCACGGCCGCGTCCGCTGCCGGTCCTTCCCCTTCGTCGTCCTCACCAGCAACGGCGAACGCGAGTTCCCGCCCGCCTTTCTGCGCCGCTGTGTCACGCTCCGCCTGCGGCAGCCGGACGACCGGCAACTCGCCGACATCGTCCGCGCGCACCTCGGGGAGCCCGACGCGTACGCGCAGGGCCTGATCGAGCGCTTCCTGGCACGGGCGGGCACCGGGGACCTGGCCACGGACCAGCTCCTCAACGCGATCTACCTGGCCGGCGCCTCCGGACTCGGCGCGGAGTCCCTCGACGACCTGGCGGAGCAGTTGATGCCGTACCTGGGGCAGACCCCGTCGGCCGATGCCTTCTGACCGGTCTCCGGAGGGCTCCGGGTCTCCGGACGCCCTGGCCCGCCTGGCCGACGTACTGGCCGAGGCGGCCGGGGGCCCACGCCCGGCCCCGCGGGAACTGGCCGAACTGCTGTGGCTGGCGCGGACCATGGACCGGGAGCCCGGCACCGGCCCGCACGCGCCGGAGCCCGCCGCCCCCGCACGGCCCGCCGGGCCCTCGCCGTCGTCCGTGCCTCCCCCGCCGCCTCCGCCCGCGTCCACGCCGCCCGCTTCTCCCTCCGGGTCTTCGCGCACCCCCCTCCGTCTGCCGTCCCCGGCCCCCTCGCGCGACATGCCGGGCGAGCCCCACGCCGCCCTGTTGGCCCCGGCGCCTCCGATGCTGCGCCGCCCCCTGGCACTGCAGCGGTCCCTGCGTCCGCTCAAACGCCGGGTGGACGCACCCGTGGGCAGGGAACTGGACGAGAGGGCGACCGCCGACCGCATCGCCCGTCTCGGCGCCGCTCCCGACTGGTGGCTGCCCGTCATGCGGCCCGCCCGGGAACGCTGGCTGCGGCTGAACCTGGTGCACGACACCGGCCCGACGATGCCGGTGTGGCGCCCGCTGATCCGCGAACTGCACACCGCACTCGCCCAGTCGGGCATCTTCCGCACGGTGGGCACGCTCTCCGTCGGCCCCGACGGCACGGTGCGCGGCCCCGGCGCGCACGCCCCGTCCGACGGCCGCTGCGTCACCCTGGTGATCAGCGACTGCATGGGCCCGCAGTGGCGCCCGGGCCCCGGCGGCGAGCGGTGGTACGGCGTCCTCCGCCGCTGGGCCCACCGCATGCCCCTGGCCATCGTCCAGCCGCTCCCGGAACACCTGTGGCGGGACACCGCCCTGCCCACCGTCCCGGGCCGGCTTTCGGCCCCGCGCCCCGCCGCGCCCTCCGCCACGCTCACGTTCGCGCCCTACGACACCCCCGGCACGACGGTGCGGCCCGCACCGGACGAGACGCTGCCGCTGCCCGTGCTGGAACCGGCTCCGGGCTGGCTGGCGAACTGGGCACGGCTGATCGCCGCCCCGGGCGGCACGGAGGTCCCGGCGGCAGTGGCCGACCTGTGCCCGCCCTTCCCGGAGGACGTCGACGGCCGCACGGACCTGGGCCGCCTTCCCCCGGAGGAGCTGGTCCTCCGCTTCCGCGGCAGCGCCTCCCCCGAGGCCTTCCGCCTGGCCGGTCATCTGGCCCTGAGCCGTCCCGATCTGCCGGTCATGCGTCTGGTACAGGCCGCCACCGACCCGGACCCGCGCCCCCAGCACCTCGCCGAGGTGATCCTCAGCGGCATGCTCACCACCGTCCCCGGGCCACCCGGTTCCTACACCTTCCGTCCCGGCGTACGGGAGCTCCTGCTGCGCGGCCTGCCCCGCTCGGCCCGGCACGACACCAGCGCCCTGCTGCACCGCGTCGGCGCCCTGATCGACGACCGGGCGGGCCGGGCACCGGGAGACTTCCGGGCGTCGGTACCGGCCCGGTCCGGCACCGGGACCGCCGTGGGCGGCGAGGAGATCGCGTCGGTCAGCGCGGACAGCGCACGGCGGCTGACGGGCGGGGACGTGGCGGCGTCGCCGCCCGGCTCCGAAGGGCCCCCGCGGGTGGTGGGCGGCCGGTACCGGCTGGTGCGACGGATCACACCGACCGGGACGGTGTGGCAGGCCGAGGACACGGAGGAGGGCAGGACGGTGGTCCTGCGGCTGCACGGCAGGACCACCGACCCCATGTGGCGTGGGGCGTTCCGGCGTGACGCCCGCCTGCTGGCCGGGCTCGGCCACCCGAACGTGGTGCGGGTCCACGCGGCCGGCTTCGACGGCGACATTCCGTACGTCGTCATGGAGCACCTGGACGGCGTGGCCCTCAACTCCCTCGCCGCACCCAACGGTTACCGCCTGCCCGCTCCCCTGCTGGTGTCGGTCGGCGCCCAGCTCGCGCACGCCCTCACAGCGATGCACGCGGCGGGCCTGACGCACGGCGGGCTCGGTCTGTCCCGGGTGGTGCTGCTGCCCGACGGAACGGTGCGGCTCAGCCTCTTCGAACCCGGCCGGACCTCGGGCCCGGCGGGACGGTCGGAGGACCTGAGGGCCCTGTGCGAGATGCTGCTGATGCTGGCGTGGGGGACCGCGCGGCTGACGGTTCCCCTCGATCCGCGCAACCTCGGCCATCTCCCGCAGGACCTGCGGGAGAAGTACGCGCGCGCACTCGAACTGCTGATGTCCCCCTCCGCCGAGGCACAGACCCGGGGCCGGGACCTGCTCCTCGACCCGGAACTGCCGCGCCTCGCCGAAGCGACGTACGAGGAACGGCGCCGCTACCACGCCCTCGGCCCGTTCCGCGTCGAACTGGCCGGCCGCTTCCCCGCACTGGGACCGCACGAGCGCGCCATGCTGGCCGTGCTGCTGCTCAAGCACGGCCGTACCGTGACGCACGACGACCTCAGACGGGGCATGTGGAGCGCCCCCGACGAACCGGACAACGCCATGGCGGTCCTGGGCGTGACGGCGTCCCGGCTGCGCGACGCCCTGGGACCCGGCGTGCTGGCGACGCTCTCCCACGGCTTCGCCCTGCACACCAGCGCCGACCACGTGGACGTGGTGCACTGCGAGGACCTGGTCCGCCGGGCCGACGAGGCACGCCGACGGGACGACCTCACCGAGGCGCACACGCTGATCACCGAGGCGCTGGAACTCTGGCAAGGCGGCGAACCCCTCGCGGACGTCCCCGGCCCCGCCGCCCGGACCGCCCGCACCCGCCTGGCCCAGCTCCGTCTGAACCTCCACCGCCAACGCGCGGAACTCGCCCTGGACCTCGGGGACCCGGCGCGCGCGGCGGCGGACCTGGAGGCCCTGGTACGCGCCCACCCCTCCCGCGAGGACTTCCGCCGCCTCCACCTCATCGCCCTGCGGCGCCAGGGCCGGGCCGAGGAAGCGCTGGCGGTGTACGAGGAGTACGAGCTGGCCGGCGGCCGGCACCCGGAGCTGCTGGCCCTGGGACACGAACTGCGCGAGGAGCTCGACGGCCCGGCACGGGACGACCCCGCCTCCGGGACACCGCCCGACGAGCCGGAGTACGACCCGCTCGCCGCACCGGACGAGCTGCCCGAGGGCACGTACCCCGCCTGGGACCCGACGACGTCCTCGCCCTCGGACCCGCTCGGTGACCGGCCCGCGTACGTCTCCAGGCCCCCCGGCATCCCTCCCGAGGCACGCCCGTCAGCCTCGGAGGACGACGGGTCCGCGACACCCGCCGGACAGGATCTCGTGGACCCGTCCGATGCCCTCACCGGCTTCTTCTTCGACGTGGCGGACGGCCCCGAGCACCCCGACACCGTGGCGGCCCTGGGACGGGCGGTCACCCGGGTCCTGACGGCCGCCGGGATGCCCGCGGAGGCGTACCGGTTCCTCGAGCGGGACGAGGGCTGCACGGTCCTCGTGCAGCCGGGCGGCCCGACGGCGCCCCTGCTGCGTGCCGCGCTGCGGGGGTTCCCGGACATGCTCCGGGTGGTGGGCGGGCCCCGGCTGATCGTGACCGTCCTGCGCATGTGGGACGAAGGGCGGGCCGAACTCCCCGCCGAGGCAGCGGTCCGTGCGGCACTGGACTCGTCCGGGGCGCACGGCGTGTTCGCCCTCGCACCGTCCCTCCGGCAGGAACTGGCGACGGAGCGGGAGCGCACCGAGTCGGTCCGGCCCCTCGACGGCGAGCGGACGGTGGGCTGGTACACCGCCTTCCCCCGCGACACCGCCCCGCTGCCCCCGGTGCTGGGCCCCTTCCCCCTGCCCGCCGGTCACCTCCCGCCGTCGCAGGGCTCGACGAGGACGGTCGTCTACGCGCTGCCCGGCGGAGGGCTGGGTACCAGCCGCGTCCCCGGCGCCGACCGCTACTACGAGGTCGACCTGACCGAGCACCGCACCGCGCTGGAGCTGAGGGGGCCGGAGTTGAGGCACGGCTCGGTCGCCGTGGTCCGGGGCGAGGCCGTGTGGCGGGTCTCCGATCCGGTCGCCCTGGCCGGCGGCGGCCCGCACGACGTGCGGGGCTTCCTCCGCCGTCACGTCGCGACCCGCTTGCGCGAGACGGCCGACCGTCTTCCCTCCGCCGGCCGGGCACAACTGCGGCACGCGCTCCTGGAGCGGCTCGGAACGCACGGCGTGCCCCACTGCACCGTCCGCTGGGACCTCCTGGTCAGCGCCCTCCCCGCCGCACGCGCGTCGCACATCGCACGGCACCCGGAGATCGGGCCCGCCGACGTGCTCATGGCCGCCGACACCGTGATCGTCGGTTTCGACACCACGCTCACCAGGCTGTTCCACTACAGCCGGGCGGCCGAGGTGGTGCGGGACCTCGCCCGTCTCGCCGTCGAGGGGCGGGACCCCGAGGACGCGCTGTCCGGCAGACGGCCACTGGCGCCGGAGGGCCGTCCGGTGACGCCCGCGGGGGACGACATCACCCCCGTCGAACTGCTGCGCGCGCTGACGGGCCACCCCATGGTGGAGGAAGTGCGCGCGGCCCTGGACCGCCACGAGACGAGAGCCGCCCGCACGGCCCGCCCCGAGCCCCTGGCCATCGACCTGGTACGCGCGCTGTCCGCCCGCCGCCTGCGCCTGGCCGTGGTCACCGATCACGCGGCCGGCGCGGCCGAGGCCTTCCTGAACCGGGTGGGCCTCACCCCGTACCTGGCGGGCGGCGTGCACGGCCGTTCCGCCGACCTCTCCCGGCTGATGCCGCACCCGGACGTCCTGCACCGCGCCCTCGACGGGCTCGGTACCGCGCCGGCCCGCTGCGTGATGATCGGGTCGACCGCCGTCGAGAGCGCCGCCGCCGGGGCCGCGGGGGTGCCCTTCATCGGCTGCCGGCACGCCGACGGCGTCCTCCGCCGGTCCGGTCCGGCGAGTCTCACCGTCGAGGGTCTGCGCCCGCTGCTCGACGCGGTCCGCGCCCTGCCGCAGCGCGGTGACTCCTGACGCCTCCCCGTTCGGCGGTCCGCCACCCGGCCCTCCACAAGGCGCGCCCACGCCACCCCACCCGCACGATGCCAAAGAGGTCCGCCCCCCGGCGGACCGAACGGCCGCGAGCTCGGGAGGATCTGACGTGACCGCCAGTCTGGAGCAGCTGCGCCGCTGCCACTTCGCCGTCGACCTGGGCGCCGCCCGCACCCGGGTCTACGTCAAGGGCGCCGGACTCGTCGTCGACCAGCCGTCCACCGCCGCCGTGAACACCCGCACCGGAGCACTGATCGCGGTCGGCGAGTTCGCGGAGAAGATGACGGGCCGTACGCCGGCCTACATCCGCGTCGTACGCCCCGTCACCGGCGGCACGGTCGTCGACATCGAGATGGCGCAGCGCATGCTGCGGCAGCTGCTCGGCGACAAGTTGCGCCGCACCCTGCGCCGCAGGCCCCGGCTGCGGGCCGCCGCCTGCGTCCCGCACGACGCCGATCCGCTCGCCCGGCGCGCCGCGATCGAGACCCTGGTCGGCCTCGGGGCCCGCCGGGTGGAACTCGTCGACACGCTCATCGCCGCCGCCGTCGGCTGCGGTCTGCCGGTGGAGCGGCCCGAGGCCACCATGATCATGGTGTGCGGCGCGGCGGCGACCCAGGTGGCCGTGCTGTCCCTCGGGGCGATCGTGACGGCGGAGCGCATCCCCGTCGGCGGTGAGGCCGTGGACCACGCGATCGTGCAGCACCTGCGCCACCAGCACGAACTGATGCTGCCGAGCCAGTCCGTACGGCCCCTGCAGCTCGCCCTGCACGGCAACGGGCTCACCCCGCAGGGCCCGGCGTCCACGGAGATCCACGGCCGGGACGTCGCCACCGGTCTGGCCCGCTCCGTACACGTCGACACGGCCGCCGTACGGCGGGCCATCCAGACGCCGCTCACCGCCGTCCTCGACGGCATCGGCAGGGTGCTGCGGGAATGCCCGCCGGACCTGGTCGCCGACCTCGTCGACCGCGGCATCATGATGGTCGGCGGCAGCGCGCTGCTGCCGGGCCTCGACCAGATGCTCCGCCAGGCGACGGGCATGCCGGTGCACATCGCGGAACGCCCGGAGCTCTGCGCCGTACAGGGGCTGGGCGAGATGCTGGAGGGCAAGATCGCCCCGATGGTCCTGGACCCGCTGCGGGCGTGAGCCGGAGGGTCAGCGGGAGAACCAGCATCTGATCGTCGTACCGTCGTCCCCCGTGTGCACGCGCACCAGGTCGGCGATCAGATGGACCATCAGCAGTCCGCGACCGCCCCGCTGGTCCCGGCTCGCGGGGCGGCGTCCGGCGAGGGGGTCGGTCATCCGGCCCCCGTCGCGCACCTCGCACAGCACATGGCCGCCCTCGGCCCACACCCGCAGCACCCCCGAACCGCCGCCGTGCAGCACGCTGTTCGTGGTCAGCTCGGCGGTGGCGAGGGCGAGGTCCTCGAGGGTGACGCCGGTGAGGCCGAGCCGCCGGCCCTCGTCGGAGGCGGCGTGCCGTGCCGTGGGCAGCGACTCGGCGGCGAAGGGGAAGGTCATCGCGTCGGCGACGAGCGGCAGCGGCTCGTTGTACCGGGCGACGGCCGCGTCGGGGTCGTACGACCGCGGCCGGGGCCCGGCGGGGATGACGGTGGGGTGGGTGGCGTACGCGTCGGCCAGTACGTACGCGGGCAGCCGTGCGGCGTCGTACGGGCACAGGATCGTCACCGCGCGGTCCCGGAAGGCGGCGTTGATCAGCGCCTCGTGCTGGACGCAGGCGGGGTACTCGGCGGCGGAGCGGCCGGCCCAGACGGGTTCGCCGATGATCCGCACCCGCCGCCCCGACGCCACGGTGTCGGCGAAGGCGCGCAGCACCCCGGGGATGATCCGGCCGGGGTTGCGTCCGGCCTCGCGCATGTCGAGGAGGCGGACGGTGTCCGCGTCGGCGCCGAGGGCGTCCCGGACCAGCCGCAGCCGCTCACCGGGCACGGCGACCGCCACGGCCTCGCCGGCCGCGAGCCCCTCGCGCACGAAGGGCACGGTGGCGTCCAGGTACTCCCGCTCGTCCCGGTAGAAGAGGGCGGGGTGGACGAAGGGACCGGGGAGCACATCCATGTGTTCGGCCGCGGCACTCATGACATCGACACCTCGATCGTCGACAGGCCGGGCCAGAACGTCTCCAGCACCCGGCACAGCGCGGACGGCGGCCGGCGCACGACGAACCGGCGGCCCTCCCCGAGCCGCCCGGCGGCCGCCGCGAGCGCTCCGGCGCCCGCGACGTCGACGAACGTCACCTCGGACAGTTCCAGCTGGTACACGGCCTCACCCTCGCGCACGGCCTGCTCCAGCACGCGCTCCCAGATCGTATGCGTGGCCAGACCGATCTCCCCGGCCGCGCGGACACCCCGGCCGCTCTCCAGCGGGCGCACCGTCAGCGACGGCGTCCGGCGATCGTCCACGTCTCCCCACACTCCCGGGCCTGTACGTACCCCGTCGGTTCCCGGCCATTCCCCGGCCGGGTGTGTAGTACGCCGCGGGGTGGGCAGGCGCACCCCCAGCGCAGCCGGGACCGTGCGCAGCCTACCGCTCCGGTGCCGGCGACGGACAAACCCCTCCGAACGCCCCCTCCCGGAAAGGCTGAGCACCTTGGTCATCGGCGGTCGTACGGACGCGGGCCGGGCGCTGCTCACGCCGCGCGGCGAGCTGGTGCGCGGGTGTGCGCAGGTCCTGGCCGCGAAGCTGGCGGAGCTGCCCACGGACACGGCCCGGGTCGATGTGGACATGAGCGGCGTGTACTTCATGGACACGGGGGGCCTGGAGTTCCTGGAGGTGCTGCGCGACCACGGCCGGCGCCGTTCGGTGCCGGTCACGGCCACCCGCTGGAACGGCCAGCCGCGCCGCGTCCTGGAACTGGCCGGCCTCGACACCACCGATCCCCTGCGCCCGGCCCAGGAGCCGGAGGCACGCCTGCTCCTGCTCCAGGAGGAGGTGGAGCAGCTGCGGCGGGCGATCGCGTCCCGCCCGGTGATCGACCAGGCCCGCGGCATCCTCATGGCGACGTACGGCTGCACCTCCGACGAGGCGTGGCACATCCTGCGGGAGGCGTCCCAGCTGTCCAACACCAAACTGCGCTCGGTGGCGGAGTCACTCACCGCCTCGGCGGCGGCAGAGGCCACTCCCCCACCGGAGGACGTCCGCGCGGCCCTGTCCCGGGCCCTGGCCCGCCGCTCCCTCCGATGACACCGTCGCGCACGGGGTACCCGGCCACGAACGCACCATCCGCCCCGCGACCGGAGCCACCACCATGAGCGAACTGAGCGAACACACCCCGTCCCAGGCCGAGGGCGACCGCGACGACGACGAATGGAACATCCCGGAGATCCCCCACTCGACCCCGTCCCAGGCAGAGGGCGAACGGGAACCGTCGACGACGGACGAGACCTCCGAGTAGCGGCTTCGCCGTGCTGTCGCAGGCGCCAAGAAGAGTGCGTGGTGGGGCGGGTGGGACTCGAACCCACGGCCGACGGATTATGAGTCCGCTGCTCTAACCGGCTGAGCTACCGCCCCATAGCGGCGTGTCGCGTACATGTGTGCGCGCCGTCTGCCGCAGCATAGCCGCTCATACGATCTCCTGCTTCGGATGGTCGGCGCTGCGTACGGCCTTGGCGACCATGGAGACTTCGCCGATCGGCGCACGGTTCCCCCGGACATGAAAAAGGACCCCAACGGGGTCCTCGTTCAGCATGCTCCCCCGACTGGACTCGAACCAGTAACCTGCCGGTTAACAGCCGGCTGCTCTGCCAATTGAGCTACAGGGGACCGAGCTCCCCCGACTGGACTCGAACCAGTAACCTGCCGGTTAACAGCCGGCTGCTCTGCCAATTGAGCTACGGAGGAATGACTCGTTGCATCGAACGTACCCGCCTGGGTATCCGCCAGGGGGCGCTCGCTCGCTGCGACACATACATTAGCGCAAGCAGGGGGGTGCTCCGCCAATCGGTACTCCCCGGCCCTGTCGCCGGAACAACGGGAAGGGTGACCGCCATGCGTTACCGGCTCACGTTCGTCGCCGGAGTCGTCCTGGGTTACGTGCTGGGCACGAAAGCCGGACGCGAGCGCTACGAGCAGATGAAGAGGTCCGCGCAGCAGTTCGCGCAGAACCCCGCGGTCCGCAACACCGCGGAGACTGCGGCCCAGCAGGGCCGCGACTTCGCCGACAAGGCGTACCACGCGGTCAGCGACAAGGTCGGCGACCGCATGCCCGACTCGGTGGCCCAGCGCGTCCACGCCCTGCGCGAACGCACGGCCCACGCCCCGGCGGAAGACGACTGGGGCACGAGCAACACGTGAGGGGGACCTCCCCGCACCCGCCCCGACGGCTCCCCCGCTCCACCCACCCCTCCCCATGCGGCAAAATCGCCGTATGGGGATAGTCGCCGGACTGGACAGCGCGCCGGATTTCACTCGCATCGTCGTCTGTGACGCGGACACGGGAGCCGTGCTCAGGCAGGGGTATGCCCAGCATCCGATACAGGGCGCCGACGGCGGCGGCCGTCCCTCCGACGTCGACCCGCAGGCCTGGCTGCTGTCCCTGGGCGAGGCGGCGGGCGGCGGGCTGCTGGAGGGCGTGCAGGCCATCGGCGTGTCGGCGCAGCAGAACGCGCTGGTGCCGCTGGACTCGCAGGGCAACACCGTACGGCCGGCGATGACCGGTGGTGACAAGCGTGCGCAGGTCGCCGCGGCCGATCTGCTCGACGCGCTGGGCGGGCGGGAAGCGTGGGCGCAGGCCGTGGGCAGTGTGCCCGGAGCCGCGCAACCGGTGACCAAGCTGCGCTGGATGGCCCGCAGCGAACCGGAGAACGCCGCGCGGACCGCCGTACTGCTGCAGGCGCACGACTGGCTGGTGTGGCAGCTGCTCGGCCGGCCGGTGCGGCGCACCACCGACCGGGGCGGGGCGTCCGGCACCGGGTACTGGGCGGCGGCCACCGGCGGTTACCGGCCGGATCTGGTCGAGCTGGCCCTCGGCCACCAGACGATGCTGCCCGAGGTGATCGGCCCCGCGGACGCGGCCGGTACGACTCCGGAGGGGCTGCTGATCTCCGCCGGTACGGGCGAGACGATGGCGGCGGCGTTCGGGCTCGGGATCGGGCTGGGCGACGCGGTGGTGTCGCTGGGCGCGTCCGGGTCCGTGATGGCCGTGCACCCCGAGGCGCTCGTCGACCCGTCCGGCATGATCACCTCTTTGGCGGACGCGACCGGCATGCATCTGCCCGTCGTCACCACCCTGAACGCCGTACGGGCCCTGCGCGGGACCGCCGAACTGCTGGGCCTGCCCGACCTGGAGAGCCTGTCCGATCTGGCGATGAAGTCGACGCCGGGGTCGCACGGGCTGGTGCTGCTGCCGTATCTGGAGGGCGAACGCACCCCGAATCTGCCGCACACGGCAGGCACGCTGGCGGGGCTGCGGCGCGAGTCGATGAAGGCGGAGCATCTGGCGCGGGCCGCGTTCGAGGGCATGCTGTGCGCGCTCGCGGACGCGCTGGACGTGCTGCGCGGCCGGGGCGTGGACGTGCGGCGGGTCTTCCTGCTGGGGCCGGCCGCGGAGCTGCCGGCCGTGCAGTCGGCGGCGCCCGCGCTGTTCGGGGCGCAGGTCGTGGTGCCGCAGCCCGCGGACTACGCGGCGATCGGCGCGGCCCGGCAGGCGGCCTGGGCGCTCGGGGTGTCGCAGGGCGCTCTCGATCCGCGTACGCCGCCGATCTGGCAGGGCCCGGTGGCGCAGGTGCTGGATCCGGGGGACGAGCTCGCGGTGGGTCAGGCGGTGCGCCAGCAGTACGTGTCGGTGCGCGAGCAGACCCACCCGGGGGCGTTCCGCGGGTAACGGGTAAGAGGAGCGCGTGGATTAATTCGCTTGAGGTAACGCGGGTGGAGTGTCCGACGATAGGGGCCAGGGGCAACCATCGCCCTCGCCGACCACTCCGAGAGATTCAGCGTGCTCATACGACTCCTGCGGACCCATCTCCAGCCCTACAAGAGACCCATCGCCCTGCTCGTCCTGCTGCAGTTCCTGCAGACCTGCGCCTCGCTCTACCTGCCCACGCTCAACGCGGACATCATCGACAGCGGCGTCGTCCAAGGCGACAGCGGTTACATCCTGAGCTACGGCGCCGTGATGATCGGCGTCTCCCTGGTCCAGGTCGTGTGCAACATCGGTGCCGTGTACTACGGCGCCCGGACGGCGTCGGCGCTGGGGCGGGACGTGCGCGCGGCCGTCTTCGACCGGGTGCAGTCGTTCTCGGCGCGTGAGGTGGGCCACTTCGGGGCGCCCTCGCTGATCACCCGGACGACGAACGACGTCCAGCAGGTGCAGATGCTGGCCCTGATGACCTTCACCCTGATGGTGTCCGCGCCGATCATGTGTGTGGGCGGCATCGTGATGGCGCTCGGCCTGGACGTCCCGCTGTCCGGGGTGCTCGTCGCGGTGGTGCCGGTGCTCGGCATCTGCGTGACGCTGATCGTACGGAAGCTGCGTCCGTTGTTCCGGACCATGCAGACGCGGCTCGACACGGTGAACCGGGTGCTGCGCGAGCAGATCACCGGCAACCGGGTGATCCGCGCCTTCGTGCGGGACGAGTACGAGCAGGGGCGGTTCCGTACGTCGAACACCGAGCTGACCGATGTGGCGCTGGGCACGGGCAATCTGCTCGCGCTGATGTTCCCGGTGGTCATGACGGTGGTGAACCTGTCGTCGATCGCGGTGGTGTGGTTCGGCGCGCACCGCATCGACAGCGGCGGGATGCAGATCGGCGACCTGACCGCGTTCCTCGCCTATCTGATGCAGATCGTCATGTCCGTGATGATGGCCACCTTCATGTTCATGATGGTGCCGCGCGCCGAGGTGTGCGCCGAGCGCATCCACGAGGTGCTGGACACCTCCTCCAGCGTGGTGCCGCCCGTCGCGCCGGTCACCGAGCTGCGCCGGCACGGCCGGCTGGAGATCCGGGGCGCGGGCTTCCGCTACCCGGGGGCCGAGGAGCCGGTGCTGAGGTCCGTCGACCTGGTGGCGCGGCCGGGCGAGGTCACCGCCGTGATCGGTTCGACCGGCAGCGGCAAGTCCACGCTGCTCGGCCTGGTCCCCCGGCTGTTCGACGCGACCGGCGGGGAGGTGCTGGTGGACGACGTACCCGTGGCGGACGTCGACCCGGCGCTGCTGGCGAGGACGGTCGGGCTCGTCCCGCAGAAGCCGTACCTCTTCGCGGGCACCGTGGCGTCGAACCTGCGCTACGGCAATCCGGACGCCACCGACGAGGAGTTGTGGCACGCGCTGGAGGTGGCGCAGGGCAGGGACTTCGTGGAGCGGCTCGAGGGCGGCCTCGACGCGCCGATCTCGCAGGGCGGGACGAACGTGTCCGGCGGTCAGCGCCAGCGTCTGGCGATCGCCCGGACGCTGGTGCAGCGCCCGGAGATCTACCTCTTCGACGACTCGTTCTCCGCGCTCGACTACGCCACCGACGCGGCGTTGCGGGCGGCGCTCGGCCGGGAGACGTCCGAGGCGACCGTGGTGATCGTCGCCCAGCGGGTGGCGACCATCCGTGACGCCGACCGGATCGTGGTCCTGGACGAGGGCCGCGTCGTCGGCACGGGCCGGCACCACGAGCTGATGGCGGACAACGAGACCTACCGGGAGATCGTGCTCTCCCAGCTGACGGAAGCGGAGGCCGCCTGATGGCCGGGCCCGGAGGACGGATGATGGCCGGGGGCGGCCCCGACCAGCGCACACTCGACTTCAAGGGGTCGAGCAAACGGCTGATCTCGCGGTTCAGGCCGGAACGCGGGACGATCTACGGCCTGCTGGCCTGCGTGGTCCTGAGTGTCGGCCTCAGCGTGATCGGCCCGAAGATCCTCGGCAGGGCGACCGACCTCGTCTTCGCCGGCATCGTCGGCCGTGACATGCCGGAGGGCGCCACCAAGGAACAGGTGCTCGACGCGATGCGGGCGCGGGGCGAGGGCGATGTCGCCGACATGCTCCGCAGCACCGACTTCACCCCCGGCGAGGGCATCGACTTCACGGCTGTGGGCAACGTCCTGCTGTTCGCGCTGGCGGTGTTCGGCGTCGCCGGTCTGCTGATGGCGTTCGCCACCCGGCTGGTGAACCGGGCGGTCAACCACACCATGTTCCGGATGCGTGAGGACGTACAGACGAAGCTGTCGCGGCTGCCGCTGTCGTACTTCGACAAGCGGCAGCGCGGCGAGGTGCTCAGCCGCGCCACCAACGACATCGACAACATCGGGCAGACGCTCCAGCAGTCGATGGGCCAGCTGATCAACTCGCTGCTCACCATCATCGGTGTGCTCGCGATGATGTTCTACGTCTCCTGGATCCTCGCGCTGGTCGCGCTGGTGACGGTGCCGCTGTCGTTCGTCGTCGCCACCCGTGTCGGCAAGCGGTCGCAGCCGCACTTCGTGCAGCAGTGGAAGGTGACCGGCACCCTCAACGCGCACATCGAGGAGATGTACACCGGGCACACCCTGGTGAAGGTGTTCGGGCGGCAGGAGGAGTCGGCGAAGCGGTTCGCCGAGGAGAACGACGCGCTGTACGAGGCCGGGTTCAAGGCGCAGTTCAACAGCGGCGTCATGCAGCCGCTGATGTTCTTCGTCTCGAACATCAACTATGTGCTGGTGGCGGTCGTCGGCGGCCTGCGGGTCGCGTCCGGCACGCTGTCCATCGGTGATGTGCAGGCCTTCATCCAGTACTCGCGCCAGTTCTCGATGCCGCTGACGCAGGTCGCCTCCATGGCGAACCTGGTGCAGTCGGGTGTCGCCTCGGCGGAGCGGGTCTTCGAACTCCTCGACGCCGAGGAGCAGGAGGCCGACCCCTCCCCGGCCGAGAAGCCGGCCGAGCTGCGCGGGCGGGTCGCGCTGGAGAACGTGTCGTTCCGCTACGACCCCGAGAAGCCGCTGATCGAGGACCTCTCCCTGAAGGCCGAACCGGGCCACACCGTGGCCATCGTCGGCCCGACGGGCGCCGGCAAGACGACCCTCGTCAACCTGCTGATGCGGTTCTACGAGGTCTCCGGCGGGCGGATCACGCTGGACGGCGTGGACATCGCGCACATGTCCCGCGACGAACTGCGGTCCGGCATCGGCATGGTGCTCCAGGACACCTGGCTGTTCGGCGGCACCATCGCGGAGAACATCGCGTACGGCTCCTCCCGTGAGGTCACCCGCGCGGAGATCGAGGAGGCGGCCCGCGCGGCCCACGCCGACCGCTTCGTCCGCACCCTGCCCGACGGCTACGACACGGTGATCGACGACGAGGGCAGCGGGGTCAGCGCGGGCGAGAAGCAGCTCATCACCATCGCGCGGGCGTTCCTCTCCGACCCGGTGATCCTGGTCCTGGACGAGGCGACGAGCTCCGTGGACACCCGCACGGAGGTCCTCATCCAGAAGGCGATGGCACAACTGGCCCACGGCCGCACGTCCTTCGTCATCGCCCACCGCCTCTCCACGATCCGTGACGCGGACACGATCCTGGTCATGGAGAACGGGGCGATCGTCGAACAGGGCGCCCACGAGAAGCTCCTGGCAGCGGAGGGCGCGTACGCCCGTCTGTACAAGGCCCAGTTCGCCGAGGCGGTGGCGGAGGTCGACTGACGCCCCTCTCACACGCCGGAGGGGCTCCATTCAGCCTCTCCGGCGTTTGAGGAGCGGGGGTCCGGGGGCAGCGCCCCCGGGGGACGGGAATGGGAAGGGGCGGCGGGGGCGAAAACTCAGTCCAGATACCCCCGCAACTGATCCGCGAAGGCGTGATCGCGCAGCTTGTTCAGCGTCTTCGACTCGATCTGCCGTATCCGCTCCCGCGTCACACCGAAGATCCGCCCGATCTCCTCCAACGTACGGGCACGCCCGTCCACCAGCCCGTAGCGCAGCTGCACCACCTTCCGCTCCCGCTCCCCCAGTGTCGACAGCACCGCCTCCAGGTGCTCCCGCAGCAGCAGGAACGCCGCCGACTCGACGGGGCTCGCCGCGTCGCCGTCCTCGATGAGGTCGCCGAGGGCGACGTCGTCCTCCTCGCCGACCGGCGCGTGCAGCGACACCGGTTCCTGGGCGAGCCGCAGCACCTCGCCGACCCGCTCGGGCGGCAGGTCCAGATGCGCGGCGACCTCTTCCGGTGTCGGCTCGTAGCCGCGCTCCTGCAGCATCCGCCGCTGCACCCGCACCACCCGGTTGATCAGCTCGACCACGTGCACGGGCACGCGGATCGTCCGGGCCTGGTCGGCCAGCGCGCGCGACATGGCCTGGCGGATCCACCACGTGGCGTACGTCGAGAACTTGTACCCGCGCGCGTAGTCGAACTTCTCCACCGCGCGGATCAGGCCGAGGTTTCCCTCCTGGACCAGGTCCAGCATGGTCAGTCCGCGCCCCACGTACCGTTTGGCGACGGACACGACGAGCCGCAGGTTCGCCTCGATCAGGCGTCGTTTGGCCATCCGGCCCATGACCACGATCCGGTCCAGGTCGACGGCGAGCCGGCTGTCCAGATCGGGGGCCAGCCGCAGCTTCTCCTCGGCGAAGAGTCCCGCCTCGACCCGGCGGGCGAGTTCGACCTCCTCGGCGGCGGTCAGCAGCGGGATGCGCCCTATCTCGCGCAGATACTGCCGGAACAGGTCCGAGGAGGGCGCTCCGGTGTCGGTGCGCACGCGCGCCACCGGCTCCACGGGGTCGGCGGCCTCGGGGTGGTGCGCGACACGGCTCTGCGCGGGCATGGCGACGAGAACGCCGGCGTCGGGCTGGGTGAGGGTCTGGGTCTGGGTCTGCACGGGGGCGACCTCCAGGATGATCGCTGCCGGGGGGTGGGACAGCGGTACTTCGGGGACGGAGTGGGCGGCCTCGCCGCTGTCCGTCCCGTACGCGATGAGCACAACCGCGGATGTCCGGGACCCGTCGGTGACGGATCGGCCGCGCTCCGAGGACTCAGGCACCGCCCCCAGTGTGGGGTACGACACATCGTCCCCACGAGGGGCGTGCGATGACTTTTTGCGTCCGGTCCGGAACCGGCGGTGACCGGCGGGTCACCGGTCCGTCGCCTTCGAGGGATGTCCGGATGCCCGGCACACCGCTGTTCTGCGACGATCCGCGGGTGTCCGCCTCCCGGTACGAAACCCCCGGGACGGTCCGCTGCTGCGGCCCGGACGAGCTGGAGAGGCCGCGCCGTCGGGCCGAGGCGGCCGGGCTCGGGCCGACGCACGGACGGTTCCGTCCGCCTGGACGGACGTCGGCTACAGTGCCGCCGCTCCGTGCTCCCGCAGGGCCTGGTCGTACTGCTGGAGGACCCACAACTCGTTCTGTACGGCGGCCAGCTCGCCCGGGTCGCCGTGGCCGCTGAGGCGGGTGAGGCGGCTGGCGACGTCGCGGATGCGGCGCTCGACCGCGCGGCGGCGGACGGTGACGAGCTGGGCGCCGGCATAGACCTCGTCGACGCCCTTCACACCGCGGTGCAACATGATGGCCTCGACGGCGAGTTCGGTGACCATGGCGCGGACGGCGTCGTCGGGGGCGGCCTCGCGGACCCGGATCAGATACTCCTGCGGGTCCTGGACGCCGTACTCCGCGCCGCCCGCGTCCAGGACCGCCTGGCGTACGGCCGCGTAGGGCGGGGCCGTGAACTCGTCGACGCCGTACGCGTCGAAGGCCGGGGAGACCAGTTCGGGGCGCTGGAGGGCGAGCTTGAGCAGTTCGCGTTCGGTGGCGAAGACCGGGTTGCGGAGGTTCAGGGCGGGGCCGCGGGGGGCCGGCCGGTCCCGTGCGGAGTCGTACTGCTGGGAGCCGCCGCCGCGCTGCTGCCGGTCGGGGGCGGGACCCCTGCCGCCGCGCTCGCGCGCCCAGCGGGCGAGCTGGGCGACCCGCTTGACGACGAACTGGGTGTCGAGGATGCCGAGCATTCCGGCGAGCTGCACCGCGACCTCGTGCTGGGCGCCGCTGTTCTTGATCCGGGCGACGATCGGCGCGGCCTCGTCGAGGGCGGCGGCGCGGCCGGCCGGGGTGTCCAGGTCGTAGCGGACCACGATCTGGCGGAGGGCGAACTCGAAGAGCGGGGTGCGGGGTTCGGCCAGGTCGGCGACGGCGTCGTCGCCCTTGGCGAGCCGCAGGTCGCAGGGGTCCATACCGTCGGGGGCGATGGCGATATAGGTCTCGGCGGCGAACTTCTGGTCGTCCTCGAAGGCGCGCAGGGCCGCCTTCTGGCCGGCCGCGTCACCGTCGAAGGTGAAGATCACGCGCGCGCTGCCGTTGTCCATGAGCAGCCGGCGCAGGATCTTGATGTGGTCGCCGCCGAAGGCGGTGCCGCAGGTGGCGATCGCGGTCGTCACCCCGGCGAGGTGGCAGGCCATGACGTCGGTGTAGCCCTCGACGACGACCGCCCGGGACGCCTTCGCGATGTCCTTCTTGGCGAGGTCGATGCCGTAGAGGACCTGGGACTTCCTGTAGATCGCCGTATCGGGCGTGTTGAGATACTTCGGCCCGTTGTCCGTCTCGTAGAGCTTGCGGGCGCCGAAGCCGACGACCTCTCCGCCGATGTCGCGGATGGGCCACATCAGCCGGCCGCGGAAGCGGTCGATGGGGCCGCGGCGGCCCTCCTGGGAGAGCCCGGAGAGCAGCAGCTCCTTGTCACTGAAGCCCTTGCCGCGCAGGAAGCGGGTGAGGTGGTCCCAGCCCTGGGGGCTGTAGCCGACGCCGAAGTGCACGGCGGCGGCCTGGTCGAAACCGCGGTCGGCGAGGAAGCTCCGGCCGGTGTCCGCCTCGGCGGAGGTCGCCAGCTGTTCCGCGTACCACTCGGCGGCGATCTTGTGCGCCTCCACCAGGCGGATGCGCTCGCCACGCTGGTGGGAGGGGTTGTACCCGCCCTCCTCGTAACGCAGCGTGATGCCGGCCTGGCCGGCGAGGCGCTCTACGGCCTCGGAGAAGGAGAGGTGGTCGACCTTCATCACGAACGTGATGGTGTCGCCGCCCTCCTGGCAGCCGAAGCAGTGGAAGAGTCCCTTGCTCGGGCTGACCTGGAAGGACGGCGACTTCTCGTCGTGGAACGGGCAGAGTCCCTTGAGGTTCCCGCCGCCCGCGTTCCGCAACTGGAGGTACTCGGACACGACGGCGTCGATCGGAACCGCGTCCCGAACCGCCTTCACGTCCTCATCATTGATCCGCCCAGCCACGCCTGAATCCTACGTGGCCGGACGGACATCCCCGGGTGCCGGAGCACCCCGTCAGGGGCGCGGGGCTGTGATGTGCGCGGCTCCGCCGCGAGGGCGCGACCGGCCACGGCGATGCCACACCCGCGCCCCGACGGAACCCGGCATACGCCTAGGCGACCAGCGACTCCAGCGGCACACGCGGATCCGCCAGCGCCTCCGTGTCCACCCGCGCGCCGGAGCGGATCAACCCCTGGATCGGATCCGTGACATCCCACACATTCACATTCATCCCCGCGAGCACGTGCCCCTCACGAACCCAGAACGCGATGAACTCGCGCTTCCCCGCATCGCCGCGGATCACCACCTCGTCGTACGACCCCGGCGGCGCCCACCCGGAGTACTCCATCCCCAGGTCGTACTGGTCGGAGAAGAAGTAGGGAACGCGGTCGTAGGCGTCCTCGCGGCCCAGCATGGAGCGGGCGGCCGCCGGGCCGCCGTTCAGCGCGTTGGCCCAGTGCTCCACGCGCAGCCGTGTGTCGAAGAGGGCGTGCGGGAAGGAGGCGACGTCGCCGGTCGCGTAGATGTCGGGGTCGGACGTGCGCAGCCGCGCGTCGACGCGGACGCCCCCGCCGTCCGCGCGGTCGGCGAGTTCCAGCCCCGCCGCCTCCGCGAGGGAGATCCGCGGGGCCGCGCCGATCGCGGCGAGGACGGCGTGCGCGGGGTGCTCCTCCCCGTCGTCGGTGCGGGCGGCGAGGACCATGCCGTCCTGGCCGGTGATCTCGGTGAGCGTGGCACCGAAGTGGAAGCGCACCCCGTGCTCCATGTGGAGCTCGGCGAAGAGCTGGCCGAGCTCGGGGCCGAGGACGGAGTGCAGCGGGGTCCGGCCGCGGTGGACGACGGTGACCTCCGCGCCGTACTGCCGGGCCGCCGCCGCGATCTCCAGGCCGATCCAGCCGGCGCCGGCGATGACCAGATGGCCGTTGTCCCGGCCGAGGGAGGTCAGGACGCCCTTGAGGCGTTCGGCGTGGGCGAGGCGGCGCAGATGGTGGACGCCCACGAGGTCGGTGCCCGGGATGTCCAGGCGGCGGGGCTCGGCGCCGGTGGCGATGAGCAGTTTGTCGTAGTGGACGACGGTGCCGTCCTCGCCGAAACGGACCGTCCTCGCGGTGCGGTCGATGGCGTCGACGGTCTGGCCGAGGTGCAGCTCGATGTCGTGGCGCGCGTACCAGGCGGGCTCGTGGACGAAGACGCTGTCCCGTTCGGCCTTGCCGAGGAGGTAGCCCTTGGACAGGGGCGGACGCTCGTAGGGGTGGTCCCGTTCGTCGCAGATCAGTATCACGCGGCCGGTGAAGCCCTCCGTTCTCAGCGTCTCGGCCGCCTTCGCGCCGGCCAGTCCGCCTCCGACGATGACGAATGTCTGATCCGCGTCGACCACGTGATGCCTCCTCGTAAGGGTGTCGCCATCTGCGAGCGTCCCGCACCCAGGGTGTTGCCGGAAGGGGTAGTGACCCGATCAGGCCATACAGCTCATGCCTGCCCGGTGAACCGGGCGTGAAGCGAGCGGGCCGAGGCATCGGTGAGCGACGCGATCTGGTCGACGATCACGCGCTTGCGGGTACGGTCGTCGGGGGCCTGCTCGAACAGCGTGCGGAACTGGGGGTCCAGGCCCTCGGGGGCACGGGCGGTGAGCGCCTCGGCCAGTTCGAGTACGACGATCCGCTGATCGGCGCGGAGCCGGGCCTGCTCGTCGCGCTGCATGACGTAACGGACGGCGACCGCCTTGAGGACCGCGCACTCCATACGGGTGCTTCTGGGTACGACCAGCTCGGCCTCGTATCCGGTCAGGCGCCCCGTGCCCGAACGGCCCGGGAGGTGCCCCCATGCCTGCCGGGTGGCCGCCTCGGCGGCGAGACAGAAGCGGCCGATGAGCTGGCTGGTGGCGTCCTTGAGGCGGGCCTGGGCGACGGCGGTCCCGTCGTAGCCGTGCGGCCACCACTCCTGGCCGAGGAGGCGGTCCAGGGCCTCGGCGAGCTCCTCCGGGCCGGCGCCGGCGGGGGCGTACCGGCCGACGGCGATCTCGAAGACGGCCCGGCGTTCCGGCTCGGCGTGCAGGCAGGCGGGGTCGATGTGGCCGGCGTGCAGTCCGTCCTCCACGTCGTGCACCGAGTAGGCCACGTCGTCGGCCCAGTCCATGACCTGGGCCTCGAAGCAGACGCGGGTGCCGGGGGCGTCCTCGCGGACCCAGTCGAAGACGGGGCGGTCGTCGTCGTACACCCCGAACTTCGGGGAGGCCGGGTCGGTGGGGTGGGCGCCGCGCGGCCACGGGTACTTCGTGGCGGCGTCGAGGGTGGCGCGGGTGAGGTTGAGGCCGACGGAGCCGTCGGGGGTGAACCGTTTGGGTTCGATGCGGGTGAGGAGGCGGAGCGACTGGGCGTTGCCCTCGAAGCCGCCGCAGTCCTCGGCGAACTCGTTCAGCGCCTGTTCGCCGTTGTGGCCGAAGGGCGGGTGGCCGAGGTCGTGGGAGAGGCAGGCGGCCTCGACGAGGTCGGGGTCGCAGCCGAGGGCCGCGCCGAGCTCACGGCCCACCTGGGCGCATTCGAGGGAGTGGGTGAGGCGGGTGCGGGGGCTGGCGTCCCAGACCTGGCTCTGGTCGCCGGGGGTGACGACCTGGGTCTTGCCCGCGAGGCGCCGGAGGGCGGCGGAGTGGAGTACGCGGGCGCGGTCGCGTTGGAAGGCGGTGCGGCCGGGGCGTTTGTCGGGCTCGGGGGCCCAGCGGGCGACTGACCTGGGGTCGTATGCGGGGGGTGGTGCGGTGCCTTCCATGTCATGACAGTAAGGGGAGGGTGTGACAGTCGGGGGCGTGTGATCGCGTGGTGGGTGTGCGAGGCGTTTTCCCGCCCCGCCGCCCCCTCCCTTCCCGTCCCCGGGAGCCGCGCCCCCGGACCCCGATCGCGCCCACGCGCGGCGCGGCCGCGTGCCGACGCGGTCCCGCGCTCCTACCGGGCTGACGCCAGCTCCGGAGGTGCGGTGGCGGGGGCCCTCCGGGCCCGGTCGTAGCGGTGGAGGAGGAGGTGGGCCATCGCCGGGTGGGTGCCGAGCGGGGCGGAGGTGATACCGGGGGCCGCTGCCGCGCATTCCGTCGCGAAGCGGCCCGGGGCGGTGAAGCAGGAGGCGACGGCCACGCGGTGGCGGCCCCGGGCGGCCAGAGCGCGGACGGCGTCGGGGACGGTGGGGGCGGCGGCGGAGGCGTACGCGGGGACGACGGGGACGCCCAGGCGTTCGGCGAGCAGCCGCGCGGTGCGGCCCGTGTCGGCTCTCGATTCGGGGTCGCGGGAGCCGGCGGCGGCGAGCACGATGCCGCTCGCGCGGCGGGCCGCCGCGTCCGCCGGGGTGCGCCAGCCGGCCTCGGTGAGGCGGGCGTGCAGGGCGTCGACGAGGAGGGGGTGCGGGCCGAGCGGGGCGGACACACGCGTGTGCAGGTGTGCCCCGGCGGCCATCTCGGGGATGTCCCGCTTGACGTGGTAGCCCCGGCTGAGCAGCAGCGGCACGAGGACGGCGGCCCGGGTGCCACGCGCGTCCAGCCCGGCGAGCGTGTCGGGGAGCAGCGGCGCGTTCAGCTCGATGTGGCCCAGGTGCACGGGCAGGCCCGGCCGCAGTGCGCGGACACGGTCCAGGAGCTGCCGTACGGTGCTCAGCGCGCGCGGGTCGCGGCTGCCGTGGGCCACGACGACGAGGGCGGGAGGGCTCGTGGTGTACGTCGTCATGCACCGATCGTGACGGCGGGACGTTGCCTTCCTGTTGCGCACGCGTGACGGGCGCTTTCCAGCGGTTCACGATGTGGACGATGACGCGTGTGAGGTGAACCGGAACGCCCGGCGGGGCGTCTCTCCAGGTCGGGGAGCTACCGGGGAGGGCCCGTCTGATGCGCCGTTTCGGAATCCGCCGTCCGCTTCTGCCGCGCGGCCGTACGGGGCGGCGGCGGCTGGTGCAGGCGGTGATGGCGGTGTGCGTACTGGCGCTGCTGCCCGCGACCTGGCTGCGGGTGACGACGGACGACCGGCTGCGCACCACCGCCGACGTGCCGCGCACGGACGTGGCCGTGGTGTTCGGCGCGGGGCTGTGGGACGGGGAGCCGTCGCCGTATCTCGCGCACCGGCTGGACGCGGCGGCGGAGCTGTACCGGGCGGGGCGGATCGAGGTGGTGCTGGTCACCGGTGACAACAGCCGTGAGGAGTACGACGAGCCGGACGCGATGCGTACATACCTCACCCGGCACGGCGTCCCCGACACGCGGATCGTCAGCGACTACGCGGGCTTCGACACCTGGGACTCCTGCGTCCGCGCGAAGAAGATCTTCGGCGTGGACCGGGCGGTCCTGATCAGCCAGGGCTTCCACATCCGCCGCGCGGTGGCCCTGTGCCGGACGGCCGGCGTCACCTCGTACGGCATCGGCGTCGACGACCGCCACGACATCACCTGGTACTACGGCACCACCCGCGAACTGCTCGCGGCGGGCAAGGCGGCCCTGGACGCCGCCTTCCGCCCGGACCCGCACTTCCTCGGACCGAGGGAGCCGGGGGTGCAGCGGGCGCTCGAGGAGGCGTCCGCGCGGGCGGGCGACTGAGCCCCTCACCGCACCTCACCGCCCCTCACCGCCGCTCCCCGCCCGCCGGGAGGTCGCCGTACCGCCGGTGTAACAGCGGTCGGGGTGGTGCGTAACAAGCGGGGCGCAGCCTGGGGGTATGCGAGAGACCGTGACGCCCACGCACTGCCCCTACTGCGCCCTGCAGTGCGGGATGAATCTGACGCCGGCCCCGGACGGGCGAGGTGTCGTGGTGAGTGAGCGGACGGAGTTTCCCGTGAACCGGGGGGCGCTGTGCGGGAAGGGGCGGACCGCGCCCGCCGTGCTGGCGGCGGGGGTGCGGCTGACGTCGCCGCTCGTGCGGGACGAGGGGGGTGCGCTGGTGCCGGCCTCGTGGGAGGAGGCGCTGGGGCGGGTCGGACGGGGGCTCGGGGGGATCCGGGACGCGTACGGGGCCGACGCGGTCGGCGTGTTCGGCGGGGGCGGGCTGACGAACGAGAAGGCGTACTCGCTCGGGAAGTTCGCCCGGGTGGTGCTGGGAACCTCGCAGATCGACTACAACGGGCGGTTCTGCATGTCGTCGGCCGCCGCGGCGGGCAACCTGGCGTTCGGGCTGGATCGCGGGCTGCCGTTTCCGCTGGAGGACATTCCGAGGACGGGGTGCGTCATTCTCGTCGGGTCGAACCCTGCCGAGACCATGCCGCCCTCGCTGCGGTACTTCACCGAACTGCGGGAGAACGGCGGCACGTTGATCGTCGTCGACCCGCGCCGCACGAAGACCGCCGAGCACGCCGATCTGCATCTGGCGCCGCGCCCCGGTACCGATCTCGCCCTGGCGCTCGGCCTGTTGCACCTGGTCGTCGCCGAGGGGCGTACCGACGAGGCGTACATCCGGGAGCGCACCGGCGGCTGGGAGGAGACCCGGGCCGCCGCGATGGCGCACTGGCCGGAGTACGTGGAGCGCATCACCGGTGTGCCCGTCCCCCAACTGCGGGAGGCCGTGCGGCTGTTCTGCGAGCCGGAGGCCGCGATGGTGCTCACCGCGCGCGGGCCCGAGCAGCAGTCCAAGGGGACGGACACCGTGGGTGCGTGGATCAACCTCTGTCTGGCGACGGGGCGGGCCGGGCGGCCACTGTCCGGGTACGGGTGCCTGACCGGGCAGGGCAACGGGCAGGGCGGTCGTGAGCACGGGCAGAAGGCGGACCAGTTGCCCGGCTACCGCAAGCTGACCGACCCGGCGGCGCGGGCGCATGTCGCCGAGGTCTGGGGGGTGGACCCCGACGCGCTTCCGGGGCCGGGGCGCAGTGCGTACGAGCTGCTCGACGCGCTCGGTACGGACATCCGCGCGCTGCTGCTGATGGGCTCCAACCCGGTGGTGTCGGCGCCGCGTGCCGCGCACATCGAGGGGCGGATCCGCTCGCTGGACTTCCTCGCGGTGTGCGACGTCGTGCTGTCGGAGACGGCCGCGCTCGCCGATGTCGTCCTGCCCGTGACGCAGTGGGCGGAGGAGTCGGGGACGACGACCAGCCTGGAGGGCAGGGTGCTGCTGCGGCGGCGGGCGATCACACCGCCGGACGGGGTCCGCAGCGATCTGGAGGTCATGCACGAGCTGGCGGCGCGGCTGGGCCGGGACGGGGAGAACCTGGAGAAGAAGTTCCCCACCGATCCCGAGGAGGTCTTCGAGGAGCTGCGCCGGGCGAGTGCGGGCGGACCCGCGGACTACTCCGGGATCACCTATCGCAGGCTGGCGGAGGAGAGCGGCGTGTTCTGGCCGTGCCCGGTGGACGCGTCGGGGCCCCACCCCGGCACCCCCCGGCTCTTCCTCGACCGGTTCGCCACCGAGGACGGGCGGGCCCGGTTCGTACCGGTGTCGCACCGGGCGGTCGCCGAGGAGCCCGACGAGGCGTACCCGGTGCTGCTGACCACCGGGCGGGTCGTGGCGCAGTACCAGTCCGGTGCGCAGACCCGGCGCGTGGACGAGCTGAACGCCGCGGCTCCGGGACCCTTCGTGGAGCTGCACCCCCGGCTCGCGGAGCGGCTCGGTGTGGCCGAGGGGGAGCCGGTGGCGGTGGTGTCCCGGCGCGGGCGGGCGGTGGCGCCGGCGCGGATCACGACCGCGATCCGCCCGGACACCGTGTTCATGCCGTTCCACTGGGCCGGTGAGGGCCGCGCCAACACCCTCACCAACCCCGCCCTCGATCCGACGTCCCGCATGCCGGAGTTCAAGGCGTGCGCGGTACGCCTGGAGGCCGTGGAAGCCGGTCAGCCGACGCCGACCGCGCTCCAGGCCGCCGCGACCGCCGCGTACTCGGTGCCGCCCTCTCCGTAGAGGTCCGCGGCCGCGTTCAGGGTCGCCGTGCGGGCGGCCGCGTAGTCGGTCGAGGAGGTCATGTGGACCGTGAGGGCGCGGTACCAGATCGCGCCGAGCCCCGCGCGGCCGATACCGGTGACCGTGGAGCCGTCGCAGGTCGGGGAGTTGTGGGCGACTCCGTTGACGGTCCTGGCGCCGCTGCCCTCGGCGAGCAGGTAGGCGAAGTGGTTGGCGACGCCGGACGAGTAGTGGACGTCGAGGTCCTTGACGGAGGTGTCCCAGCAGTCCGCGGACCGGCCGTCCTTCGACGGTTCGTCCATGTACCGCAGGGCCTCCCGGCCGAAGCCGTCCCGGACGACCTCCTCGCCGATCAGCCAGTCCCCGGTGTCCTCGGCGTTGGCCGCGTGGAACTCCACCAGCGTGCCGAAGATGTCGGAGGTGGCCTCGTTCAGGCCGCCGGACTCGCCCGAGTAGGTCAGGCCGGCCGTCTTCGACGTCACCCCGTGGGTCATCTCGTGCCCGGCCACGTCCAGTGACACCAGCGGGCCCATCCGGGTGCCGTCACCGTCGCCGTACGTCATGCAGAAGCAACGGTCGTCCCAGAAGGCGTTGTTGTACGCGTTGCCGTAGTGCACGCGGTTGTACGAGCCCTTGCCGTCGCCCGCTATGCCCCGGCGGCCGTGGACGTCCTCGTAGTAGTCCCAGGTGACGTCGGTGCCGTACTGCGCGTCCACGGCGACGGTGGCGCGGTCCGAAGTGGCGCCGGTGCCCCAGTGGTTGTCGGCGTCGGTGAGGACGGGGGTGTCCGCGCGGCCGAGGCAGACGACCAGGACGCACAGATCGGTCCGGTTGCCCGCGTCGCCGGTGTAAGTGCCGCCTCGGGTGGGGTCCTTGAGCTCGTAGCCGGACGCCGTGGGCGTCGTCTCCAGCGGCACCGTGCCGCCGTACAGGGAGGTGCCGTCGCCGGAGGCGTTCTCGAGGCTGTCCCAGGCGTCGATACGGGTGCCGGTGTGGGCGTCGGTCAGGACGGTGCGGGCGACCGGGTTGCCGAGGGAGTCCTGGGCGACCGCGTCGGTGTGCCAGGCCAGCCTGGGGGCGCCGTGCAGGGCGTCGACCACCAACTCGGGTTTCGCGGTGAGTTTCGTCAGGGTCTCGCCGAGGTTGACGGCGCGCAGGGCGTGCGCCGCGAGGTCGGCGGCCCTGGGGGCGGCCAGCTCCGGGGTGACGGTGGGGAGGCCGACGGCGGCACGGGTGGCACGGGTGGCACCCCGGTAGCTGCCGTCGGGGGCCAGGTGGAGCACGAAGTCGCCGCCGAGCACCGGAAGTCGGCGGTAGGTGCGGTCGTAGCGGATGTGCTGGGAGCCGTCCTTGTCGACGATGACGTCCCGGACCTCCGTCCTCTGGCCCGGGGTGAGACCGAGGGCGGCGGCCCGCTCGGTGAGGACGGACGCGGCGTTCGCGATCGCGGTGGAGCGGTCGGGGTGTCCGGCCGCACCGGCGGGGGTGGGGGAGAGTGCGGCGGCCAGCAGGGCGGCGCTGGTGACGGTGACGCCGGCGGTGGTGAGACGGGCTCCTCGGGCATGCCGTATCGGGCTCAAGCGGTCTCCTGGAACGGGCGCCCCGACGCAGGTGGGGGGGGTGGGGCGGCGCTGATGTTGACCGTGATTCAAGTGGCGCCCGGTCTGTCATGTCCATAGAGAGAATGTGGGGGTGTGTGAGGGGTGAGAATCGTTCCTGCAAGGCTCCGGTGGCACTCCGGTGCAGAGGGGCTCCGCCGACCGTCCGCGCAGGTGAACGAGTGATCCTCCCCTTCTTCGTCTACGGCACCCTCCGCCCCGGCGGAACCAACCACGGCCTCTTCCTGCACGGCCGCACCCGGCACGAGGAACCCGCCCGGCTGCGGGGCGCGGTGCTGTACGAGGGGCCGGGGTATCCGTACGCCGTCGAGGAGCCGGGCGGGGTCGTGACGGGGGAACTGGTCACCGCGCTGCCGGAGGAGTACGAGGGGCTGCTCGCCGAACTGGACCGGCTCGAGCAGTACGTTCCGGGAGATTCCCGGAACCTCTACGAGCGGGTGGCGCGGGAGGTCGTCCGGGGCGCGGACGGTACGGCGGCCGGCGCGTGGGTGTACGTCGCCGCCCCCGCCGTCGCGAAGGGGCTGCGGAAGGTGGGAAAGCTGATCAAGGGCGGGGAGTGGCGGGGGACGAGGGGCTGACACGACCCGCCCGCCGGGAGCGGGGTGGCCGGACACGGCCGTTCCCCGCCGTCCGGGCCGACTCCGGTCCAGGAGCACACCACGTCCTCGGTCGTCCCGTGATGCAGCGGTCCCCCGCCGGGCCCACCCAGGTTCAGGCCCCACGGCGGCGCCCACAGCACGACCCGCGCCCCGGTGCGTACGGGGCCCCCGCGCCCGCCTCCCCGCCGGGGGTCCTCACAGACGCCCGGTCACCCGTTCACCCCCGTTCCGCGCACCCTTCGCCACCGGATCGGCACGGCGCCGGTGACCTGCTGGAACGCGGCGTGCGGGGGCGGCCGTACGGGTGGGGCCGACACCCGTTCGGCCCGCGCCCCGACGCGCCCCCGGGGAGCGGTGCGGCGCCGGTGGCACTTACCTCGGAGGGGCAGGGACGCGTCCGACGGCGGCACATGGGGGTGCCGCGGGCCGTGGCCCGCTCGAGGGAGCATCGATGCGACGTACCGCCCGGCTGCTGTCCGGCACCGCGCTCGCCGTGGCCACCGCGGGACTGCTCGCCGCGCCCGCGTACGCCGGGGAGTCCCACGGCACGCCGGACGGGACCCTGGAGGTGTACCCGTCCTCGGTCGCGCCGGGCGCGCAGGTGACGGCGAACACCGCCGGGTGCGGCGACGGCGGGACGGCGGCGGGTGACGCCACCGCCGTGGGCGCCGGCCGGTTCACGCTGACGGCGAGCGCGCGCGAACGGAACCTGATCGGAGGGTTCCAGGTGCCGCCGAGCGCGCAGCCGGGGACGTACGAGATCGTCGCGACGTGCGACGGGAGCGGCCGGCGGGTGGCCGGTGACCTGAAGGTCACGCTGACGCCCGAGGCCGAGCAGGTGATTCCCCGGGGGAGTGTGAAGACGGGGGTCGGAGGCGCGCTGGGCCCCGACCCCGTACGGACCGCGGCCGGTGTGTCGGCGCTCGCCGTCGCCGCCGCGGGCGGTACCTGGCTCCTGCATCGCCGGGCGAGAGGCGACGGGATCTGACGGGCACCCTCCGCCGCCCGTCCCGCCGGTACCGCAAGTCCCCTCCCCCTCCGGGTCCGACGCCCCTCGCGGCCCGGAGGGGGGTACGGGGCCGACTCGAGAGGAGGTCGGTCCGCCATGCGCCGCAGGTTCCGCCGGCTCGGGGGTCCGGGCAACACGGCGATAGCCGCCGTCACCGCGCTCGCCCTGTGCTCGGGCCTGTGGCTGCTGCACGACGGGGCCGGGGCGCCCGCGCCGCCGCAGCCGTCCGCCGCCCAGGCCCGCTCCGGAACCGCCGGCCACCGCACCGCGGCCCCCGCGCTGCCGCCCTCCCCGCCCTCGCGTGTCCGCATCCCCGCGATCGGCGTCGACGCGCCCCTGACGGGCCTCGGCCTGACGAGCACCGGCAGCCTCGACGTCCCCCCGGCCGACCGCGAGAACCTGGCCGGCTGGTACGAGGCCGGCACCACGCCCGGTGAGACGGGCACGGCGATCGTCGCGGGCCACGTCGACAACGCGGACGGCCCGGCGGTCTTCTACTCCCTCGGCGCCCTGCGCAAGGGCGCGCGCATCGAGGTGGCCCGGCGTGACGGCGGGACCGCGGTGTTCACGGTGGACGCGGTCGAGGTGTACGACGCCCGGCACTTCCCGGACGAGAAGGTCTACGGCGCCGCGCCCCGGCCCGAACTACGGGTGATCACCTGCGGCGGCGGCTACTCCCGGACGACCGGGTACCGGGGCAACGTCGTCGTCTACGCCCATCTGACCGGCGGCCGCTGAGCCGGGAGGCGTGGGCCGGGCCCCGTCGTCGGATTCCCGCCCGCCGCGCGACGCCGTGCGCGCTCCCCCGCCGCCTCGAGGGCGTGGGAGGTGCCCCCGGCCTTGGGCCGGGGGACCCCGGAGCACGCGCCTGACGTCGCGCGGCCCGCCCTCCGGGCGGACGACGGGTAGGTGACGACAGGACCTAGGGACGGACCGCGAACGCCGGGGGACGGCTGTCGCCGTCGGCGTTGACGATCACCCAGCCGTCGCCCGCCCGGATCAGTTGCGGGCCGCTGTCGAGCTTGAGCGAGATGTCGCGCACCATGGTGCCGTCCTCCTCGCCCACCCGGGTGCCGTCACCGGTGGTGAGCGTCCACAGGCGCTGGGACTCGCCGAGTACGGCCACCCGGTCCGGGCCCGCCGGGGCGAGGGCCGCGATCCGGGTGCCCAGATCCGCGGTCCAGCGGCGCCGGCCGTCGTCCAGCGCATAGGCCGAGACCTGCTCGGGGTAGTCACCCTCCGGCTTCGCGGCGGCCACAATCAGATCGCCGCCGGCGACCACGGCCCGGAACACCGGACGGGCGGCGAAGCCGGGGTCGGACGCGGTGACGGCCAGGTCCTCCTCGTCGGCGGTGAGCGGGATCGTCACCGGTTCCCGCTTCGGGTCGCCCGGATCGCCGTACGCGAGTACGGCGGCGAGTCCGCGCTCGTCCTTCTCCCGCACCAGCAGGGTGAACGGCTCGGCGGAGAGCACCGCGGCCGAACTCGGGTAGCTCTCGATCGGGAGTTCCCGCCGGCTCAGTTCCCTGCCCGTCGCGGTGTCGAGGGTGAGGAGATACGCCGAGTGGAAGCCTTCGTAGCCGCCGCAGGTCACGGCGACCGTGGTGGTGGCCGCGGCCGCGGACGCCGCCACCGGCTCGCACTCGACGTCGTCCTCGCCCTCGGTCCCGGCGGCGGGAACGAGTTCCGCGGTCCAGCGCACCGCGCCGTCGGCGAGCCCGTACCCGTGGACCGCGTGCTCGGCCGACGCCACGGCCACGCCCGCGTCGGCGGTGAGCAGCCCGCCGCCGCCCTGGCCGTACGGCACCGTCCTGCCGCTGATGTTCCGCTCCCACACCTTGCGTCCGCTGCGTACGTCGACGCCCCACACGGTGTCGCAGGGCTTCTCGTCCCGCGCGAAGGCGACCAGGCCGATACCGTCGGCGATCCGCTCGCTCATCGCGCACACCGACTCCCGCACGGGCGCCCGCAGCACCCATCCGCGGTCCCCGCTGCCGGAGTCGTACGCGACCAGCGCGTCGGTCCGGGCGCGCACGACGGTGGCACCGTCCTCACCCACCGTCCAGGCCCCGACGCCGCGCACGCTCGCGGGCCGGTCAGGGCCGGCCTGCCAGGCGCGGTCGAGCACCGGCCCGCGCATCCAGAGGTAGGCCTGCCAGCCGGGCCACAGCGCGATCAGCACGCCCGCCGCGACGAGTGCGCCGGGCACCGCCCTTCCCGGGCGGATCGAGTGGAACGCGGCGAGGGCGGCGACGAGCGTGACGGCGCCCGCGAAGGTGAACAGGAACGCCAGGATGAGGGTCGGCGTCGTGCCCTCGGGGCAGGGCCGGTACCTGCCGCCGCAGCTGTTGCCGGGAATGGACGTCCACCCCAGCCAGTGGAACTCCACCGCGAGCCCCATCAGGGCGCCCGCTCCGGCCACCAGCGCGGCCTTCCCCAGCGGCCGCGTCCCGGACGGTCTGGCGTCCTCGACCATCGTGTCCCCCACTCGTGTTCTGTTCCGCGGCGCTCCCCAGCACCGGCCGCCGTCATGGAGCGGCGCTGGAGCCTAACCCTCGCGAGTGGATCACGTCAGCCGGGTTGATCGGCGGTGCGCCGCTCAGGCCAGCCACTGTTCGTAGGCCAGGTTCGCCACCAGGGCGAAGACGACCGTCAGCAGGACGACTCGGACGAAGCCGCTGCCCTTCTTCAGGGCCGTGTGCGCGCCGAGGGTGCCGCCCGCCAGATTGAAGACGGCCATGAGCGCCGCCAGCTGCCACAGCACCGCGCCCTGCCAGGCGAACATGGCGAGGGCGCCCGCGTTGGTGCAGCAGTTGACGATCTTCGCGGTGGCGGAGGCGGTGACCAGGTCGAGGTGGAGCAGGGCGGTGAGCGCCAGGACGAGGAACGTACCGGTGCCGGGGCCGATGAGACCGTCGTAGAAGCCGATGCCGAGGCCGCCGAGGCCGATCGCGGCGAGGATCTGGCGGCGGGTCGCCGGGCCGGTGGCGGGGGCCGTGCCGAAGGCGGGGCGCAGGATCACGAAGGCGGCCACCGCGAGCAGCACCACCATGATCACCGGTTTGAGGACCTCGGTGCTCATCCCGGCCGCGAAGAACGCCCCGGCCGACGATCCGGCGAGGGCCGCGAGGCCGATGCGTACGGCGGTCCTCACATCGACGGGCGCCTTGCGGGCGAAGGTGACCGCCGCGCCCGTGGTGCCGACGATCGCGACCGCCTTGTTGGTGCCGAGCGCGTGCGCGGCGGGGGTGCCTGCGGGCAGGCCGAGGAGCAGGGCGGGCAGGAGCAGCAGCCCGCCGCCGCCGACCACGGCGTCGATCCAGCCGGCGGCGAGGGCGGCCAGACAGAGCAGTACGACCGTGGTCAGGGAGATGTCGGGCATGGCCATGACCCTATGGACGGGATAGATGTCACGTCCATCAAGATGAGCGTTTGTTGAGGTTGCGGGGCGTCGGCCTCCTCACATCCGCCCCCCTCCCCCGCTGAGGGCAGCGTTCCGCGCGGGAAACAGAGGGGATGCCGACGGGTAACACCCGCACCGCAGGCTCGGTGCATGACCTCGAACGAGCGTGTGGTGGTGATCGGCTCCGGCCTCGCGGGCGTACGACTCGCCCGGCGGCTCGGTGAGCTCGGTACGCCCGTGACGCTGATCGGCGAGGAGGAGCACCGCCCGTACAACAGGGTGCTGCTCGCCGAGGTGCTGGCCGGGCGCTACAGCCCCGAGGTGATCGCCCTGCCGGCGCCCGCGGAGCTGACCCGCGCCCGCGTCACCGGTGTCGACCGCGCGGCACGCACCGTCGTCTGCGCGGACGGCACATCGATCGGGTACGGCCGGCTGGTGCTGGCCACCGGCTCCAACCCGGTGCTGCCGCCGCTGCGCGGACTGTTCACCGCGGATCACGAGCTGCCCGAGGGTGTGCACGCCTTCCGCACCATGGACGACTGCCTGGGCCTCGCCAAGGCGGTACGGCCGGGAGTGCGGGTGGTGGTGATCGGCGGCGGGCTGCTCGGCGTCTCCGCCGCCCGTGCGCTCGCCGTGCGCGGCGCGCAGGTCGTCCTCGCCCAGCAGGCCGGACGGATCATGGAGCGCCGGCTCGATCCGGCCGCGTCCGCGCTCGTCGAGCGGTATCTGACCGGCCTCGGCGTGGAGGTCCACACCGAGTGCCGGGTACGGGACGTGCGCTGCGCCGGCGGCGCGGTCCGCTCGGTGGAGCTGGCCGACGGGTACGCCCTCGACGCGGACCTCGTGGTGCTGACCTGCGGGGTGCACCCGAGGGCCGGTCTCGCGCAGGCGGCGGGCCTGGAGGTCGGCAGGGGTGTCGTCGTCGACGACGAGCTGCGCACCTCCGACCCGTACATCCACGCGATCGGCGACTGCGTCCAGCACGCCGGCACGGTGTACGGCCTCGCCACCCCGGCGCTGGAACAGGCCGACGCGCTCGCCGCGCTGCTGGCCGGGGACACGGACTCCCGCTACACCGGGACCCGTTCGCTGACCCGGCTCACCCTCACCGGCCCGGACAGCCCCTTCGACCTGGCGGCGTTCGGGGAGACCGAGGCGCTGCCGGGGGACGACGTGGTCCAGCTCACCGATGCCACCCGGGGCACCTACCGCAAGGTCGTCGTCCGTGACGACCGGCTCGTCGGCGGGGTCCTGGTCGGCGAACTCGGCACCGTCGGCGCCCTCGCGCGCGCCTGGGAGGGAGCAGAGCCGCTCCCCTCCGACGGCGGGCCCCTGCTCCACCTGCTCACCCATGACGGAGGCTCCTGATGTCCACGGACACTTCGACCATCGTGCTCATCGGCCACGGCATGGTCGGCCAGCGTTTCCTGGAGGCGCTCGCCGAGCGCGGTCTGACCGGCACGCATCGCGTGGTCGTGCTGTGCGAGGAGCCGCGCCCGGCGTACGACCGGGTACAGCTCACCTCGTACTTCTCGGGGCGTACGCCGGAGGAACTGTCGCTGACGGACCTGGCGTTCATCGAGGAGCACGGCATCGAGCTGTACGTCGGCGACCCGGCGGTCGCCGTCGACCGTGAGGCGCGCGAGGTGACGGCCCGCTCCGGGCTGGTCGTCGGCTACGACGTCCTGGTGCTGGCCACCGGCTCCTACCCGTTCGTGCCGCCGGTGCCGAACAAGGACGCCGAGGGCTGTTTCGTCTACCGCACCATCGAGGACCTGCTCGCGATCGAGGAGTACGCGCGAAGGTCGACGACCGGTGCCGTGGTGGGCGGCGGGCTGCTCGGCCTGGAGGCGGCGGGCGCGCTCAAGGGGCTCGGACTCACCTCCCACATCGTGGAGTTCGCGCCCCGGCTGATGCCGGTGCAGGTCGACGAGGGCGGCGGGGCGGCGCTGCTGCGCACCATCGAGGAGATGGGCCTGTCGGTCCACACCGGGGTGGGCACACAGGAGATCGTGGTCGGCGACGACGGCGCGGTCACCGGTATGCGGCTGTCGGACGGTTCCGAACTCTCCACCGATCTGGTGGTGTTCTCCGCCGGTGTCCGCCCCCGCGACCAACTGGCGCGCGACTGCGGCCTGTCCGTCGGCGAGCGCGGCGGCATCGCGGTCGACGAGCAGTGCCGTACGGTCTCCGATCCGCGCGTGTTCGCGATCGGGGAGTGCGCGCTGGCCGCCGACGGCCGGGTGTACGGCCTGGTCGCGCCCGGTTACGAGCAGGCGGAGACGGTCGCGGCGACGATCGCCGAGGACGAGTCGTCCTTCACCGGCGCGGACCTGTCCACCAAACTCAAGCTGCTCGGCGTGGACGTGGCGTCCTTCGGTGACGCGCACGGCACCGCCGGCGACTGTCTGGACGTCGTCTACTCCGACTCCCGCTCCGGGCTGTACAAGAAGCTCGTCATCGGCCGGGACGGCACGCTGCTCGGCGGCATCCTGGTCGGCGACGCGGAGGCGTACGGCACGCTGAAGGCCTTCACGGGCTCGGTCCCGCCGGTGTCACCCGAGTCGCTGGTACTGCCGGCCGGCGCGGGCGCGCCCGTGCAGCTCGGACCGTCCGCGCTGCCGGACGACGCGATCATCTGCTCCTGCAACAACGTCCGCAAGGGCACGATCCGCGAGGCCGTCACCGAGCACCACTGCACCACCGTGCCGGAGGTGAAGAAGTGCACCAAGGCCGGTACGACGTGCGGCAGTTGCGTCAAGGTGCTCGGCCAGCTGATCAACGCCGAGCTGGAGGCGAGCGGCGTCGAGGTCGACAAGGGCCTGTGCGGCTGCTTCTCCCAGACCCGCGAGGAGCTGTACGAGATCGTCCTCGCCCTGCGCGTCACCTCCTACCGGGAGCTGCTCGACCGGCACGGCCGTGAGGCCGCCCGGGGCGGCGACGGCTGCGAGGTGTGCAAGCCGACGGTCGGCTCGATCATCGCCTCCCTCGCCCCGACGATCGGCGCCGGCACCCACGTCCTCGACGGCGAGCAGGCGGCGCTGCAGGACACCAACGACCACTTCCTCGCCAACCTGCAGAAGAACGGCTCGTACTCGGTCGTACCGCGTATCCCCGGCGGCGAGATCGCGCCGGAGAAGCTGATCGTGATCGGTGAGATCGCCCGTGACTTCGGCCTCTACACGAAGATCACCGGTGGTCAGCGCATCGACATGTTCGGCGCGCGGGTGGAACAACTCCCGGTGATCTGGGCCCGCCTGGTGGACGCCGGTTTCGAGTCCGGGCACGCCTACGGCAAGTCGCTGCGCACGGTGAAGTCCTGCGTCGGCCAGACCTGGTGCCGCTACGGCGTGCAGGACTCCGTCCGTATGGCGATCGACCTGGAGCTGCGCTACCGGGGGCTGCGCTCCCCGCACAAGCTCAAGTCTGCGGTCTCCGGCTGTCAGCGCGAGTGCGCGGAGGCCCAGTCGAAGGACTTCGGCGTCATCGCCACCGCGGGCGGCTGGAACCTGTACGTCGGCGGCAACGGCGGCGCCACCCCGCGCCACGCGGACCTGCTCGCGCAGGACCTGTCGGACGCCGAACTGATCCGTCTGATCGACCGGTTCCTGATGTTCTACATCCGCACCGCCGACCGGCTGGAGCGCACCAGTGTCTGGCTGGACCGTGTCCCCGGCGGACTGGACCACGTACGGGACGTGGTCGTCCACGACTCGCTCGGCATCTGCGACGAGCTGGAGTCCCTGATGGCGGCGCATGTCGCGCACTACCGCGACGAGTGGGCCGAGACCCTCGACGACCCGGAGAAGCTCGCCCGGTTCGTGTCCTTCGTGAACGCCCCCGACACCCCCGACCCGGTGGTCGCCTTCGTCCCCGAACGCGACCAGATCAAGCCCGACCTGCCGCTGCTGCACATCGGCCTGCGCCCCGCCGACGACCTCCTGGAAGGAACCGCGACGCGATGACCCTGACCCTCGAGACCACCGACCTGAAGGTCCAACTCCGCCTCACCGACGCCTGGTTCACGGTCTGCGACCTCAGCGCCCTGCTCCCCGGCCGCGGTGTCGCCGCCCTCCTCCCCGACGGCAGCCAGGTCGCCGTCTTCACCGACCGCACCGGCCGTCTCTACGCCATCGACAACCGTGACCCCTTCACCGGCGCGGCAGTCCTCTCCCGCGGCCTCACCGGCACCCACCAGGGGCACCCCTTCGTCGCCTCCCCCCTCCTGAAGCAGCGCTTCGACCTGGAGTCGGGCCGGTGCCTGGACGACGAGACGGTCCGGGTGACGACGTACGAGGCGAAGGCGGCGTAACGCGCCCAGCATGCCGGGCTGTTGCGGAGAGTTACCTTCCGGTCACGTCACGTTCGTATCACGGGTCCCTCATATCCCCCACACGCCATCGGCACCCCAGTAACTTCGGGCACCTCGTACCAAGCACACGCAATCGCCCGATCTGGGGGGCTCTCCACCATGCATCCGTTCCGTACCTCCGCCGCCACGCTGCTCGCCGCGCTCGCCCTGGCCGCCGTACCGGCCACCGCCGTGGCACACGGCGGCAACACCCCGTTCAAGAACTGTCCCGAGGCGTACAGGAACGGGCACGCCAACATCCCCGCGAGCAGCCCCCACTACGGCAAGCACCTGGACCGCGACGGCGACGGCATCGGCTGCGACCAGCCGCCCGCCGACTTCACGCCCTACAAGGAGGCCAAGAGCGAGACGGGGACCGGGGCCGGGACCGCGGAGAGCACCGGCTCCGACGGCAAGGAGCAGTCCGGCGGCACCGATCTCGCCGAGACCGGGGGCAGCAACGCCACCCCGTACATCGCGGCCGGCGGTGCCGCCGTCGTGCTCCTCGGCGGCGGTGTGATGATCGCGGCCCGCAGGCGGCGCGGCGGCACCGACTGACGGTGCTCCGCGCGAAGGCCGGCTCCCCGTTCTACAGGGACAGCAGCAGGGAGTCGGTCTTCCCCCGCCGGCGGCGTACGTGCCCGCGCCACCCGGCTAGGACCGCCAGCAGCGTCCACGCCACCAGTCCGGCGACCAGGCCGCCCAGCCGGCCCGCGGCGTCCACCTCGCCGGCCTGTTCCATGGGCACCACGCCCTCCGGGTCACGGATGACGTCGAGCCGCTCCCCCACCCTCGGCGCCCCGGAGCCGTTGTAGGTGAACCGCTCCTCGAGTTCCTCGCCGTCCGCCGTCCGCAGCGTGAGCCGGTGGTTCTTGCCGTCCTTCCCGGTCGCGCTGTCCGCGACGACCACCACGCCCTCGCGCACCCCGCGCGCCTCCAGCGCCGCCTCGGGCGCGTACTGGACGGCCCCGACCAGGATGAACAGCGCCGGCACCACCGACAGCAGACCGATCCAGGCCGCCCGGTGCAGCAGTATCAGCAGGACGACGAACGCCAGCCCCAGCACGACCCCCACGGCGATGGGCACCCACACCCACCGCAACGCCAGGTAGGACACGTAGGCGGTGACCAGTGCGGTCAGCCACCCGAACCCCGCCACCCCGAGCGTGCGCCGCAGGGACTTCCATGGGTCGACGGCGTAGCCGCCCATGGCGCTCAGCGGCCTGATCGTGCTCCTGCGTATCCGAAACGGCACTGCGTCCCCCGTGTTCCCCGCCCGTGGCGGCTTCGTAGATCCCGGTTCCCGGACCTTACACACGCGAGAGGACGGCACCCCCGCACGGGTGCCGTCCTCTCCCTCGATGGTCCGGAACCGTTGCCGATCGGTGAGGGTCGGGTGACAGACAACGGCTCCGGGGCTTCGCGTGCCCCTACCGGTGGTCGCTGCCCGTCGACGTGACGGCAGCGCGGCCGGCTTCCAGGCGGGCGACCGGGATGCGGAACGGGGAACAGGAGACGTAGTCCAGGCCGACCTCGTGGAAGAAGTGGACCGACTCCGGGTCGCCGCCGTGCTCGCCGCAGACGCCGAGCTTGAGGTCGGGGCGGGTGGCGCGGCCGGCCTGCGCGGCGGCGGCGACCAGCGAGCCCACGCCGTCCCTGTCGATCGTCTCGAACGGCGACACCCCGAAGATGCCCTTCTCCAGGTACGCCGTGAAGAAGGAGGCCTCCACGTCGTCGCGGGAGAAGCCCCACACCGTCTGTGTGAGGTCGTTCGTGCCGAAGGAGAAGAACTCCGCCGCCTCCGCGATCTGGCCGGCGGTCAGCGCGGCGCGCGGCAGCTCGATCATCGTGCCGATGGCGAGCCTGAGCGAGGTGCCGGTGGCCTGCTCGACCTCGGCGATGACCTGGTCGGCCTCCTCGCGGACGATCTCCAGCTCCTGGACCGTGCCGACCAGCGGGATCATGATCTCCGCGCGGGGGTCGCACTTGGCCGCCCGGCGCTCCGCGGCCGCCTCCGCGATGGCCCGTACCTGCATGGTGAACAGGCCCGGGATGACCAGGCCGAGGCGCACGCCGCGCAGGCCCAGCATCGGGTTCTGCTCGTGCAGCCGGTGCACGGCCTGGAGCAGGCGCAGCTCGTTCTCGTGCGGCTCCTGCCGGGACTCGGCGAGGGCGACCCGGACCGACAGTTCGGTGATGTCGGGCAGGAACTCGTGCAGCGGCGGGTCGAGCAGGCGGACGGTGACCGGGAGGCCGTCCATCGCCTCGAAGAGCTCCACGAAGTCCCGCTTCTGCAGCGGGAGCAGCGCCTTCAGGGACTCCTCGCGCTCGGTCTCCGTGTCGGCGAGGATCAGCCGTTCGACCAGTTCACGGCGGTCGCCGAGGAACATGTGCTCGGTACGGCACAGCCCGATCCCCTGTGCGCCGAACCGCCGCGCCCGCAGCGCGTCCTCGGCGTTGTCGGCGTTGGCCCGCACCCGCAGCCGGCGCTTGCGGTCGGCGAAGGCCATCATCCGGTGCACGGCCTCGACGAGCTCGTCGGCGTCGTCGGCGCCCGGGTGCATCCGCCCCTCGAAGTACTCCACGACCGGCGACGGCACGACCGGCACCTCGCCGAGGTACACCTTGCCGGACGAGCCGTCGATGGAGACGACGTCGCCCTCCTCGACGACCTGCCCGCCGGGCACGGTCATCCGGCGGCGCTTGGTGTCGACCTCCAGCTCCTCCGCACCGCAGACGCAGGTCTTGCCCATGCCGCGCGCGACCACGGCCGCGTGGGAGGTCTTGCCGCCGCGCGAGGTGAGGATGCCCTCGGCGGCGATCATGCCGTCCAGGTCGTCGGGGTTGGTCTCGCGGCGGATCAGGATGACCTTCTCGCCGGACCGGGACCACTTCACGGCGGTGTACGAGTCGAAGACCGCCTTGCCGACCGCGGCGCCCGGCGAGGCGGCGATACCGCGTCCGACCGGAGTGACCTTCGCGTCCTCGTCGAAGCGGGGGAACATCAGCTGGGCGAGCTGTGCGCCGTTGACCCGGCACAGCGCCTCGGCCTCGTCGATCAGCCCCTGGTCCACGAGCTGGGTGGCGATCCGGAAGGCGGCGCCCGCCGTGCGCTTGCCGACCCGGGTCTGGAGCATCCACAGCTGACCGCGCTCGATGGTGAACTCGATGTCGCAGAGGTCCAGGTAGTGGTTCTCCAGCGTCTCCATGATCTGCATCAGCTGGTCGTACGACTTCTTGTCGATCTGCTCCAGCTCGGCGAGCGGCACGGTGTTGCGGATGCCCGCGACGACGTCCTCGCCCTGCGCGTTCTGCAGGTAGTCGCCGTAGACGCCCTGCTGGCCGGAGGCGGGGTCGCGGGTGAAGGCGACACCGGTGCCGGAGTCGGGGCCGAGGTTGCCGAAGACCATGGAGCAGACGTTGACGGCGGTGCCGAGGTCGTGCGGGATGCGTTCCTGGCGGCGGTAGAGCTTGGCGCGGTCGCCGTTCCAGGAGTCGAAGACCGCCTTGATGGCGAGGTCCATCTGCTCGCGCGGGTCCTGCGGGAAGTCCCGGCCGGCCTCGGTCCTGACGATCTTCTTGAACCTGGTGACGAGCTTCTTGAGGTCGGCGGCCTCCAGCTCGGTGTCGACGGTGACCTTCTTGGCCGTCTTCGCCGCCTCCAGCGCGTCCTCGAAGAGGTCGCCGTCGACACCGAGGACGGTCTTGCCGAACATCTGGATGAGGCGCCGGTAGGAGTCCCACGCGAACCGGTCGTCGCCGGCCTGCCGGGCGAGGCCCTGGACGGACTTGTCGGAGAGGCCGATATTGAGGACGGTGTCCATCATGCCCGGCATGGAGAACTTCGCCCCGGAGCGGACCGACACGAGGAGGGGGTCGTCGGCCTGGCCCAGCTTCTTGCCCATCCGGGCCTCGAGGGCGTCGAGGTGCGCACTCACCTCGTCACGCAGTGCCGCCGGCTCCTCGCCACTGTCGAGGTAGGTCTTGCACGCCTCGGTGGTGATGGTGAAGCCGGGCGGGACGGGAAGGCCCAGGTTGGTCATCTCGGCGAGGTTGGCGCCCTTGCCGCCGAGCAGGTCCTTCAGGTCTTTGTTGCCCTCGGTGAAGTCGTAAACGAACTTCGCTACGTGGGGATCTTTGTTTTCCGACACGGGTCTCGACTCCTCGAGGACGCGGTGGCTGCCCTGACGGCGAGGAATGTACCCAGATCAAAGGCGTCTGGGTACGTCCACTTGTGCGTCATGCGCCTGTAACCACCCATCCGCCAGCGGATCGAAAGTCAAAGCTTGGCAAGCCGCGACGGCCGAATGTTTTCACTTCTTGAACGCATCGACGCTCCCAAGAGCATCCGTCATGCTCATATGAGCGACATTCGTCACGTATGATTTCGCTCGCTGAACGTTCAAAAGATGGCACCGAGTGCCACCCTTTGAGAAGTGCAGTCGCTCATGATCCGCTCATCTGAGCGCTACCCCTATCAAGGGTGGCGAGAATCACGCTGCCACAGCGGACCGGGTTCCACCATGCGGACCCGTCGAACCCACGCTTCGCGCCGCCGGATGAACACACGGTTCGTCCCGCCCGTACGGAACGGCGGCGGACCCGGACCCCCACGCCGGGTCCGCCCTCCACCGGGCTCGGTACGGAAGGGATCTCCGGGTTGCCTGTCCTCACACGCCTGACCTCCATACGCGCACGCCTGTCCTCCCCGCGCACGCGCCTGCGCGCCGCACGCGACGCCCACCCCGCCGCCGCGCGGACCGCCCGCCGGACGCTGCACGCCCTCTCGGCCGCCCTCGTCGTCGGCGCCCTCCTCATGCCGAACACGGCCCCCGGACTGCGGCCCGACGGCTTCACCCGCATCCCGGCCGAGGCGATCATCGGCGCCGTGCTGCTGATCGCCCTGCCGCGCCGCCCGCGTATCGTCGTGGCCGCGCTGTACGGCGCCGGCATCGGTGTCCTGACCGTGCTGAACCTGCTGGACATGGGGTTCACGGAGTATCTGGGCCGCGGCTTCAACGTCGTACTCGACTGGGGCCTGCTCGACGACGCCCAGGCGTACCTCGCCGACTCGATGGGCTCCACGGCCGCCATCGCGGCCGCCGTCGGCGCGGTGGTCCTCACCCTGCTCCTCGTGACCGTGATGGCGCTGGCCACCGTCCGGCTCGGCAACCTCCTCGCCCGGCACCGCCCCCGCGCCACCCGGGGCGCGCTGATCGCGGGCACCGTGTGGGTCACCTGTACCGCGCTCGGCGTGCAGATCTCCGGCATGCCGGTCGCCTCCGAGCAGGCGGCCGGCGCGCTGAAGGAGCAGACGGAGCGCGTGGTGGCCACCCTGCGCGACGAGGCCGCTTTCGCGAAGGAGGCGCGGGCGGACACCTTCGGCGCCACTCCCCCTGGCCAGCTCGTCCCCGATCTGCGCGGCAAGGACGTCGTCTTCGCCTTCATCGAGAGCTACGGCCGCACCGCCACCGAGGACCCGCTGATCGCGCCCGGCGTCATCGACACCCTCGACACCCGCACCGCCGCGCTCGCGAAGGCCGGCTTCCACGCCCGCAGCGGCTGGCTCACCTCGGCGACGTACGGCGGCAGCAGCTGGCTCGGCCACTCCACCGCCCTGTCCGGCCTGTGGATCGACAACCAGCAGCGCTATCGCACGGTCACCTCGGGCGACCACCTCACCCTCACCAAGGCGTTCCGGAAGACGGGCGCCTGGGACACCGTCGGCGTCATGCCGGGCGTGCAGAAGGGCTGGCCGGAGGCGAAGTGGTACGGCCTCGACAAGGTCTACGACGCCTTCGAACTCGGCTACCAGGGCCCGAAGTTCAGCTGGTCGACCATGCCGGACCAGTACGCCCTGGAGGCGTTCCAGCGCCTGGAGCACGGCCGGAAGCGCGACAAGCCGCTGATGTCGGAGGTCATCCTCACCTCCAGCCACCAGCCCTGGGCGCCGGTCCCGGAGATGGTCGGCTGGGACGAACTCGGCGACGGCTCGGTCTTCGACGCGATCCACAAGGCGGGGAAGAAGCCCGCCGGCGTGGTCGCCGACTCCACCGAGTCCCGGCGGGAGTACGGAAAGTCGGTCCAGTACTCGGTCACCGCCCTCACCGAGTGGCTGGAGCGCTACGGCACCGACGACACCGTCCTCGTCTTCCTCGGCGACCACCAGCCCATCGCCCGCGTCAGCGGCGACGGCGCGAGCCGGGACGTGCCGGTGTCGGTCGTCGCGAAGGACCCGAAGGTGCTGGAGAGGATCGACGACTGGAACTGGACGGAGGGGCTGCGCCCGGCGAAGGACGCACCGGTGTGGAGGATGAGCTCGTTCCGCGACCGCTTCCTGACCGCCTACGGCTCCACCCCGCACCCCACCGGGGAGTGATCAGCCCCCGGAGGTGTCCAGTTCCGCCTCCTCGCCGACGCCCGCGCAGTCGTACGGGTCCTTCAGCCAGCCGTCCGGCAGCACCACCCGGTTGTTGCCGGACGTACGGCCGCGCGGTCCGTCGGCGCCGGTGGGCCAGGCCTGGTCGAGGTCCAGCTCGTCCAGCCCGGACCGCAGTTCCTCCAGCGAGGAGGTGATCGCGAGCCGCTTACGCATCTCGGAGCCGACCGCGAAGCCCTTCAGATACCAGGCGACGTGCTTACGGAAGTCGATCACCCCGCGCGACTCGTCCCCGATCCACTCCCCGAGCAGCGTGGCATGCCGGACCATGACGTCGGCGACCTCGCGCAGGGCCGGCCGTACGCCGTATCCGTCAGTGCCCGCGGCACGGGCGCCGGCGCGTCCCTCGAAGGCGGCTACCAGGTCCGCGAACAGCCATGGCCGGCCGAGGCAGCCCCGGCCGACGACCACGCCGTCGCAGCCGGTCTCGCGCACCATCCGCAGCGCGTCCTCGGCGGACCAGATGTCGCCGTTGCCGAGCACCGGGATCTCCGGGACATGCTCCTTCAGCCGGGCGATGGCGTCCCAGTCGGCGGTGCCTCCGTAGTGCTGGGCGGCGGTACGGCCGTGCAGCGCGATCGCGGTGATGCCCTCCTCGACGGCGATCCGGCCGGCGTCCAGGTAGGTCAGGTGGTCGTCGTCGATGCCCTTGCGCATCTTCATCGTGACCGGCAGCTCCCCGGCCCCGCTGACCGCCTCGCGCAGGATGGACCGCAGCAGGTTCCGCTTGTACGGCAGCGCCGAACCGCCGCCCTTACGGGTCACCTTGGGGACCGGGCAGCCGAAGTTGAGGTCGATGTGGTCGGCCAGGCCCTCCTCCGCGATCATACGGACGGCCTTGCCGACGGTCGCGGGGTCGACGCCGTACAGCTGGATGGAGCGGGGCTTCTCGCTCTCGTCGAAGCGGATCAGCTGCATGGTCTTGTCGTTGCGTTCGACCAGCGCCCGGGTGGTGATCATCTCGCTGACGAACAGGCCCTTCCCGCCGCCGGCTCCATCCTCTGCGCCTCCGGCGAAGGATCGGCACAGGGTGCGGAAGGGCGCGTTGGTGATCCCGGCCATGGGGGCGAGCACGACGGGGGGCCGCACGGCGTGCGGGCCGATGCGCAGGGTCGTGTCCGGGGTCGTGTCGGCAGGAGGTGTGGGCGTGGGCATTCCCCCATTGTCCCGCATGCGGGACGGCACCCGGGGCATGACCGTGTAATGGTCATTAGTTAGCCGCACTATCGATATGTGCGTACGATGGAGTGCATGCCCGAGCTCAGCCATGGCCGACGCATGCTGGTGCTCGCGATCTGCTGCATGAGCCTGCTGATCGTGAGCCTCGACAACACGGTCCTCAACGTCGCCCTGCCCTCCCTGCAGCGGGAATTCGACGCCGGTACCTCGGGTCTGCAGTGGACCATCGACGCGTACACGCTCGTCCTGGCCTCGCTGCTGATGCTCGCGGGCTCGACCGCCGACCGGATCGGCCGCAGACGGGTGTTCATGACGGGTCTGGTGGTCTTCACCCTGGGCTCGGTGCTGTGCTCGCTCGCGCCGGACCTGAACTCCCTGATCGTGTTCCGCATGGTGCAGGCGGTCGGCGGCTCGATGCTGAACCCGGTCGCCATGTCGATCATCACCAACACCTTCACCGACCGGCGTGAGCGGGCCCGTGCGATCGGTGTGTGGGGTGCGGTCGTCGGTATCTCGATGGCCGCGGGGCCGCTGGTCGGGGGGCTACTGGTGGAGTCGGTCGGCTGGCGCTCCATCTTCTGGATCAACCTGCCGGTGGGGCTGGCGGCACTGCTGCTCACCCGGCGGTTCGTGCCGGAGTCCCGGGCGCCGAAGGCCCGCCGGCCCGACCCGGTCGGCCAGGTGCTGGTGATCGTGCTGTTCGGCTCGCTGACGTACGCGATCATCGAGGCGCCGCACGCCTCGTTGTCGGTGCTCGCGCCTTTCGCTCTGGTCGCCCTGGCCGCGCTGGTGGCTCTCCTCCGTTACGAGCCGCGCCGCCCCGAACCGCTGATCGATCCGCGGTTCTTCCGGTCTGCGCCGTTCAGCGGGGCGACGGTGATAGCGGTGAGCGCGTTCGCGGCGCTCGGCGGGTTCCTGTTCCTGTCGACGCTGTATCTGCAGAACGTGTGGGGGCTGAGCGCGTGGGACGCGGGGCTGTGGATGCTGCCAATGGCCGTCCCGACCTTCCTGTGCGCCCCGCTGTCCGGGCGGCTGGTCGGCAGCCGGGGGCCGCGGCTGCCGCTGCTGATCGCCGGCGGTGCGATGACGGTGAGCGGGTTCCTCTTCGCCCTCCTCGAGGCCGAGACGTCGGACGTCACGCTGTTCATCGGGTACGTCCTCTTCGGCATCGGCTTCGGCTTCGTGAACGCGCCGATCACCAACACGGCGGTGTCCGGCATGCCGGTGGCTCAGGCGGGGGTGGCGTCCGCGGTGGCGTCCACCAGCCGTCAGCTGGGGCAGGCGCTGGGGGTCGCGGTGATCGGGGCGGTGCTGGCGGCGGGGGTGGGGTCGGCGCCGTACGCGTCCGCGTTCGTGGCGGCGGCGCGGCCGGGGTGGTGGATCCTCGCCGTGTGCGGGCTGGTGGTGCTGGTCGTGGGTCTGCTGACGTCAGGCCGCTGGGCCCACCGCACCGCCGAGCGGGCGGCCCGGGGGCTGGAGACGGCGGAGGTCCGGCAGGAGGCGGGAGCGCACGCCTGATCAGCCCGGCGGGAGCAGCCGGGCGAGCGGGGGCCACCACGCGGGGTGCGCCCGCACCAGGTCACGCATGACCGGGCTGCTGTCCAGGGTGTGCCGGCAGTAGTCGGTCCACGGCTGGGCGCTGGTGCTGTCGGGCACCTTGTCGTGGACCACGAGACCGCTGCTCATGACGTCCGCGAGCAGCTCGGCGATCGTGGTGATCGCGTCGCGCTCGTCCTGGTGTCCCGGCTGCTCGGGCAGCGGTTTACCGGCGTAGAAGTACGCGCGGGAGCCGGGGCGTTCGAGCAGGAGGAGGTGTACTTCGCGCAGGGCGCGCAGGGCCATGTCGTTCGCGGAGACGGCGGCCACCGCGTTGCTGATCTTCGCCTGTTCGGCGGCGGCTCTGGTCTGGCGGGCGAGGTGGAAGACGGACCACACGGACACGGCCAGTGCGATCGCGGCGACGAACACCCCTATCGCGTCCGCCATTTCGTTCTCCCCCTCCCGAACGGCCCCTGGGGCACGAGCGGAACGGTACCGTGCCGGGCGGTGGTGTGGGCAGGGGCGTGGGCAGGGGTGCCGTCGGAGGGGCCTGGAGGAGTCGTCGTGGAGATCGATGCGAGTAAGGTCAGCCGGCTGGATCCGGACGGGCGGGAGCACGTCGTGCGGGTACGGCGCACCGGTGGGCAGCGGACGATCAGTTGTGACACGTGCGGCTGGCGCAGGAGCGCGCAGTTCCTGCCGTGGCTCAAGGCGCAGGAGCATCTGGCGGAGGCGCACGGGGCGACGGTGGACCCGCCGGAGCGGTGAGGGCCGGCGGCACGCCCCGGCCCTCGTGGGGGACGTCGCGTTGGCGCGGCCCGGTGCTTGTGGGGGCCGGGGGGTGTTCTCGCAGCCCGGCGTTCACGGGGTGCCGTCGCGCCCACCCGTGCCGCCCTGCGGCACGACCGCCCGCGGGAACGAAGGAAGCGGGGTGGGATCGCCGCCCCAGCGGCACGACCGCCCGCGGGAACGAAGGAAGCGGGGTGGGATCGCCGCCCCAGCGGCACGACCGCCCGCGGAAGCGGAGGGCGAAACGGGGGCCCGGGGGCGGAGCCCCCGGGGGACGGCGGCCCACCAGCCAACCGAGTCGGGTGGCGGGTGGGCGAGGGCGGGGGGTCCGGGGGGCGGAGCCCCCTGGGACGGTCACCGTGGCCGACGGCCGCATCGGATCAACAGGGGATCAAACCCCGTACCCCCCGCGGCCGGCGGTTACGCGCCGACGAGGCGTGAGGCGAGGTACCCCTCGATCTGGTCCAGGGACACCCGCTCCTGCTTCATCGTGTCCCGCTCACGCACGGTCACCGCGTTGTCGTCCAGCGTGTCGAAGTCGACCGTGACACAGAACGGCGTACCGATCTCGTCCTGCCGGCGGTAACGCCGACCGATCGCGCCGGCGTCGTCGAACTCGATGTTCCAGTTCTGCCGAAGCGCCTGCGCGAGCCCCTTCGCCTTCGGCGACAGCTCCGCGTTGCGCGACAGCGGCAGCACCGCGACCTTCACCGGCGCGAGCCGGTGGTCCAGCCGCAGCACCGTGCGCTTCTCCATCTTGCCCTTGGCGTTGGGCGCCTCGTCCTCGATGTACGCGTCCAGCAGGAACGCCAGCATCGCGCGGCCGACACCGGCAGCCGGCTCGATGACGTACGGCGTCCAGCGCTCCTGGGCCTCCTGGTCGAAGAAGGAGAGGTCCTGGCCGGAGGCCTTGGAGTGCGCGCCGAGGTCGTAGTCCGTGCGGTTGGCGACGCCCTCCAGCTCACCCCACTCGCTGCCGCCGAACTGGAAGCGGTACTCGATGTCGGCGGTGCGCTTGGAGTAGTGGGAGAGCTTCTCCTTCGGGTGCTCGAACCACCGCATGTTCTCCTCGCGCAGGCCGAGACCGGTGTACCAGTTCCAGCGCTGCTCCATCCAGTACTCCTGCCACTCCTCGTCCTCGCCCGGCTTGACGAAGAACTCCATCTCCATCTGCTCGAACTCGCGGGTGCGGAAGATGAAGTTGCCGGGCGTGATCTCGTTGCGGAAGGACTTGCCCATCTGGGCGATGCCGAACGGCGGCTTGCGGCGCGAAGTGGTCTGCACCTGGGCGAAGTTGGTGAAGATGCCCTGGGCGGTCTCGGGCCGCAGGTAGGCGACGGAGCCGCTGTCCTGGGTCGGGCCGAGGTGGGTGGAGAGCAGACCCGAGAACTGCTTGGGCTCGGTGAAGGTGCCCTTGTTGCCGCAGTTGGGGCAGTTGAGGTCGGCCAAGCCGTTCTCGGGGGCGTGGCCCTTCTTCTCCTCGTACGCCTCCTCCAGGTGGTCCGCGCGGAACCGCTTGTGGCAGGAGGTGCACTCGGTCAGCGGGTCCGTGAACGTGGCGACGTGACCGGAGGCGACCCACACCTCCGGGGCCAGGATCACGGACGAGTCGATACCGACCACGTCCTCGCGCGACGTCACCATGTAGCGCCACCACTGGCGCTTGAGGTTCTCCTTGAGCTCGACACCCAGCGGCCCGTAGTCCCAGGCGGCACGCTGGCCGCCGTAGATCTCACTACAAGGGAAAACGAAGCCACGGCGCTTGCTCAGGCTGACGATGGTGTCGATCTTGTCGGCGGCCACGGTGCTCTCTTCATTACGACGACGGTGACTGACTGGTGCGGCGCGAAGCGCCTCGATGAGGGGTGGTGATCGGGAGACGGGCGGGCGAAGCGAGATTGCTTCCAGCGAATGACTCAGGTTACCGGCGGGGACTGCCTCACGGCCAAATCGGGGCCCCGTTCCGGATCTCCGACCAGGCTTGTTGACAACGGTTTCCATCTTCGTTGAAAATGACTGTCATGAACGTACGACGACACTACATATCCACGGCCGCGCTGGCCGCGGTCGCCGCCCTCGGGCTCGGCACCCTGACCGCCTGCTCCTCCGACAGCGCCGCCGCGGGCAACACCGACAAGTTCGACGTCGTCGCGTCGTTCTACCCGATGGCCTTCCTCGCCGAGCAGATCGGCGGCGAGCACGTCAACGTCACCAGTCTGACCCAGCCCGGCCAGGAGCCGCACGACCTGGAGATCAGCGCCAAGCAGACCGCGCAGCTCGAGGAGTCCGACGCGGCGCTCCACCTCAAGGGCCTGCAGCCCTCCGTCGACGAGGCCATCGGCCAGTCCCCCGTCGCCACGAAGATCGACGCGGCCACCCTGACCACCCTGGAGGAGCACGGCTCCGAGGTCGGCGGACACGCGGACGAGCACGCGCACGAGGAGGAGGAACACGGGGAGGAGGGGCACGACCACGAGCACGAGGGCGGCAAGGACCCCCACATCTGGCTCGACCCGGTGAAGTACGCCGAGGTCGCCGAGGGGGTCGGCAAGGCCTTCGAGAAGGCGGACCCGGACCACGCCGCCGACTACAGGAAGAACACCGCGACCCTGGTCGAGAAGCTGGGCGAGCTCGACACCACGTTCAAGACCGGCCTCGCGGACAAGAAGAACGACGTCTTCATCACCACGCACGCCGCCTTCGGCTACCTCGCCGAGCGCTACGGCCTGACCGAGGAGGCCATCAGCGGCCTGGACCCGGAGTCCGAGCCCAGCGGGGCCCGCGTGAAGGAACTCCAGAAGATGGCGAAGGCCGACGGCGTCACCACCGTCTTCTACGAGACGCTCGTCAGCGACAAGACCGCCAAGACCCTCGCCGGGGACACCGGGCTCAGGACGGACGTCCTCGACCCGGTCGAGGGCATCACCGACAGCTCCCGCGGCGACGACTACTTCCAGGTCATGGAAGCCAACCTCAAGGCCCTGCAGACGGCCCTGGGCAGCAAGTGACCGACGAACCACCGGAGGACGGCATGACGACCGAGCCCGTCATCTCCCTGCGCGGCGTCCGCGCCGAGCTGGGCTCCCGCCCCGTTCTGCGCGGCATCGACCTCACCGTGCGCCGCGGTGAGGTCGTCGCCCTGCTCGGCGCCAACGGCTCCGGCAAGTCGACGGCCGTACGCAGCGTCATCGGCCAAGTACCGGTCAGCGCCGGGGAGATCGAACTGTTCGGCACCCCGCGGCACCGGTTCCGCGACTGGGCGCGCGTGGGCTACGTCCCGCAGCGCACCACGGCCTCCGGCGGCGTCCCGGCGACGCTCACCGAGGTCGTCTCCTCCGGCCGTCTCTCCCGTACCCGCTTCGGCCTCTTCCGCAGGGCCGACCACGAGGCCGTACGGCATGCCCTGGACCTCGTCGGCATGGCGGACCGGGCCAAGGACTCCGTGGACGCCCTCTCCGGCGGCCAGCACCAGCGGGTCCTGATCGCCCGCGCGCTCGCCGCCGTACCCGAGCTGCTGATCATGGACGAGCCGATGGCGGGCGTCGACCTGGCCAGCCAGGAGATCCTCGCCGAGACGCTGAAGGGCCAGGTCGCCGAGGGCACCACGGTCCTCCTCGTCCTGCACGAGCTGGGCCCCCTGGAGCCCCTGATCGACCGGGCGGTCGTCCTGCGCGACGGCTGCGTCCTGCACGACGGCCCGCCCCCGAAGGCTGTCGGCCAGCACGCCCTGCCCGGCCACGACCACGTCCACCCGCACGCCCCCGCGGGCACCGAACCGATCCGCACAGGACTGCTGAGCTGAATCCGATGGACATCCTCGACTACGCCTTCATGCAGCGGGCGCTGCTCGCCGCCGTCCTGGTCGGCATCACCGCCCCCGCCGTCGGCATCTACCTCGTCCAGCGCCGCCAGGCCCTCATGGGCGACGGAATCGGCCACGTCGCCATGACCGGTGTCGGCCTCGGCTTCCTGCTCAGCTGGTCCCCGGTATGGATGGCGACGCTCGTCTCCGTCCTCGGCGCCGTCTTCATGGAACTGGTCCGCTGGTACGCCAAGACCCGCGGCGACATCGCCCTCGCGATGCTCTTCTACGGCGGTATGGCCGGCGGTGTCATGTTCATCAACATCGCCCCCGGCGGCTCCACCACGAACCTCTCCTCGTTCCTGTTCGGCTCGCTGTCCACGGTGTCCGAGTCCGACGTGACCGCGATCTGTCTGCTGGCCGCGTTCGTGGTGCTGATCACCGTCGGTCTGCGCCGGCAGCTGTTCGCGGTCAGCCAGGACGAGGAGTTCGCCCGGGTCACGGGCCTGCCGGTGCGCTTCCTGAACCTGCTCACGGCGATCACGGCCGCCGTCACCGTCTCCGTCGCGATGCGCGTGGTCGGGCTGCTGCTGGTGAGCGCGCTCATGGTGGTGCCGGTCGCGGCCGCCCAGCAGCTCACCCGCAGCTTCGCCGCCACCTTCGCCATCGCCGTCGCGATCGGCGTGAGCGTGACCATCGGCGGCACGGTCACCTCGTACTACCAGGACGTCCCGCCCGGAGCGACGATCGTGCTGCTGACCATCGCCGCGTTCATCGCGCTGACCGCGCTGGCCACCCCGCTGGCCCGCCGCCGCGCCCGGGCACTGGCCGCCGCACAGCCGGGCGGCGATCCCGCGGAGTGTGCGATTCCGGCCGGCCGCAGATCGGGGGACCCGGCCGGCGCCTGACTCCCCGCTGCCCGGACTGGCACAATGGCCCCGGCAGACGGCCCGATGTGAGGAGGCAATCCCGTGACGACCGCAGGACCGCCCGTGAAGGGCCGTGCCACCCGGCAGCGTGCCGCTGTGTCGGCGTGCCTGCAGGAGGTCGACGAGTTCCGCAGCGCGCAGGAACTCCACGACATGCTCAAGCACAAGGGCGACTCCGTCGGCCTGACCACGGTCTACCGCACGCTCCAGTCCCTCGCCGACGCCGGCGAGGTCGACGTCCTGCGCACCGCCGACGGCGAGTCCGTCTACCGCCGCTGCTCCACCGGCGACCACCACCACCATCTGGTCTGCCGCACCTGCGGCAAGGCGGTGGAGGTGGAGGGCCCGGCGGTGGAGAAGTGGGCGGAGGCCATCGCGGCGGAACACGGCTACGTCAACGTGGCCCACACGGTCGAGATCTTCGGCACCTGCGCGGAGTGCGCGGGGGTGGCGAAGGGCTGAGCCCTTCCCCGAAGAACGCACGCGGTCCCGCCCCATGTCGGTGAGCACGGAGCGGGACCGGTCTCGACAGAAGTGGCGGTCAGAAGATGTCCACGTTCGCGACGACCGTGTTGCCGGCCGGCCGTGCGAGCGTGAAGTTCTGCACGATCGTCCGCTCCAGCCCGGTCTGGCTGTTGGTGCAGGTCAGGGTGGCGCTCGCCGGGACGCCCGGGCCCGCCGCCACCGGGCTCAGCACCAGCTGGCTGTAACTGGCGCTGGGCTGTCCGGCCGAGTTGATGACCCTGCTGTTGGACACCCCGCCGCCTGAGGCGGACACACTGGTGGGCGCGAAGTTCGCGCCGAACTTGCTGCAGTCCGCCTGGCCCGCCAGGACCACCCGATCGATATTCGGATCGGCGGACGCGTTGGTGGCCGCGGCCGCCGGGAAGGCCAGTGCCAGCGCGAACACGCTCGCCACGGCTCCCTTGGACATCTTCCTCTTCCTCGCGTTTGTCGAGCGAACGGCCATGACAGCCTCCAAAGCGTGGATGATGAGAGGGTGCGAGGATCCGCACCGGGAGGTGTCGGCTTCGGCCGACCGTCCCGTCTCCCGGGCCTCGAAGGACCCTCGATTTCCACCATTGCGCAGCTCTTCCCCGAGTGCAAAAGATGGCTCCGGACCAGGCCGGACAATGAACGGTCAAGCACCTGGGAGTTTCGTCCGACGTGGCACCGGATGGTTGCCGGATCACACAAGTCGCCGGTGATCGAGACCATTTGACCGTCCCGGACCGGCAGCCGGGGCCACCGCGGGAGGCCCCGGCCGACTCTCCGGGGCGCCCCCTGTTCCCTTCCCCGGCAAGGCTGTTCACGCCTCCCGCGCCCACCAGGGCTCCCTGCCGACGAGGTTGGCAGGGAGGGGGCGTCACATCCGTACGAGAGCGCTCCGGTGGACGCGGGCGGCGGGCCGTCGGACTCTCGACGACCAGCTGTCAGGACTCCGTCGTACGGCCCCTCATCGCCGCCTCCATGGCGGCCAGTTCCTCGTTGGGGACGGCGCCGCCGAAGCGGCGGTCGCGGGAGGCGTACTCGATACAGGCCCGCCACAGGTCGCGGCGGTCGAAGTCGGGCCAGAGCACGTCCTGGAAGACCATCTCGGCGTAGGCGCTCTGCCAGAGGAGGTAGTTGGAGGTGCGCTGCTCACCGCTCGGCCGCAGGAACAGGTCCACGTCCGGCATGTCCGGGTAGTACATGTACCGCTGCAGCGTCTTCTCGTCGACCTTCGACGGATCGAGCCGCCCGGCCTTCACGTCCTCGGCGAGCGCCCGCGCCGCGTCCGCGATCTCCGCGCGCCCGCCGTAGTTCATGCAGAAGTACAGCGTCAGCCGGTCGTTGTCCTTCGTCTGCTCCTGGGCGACCTGGAGCTCCTTGGCCACCGACTTCCACAGCTTGGGCATCCGCCCCACCCAGCGCACGCGGATGCCGAGCTCGTCGAGCGTGTCCCGCGTCTTGCGGATGAAGTCCCGGTTGAAGTTCATCAGGAAGCGCACCTCGTCCGGCGACCGCTTCCAGTTCTCGGTGGAGAAGGCGTACAGCGAGATCGCGCCGACCCCCATCTCCACACCGCCCTGGAGCACGTCCAGCACCCGCTCGGCGCCGACCTTGTGCCCCTCGGTGCGCGGCAGCCCCCGCTCCTTCGCCCACCGCCCGTTGCCGTCCATGACGATCGCCACATGCTTCGGGACCAGTTCCCCGGGGATCTTCGGGGGCCGCGCGCCCGAAGGGTGCGGTTCCGGCGTCCTGTACTCCCGTCGCTGACGCCCCAGGAACCCGCGTACGGCCATGTGTCTCTCGTCTCCTCGTGCTTACTTTTCGACGTACCGGAGCGAACGGAGCCCGCGCTCCAGATGCCAGTGCAGGTACGCGGACACCAGCCCGCTCCCCTCCCGGACGTACCGCGCCTCGCACGCGTCCGCGGTCCCCCAGTCTCCCGTAAGCAGCGCTCCGAGGAGTTCCAGGGCCTGCGGCGAGGGTACGACGCTGCCGGGCACCCGGCAGTCCACACAGACGGAACCGCCGGACGCGACCGAGAAGAACCGGTTCGGACCCGGCATCCCGCACTTCGCGCAGTCCGTGAAACTCGGCGCGTACCCGTTCACCGCGAGCGACCGCAGCAGGAACGCGTCAAGCACGAGATGCGGCGCGTGCTCGCCCCGCGCCAGCGTCCGCAGGGCCCCGACCAGCAGCAGATACTGCTGCACCGCCGGCTCGCCCTCGTGGTCGGTGAACCGCTCGGCGGTCTCCAGCATGGCGGTGCCGGCCGTGTACCGCGCGTAGTCGGTGACGATCCCGCCACCGTACGGCGCTATCGTCTCGCTCTGCGTACACAGGGGCAGCCCGCGGCCGATCAGCTCGCTCCCCTTCGAGAAGAACTGCACGTCCACGTGCGAGAACGGTTCGAGACGCGCACCGAACTTCGACTTCGTCCGGCGCACGCCCCTCGCCACCGCGCGTACCCGGCCGTGACCGCGTGTGAGCAGTGTGATGATCCGGTCCGCCTCACCCAGCTTCTGGGTGCGCAGCACGATGCCGTCGTCGCGGAACAGACTCATGGCATCCATTGTCGCCTACGCTCACGACACCTCACCGCGACTCCGGGCATCGGTGTACACCGTCGCCGCAAGCAGCCGCTCGGCCGCCGTCGCCCGCCGTACGGCCTCGGGGTCCGCGTCCCACTCCCGGCCGCCGCCGTACGGTCTCAGCTGGACGTAGGGCCCCTCATGCCCCATCACGACGCCGATCCGCTCGGTCCGGGTGTCCACGACATGGGCGCCGACGGGAGGCTTCACCGCACCACCGCCGCGATCCGCCGCGCGGTCTCCACCGAGCACCGGCCCGGTTCGACGAGCGGACAGGGCACCTTCCGCGCAGGACTCACCGGGTCCGGCCCCGGTGACGGCAGGGCAATTCCGGCCTCCGCGAGTGCCGCCCGCAATTCCTTCATCACTTCCTCCGCTTCTCCGACGCAGAGCGCCGAGTGTCGTGCCTCCACGGTGATCCCCTCGCTTTTCCGGTTTCATTCTTCGGCCCCCCGGAATGACGCGTCACGTCTACACTCGGCAGAAGGCCGTGCAACTACAAGTGCGGGTCAGTACAAGGGGGTTGGTTATGGCCAATGGTTCGCGTCGGGCGGCATGGGGGTTCTTGTTCACGCAGGTCGAGCCGGGTACACGGGTGTTCGTCCCGGGCGGCTGAATCGGCCGGTTCGAACAGGCCGTCCGCACGCCGCAATTGGACGTGACCCGGCGGATCGACGGCGCGCCGGAAACCGACGGCGATTTCGGGCGGACGCGGCGCAAGCTCACCAAGGTACAGCGCTTTGCCGATTGCTTCGCGCGCGCCGCAGAACTGGAGCGGCCGGCAACACGAATCCGATAATGGGCACCCACGGTCCTGCCGGGGCTCATACGGAGGCTGTGCGGCAAGGTGGCCGGCGGACCGGCGATCGCCGTCGGGCCGGCCGCACGGACGGGGTTCATGGGCGCCGTCCGACGGCGCATTGTGCTGGACGGGCCTCCACCGTCCGGCATACCGTGCGTTCGCGCGCGATTCCGCGGGTGATCATCGTCTTACCGCCCGTGGGGGGCCTTCGTCATGCTCGAATCCAATGGTGGGACGCGCCCGCCCTCCCCGCTGCCCGGCAGCGTTCCGCTCGCCTCGCGCGGTCTCCTCACCGCCGTGGTGGCGGCGTTCGCGGCGGCAGCGCTCAGTGACCTGTTCGCCGTGTACACCGGTGTCCGGCTCCGCATGCTGGCCGACGACGACACGACCGATCCGACCGCCTCGAGCCTGGACTCCGCATACTCGCTGTACGAGAGGGCGGGTCAGGTCCAGGTGTCCACGACCCTGCTCTGCGCGGTGCTCTTCGTCACCTGGTTCTTCCTGATGCGCCGCCGCACCGGGCTCCTGGCACCGGACCGGTTCGGCATGGGGCAGGGGTGGGCGATCGGTGCGTGGTTCATCCCCATCGCCAACCTGTGGCTGCCGTACCGCGTCGCGGTCGACATGTGGGGGGCCTGCTCACCGCTGTCGGCCGAGGGGGAGACGCGCCGGGTCCCGATGTGGCCGGTGAACCTGTGGTGGGGCCTGTTCGCCGGGAACGCCCTGCTCGGCCGGTACGCCGCCTCGCGCCTCGACACGGCCGACTCACTCACCGAGATCAGCGACGCCGTGACGCTGTACCTCGCGGTCGACCTCCTGTACGTGGCCGCCGCGGGGGCCGCCGTCCTGTTCGCGGTACGACTGACAGCCCTGCAACGTCTGAAGGCGACCGAGGGCCCGTACTGGACACCGCCCGGCTCGTGACGCCGGGTCACCGGGGCTCGAGCGTTCCCCGGGCCGCTCGTCCGACCGGACGATGAACTGCCGATGACGCCGTTGGCGTGACGTTTCGCCCCATTCGCAACCGGGGCTCCCGCAGTCGGCCTCCTGTCCTGCAGTAGCGACACCTCAGGGTGAGGAGACCGATATGACCGCGACCGCGTTCACGCTGGACGGCGACTACCTGCTGGCCCCGCCGCGCCCGGCCGACCGGATCGGCGCCGGTATCGACCCGCGCGACCGGCGCCGGCTGGAGCTGCACGCGGCCCTGACCGCCGCCGGCATCCCGCCCCGGCCCGAGGACCGTGAGGCCATCGAGAGCCTGAGCGCCCTGTCCGGCAGTATCAACAGCACGATCCAGCGCTGGCTGCACCACACCCTCTGAACCGGCTCACGCCCTCCCCGGCGCCACCAGCCCCGACTCGTACGCCACGATGACGAGTTGAGCCCGGTCCCGTACCCCGAGCTTTCCCATGGTCCGGCTGACATGGGTTTTCGCGGTGAGCGGGCTCAGCCCCAGGGCGTCGGCGATCTCGGCGTTGTTCAGACCGCGCGCGACCAGCGCGAGCACCTCCCGCTCACGGTCGGACAGGCACTCGGGTCCGGCCGCGACCGGTGTGGAGGGGCTGCGCAGGAAGCGTTCGATCAGACGGGCCGTGGGGCCGGGTGAGAGCAGCGCCTCGCCGGCCGCGACCGTGCGGATGGCGTCCAGGAGTTCGGCGGGCCGGGTGTCCTTCACCAGGAATCCGGAGGCCCCGGCGCGCAGCGCGTCGACGATGTTCTCGTCGGTGTCGTAGGTGGTGAGGACGAGCACCTTCACCCCGGCGAGATCGTCGTCGGCGGCGATCAGCCGGGTCGCCTCGATGCCGTCGAGGTCGGGCATGCGGATGTCCATGACGACGAGGTCGGCCCGCTCGGTGCGGGCCAGTTCCGCCGCCTGACGGCCGGTGGCGGCCTGGCCGACGACCTCCATGTCGGGCGCCGACTCGAGGAGGAGCGCGAACGCCTCCCGTACCAGGGTCTGGTCGTCGGCGAGCAGCACGCGAATGGTCATCCGGTTCCTTCCCGGGTCGCGGGTGTCAGTGGCAGGCTCGCGGTGACCTCGAACCCGCCGCCCGCCCGTGGTCCGGCGTCGAGTGTGCCACCCACGCTGCGGGCCCGCTCCCGCATGCCGACGACACCGAAGCCGGGTGTCCCGCCGGGCGTGGGTCCGGTGCCGTCGTCGGTGACGGACAGCCGCAGTACCCCGTCGTCGTCGCGCAGCTCGACCCGTATCGCCGGTCCGGGGCCGGCGTGCCGGACCGCGTTGGTCAGCGCCTCCTGAACGACCCGGTAGGCGGCGGCGCCGACGGCGGGCGGCACCGGACCGGCCACCCGGACGGCCGGTTCGACGCGGGCGCCCGCGAGCCGCGCGGCCTCCACCAGGTCGGGCAGGCCGTCGAGGCCGGCCAGCGGGCCCCGGGTGTCCGCGGGGCCGCCGTTGTCACGCAGCACCTCCAGGGTCGTACGGAGTTCACCGCGGGCCGTACGGCAGGTCTCGGCGATGTCGTCGAGGGCCTTGGCGACGGTCTCCCGGTCGAGACGCTCGGGGTCGGCGGCCAGCACGTGCGCGGCGACGGACGTCTGCACACCGATGAGGGTGATGCTGTGGGCGAGCAGGTCGTGCAGGTCGCGGGCGATGCGCAGCCGCTCCTCGGCGACCCGGCGGCGCGCCTCCTCCTCCCGGGTGCGTTCGGCCCGCTCGGCGCGTTCGACGATGGCGGTGACGTACTGGCGGTAGAAGCGGACGTCGACGCCGAAGACGAGGACGGCGACGACCCAGCCGGTGATGCGGAACAGTTCGACGAAGCCGTCGGGGTTGGTGAGGGCGTTCACCGTGAGGGTCGCGCCGATGACGGCGGTGCCGAGGAGGAGGGTGCGGCGGGGCGTGGTGTTCGACGCGATGGTGTAGAGGGCGACTATGGTCGCGGCGACGGGCGCGCCGTGGTTGTTGTCGAGGGCGTGGTACGGCACGACCGGCAGCAGGACCAGCAGCAGGACCGTCAGCGGGCGGCGCCGCCGCCAGGCCAGCGGCACATGGGCGGCGAGGAGCAGCGTCCAGCCGAGCGCGTCGGGTGCGCGGCCGTGGTCGACGAGCAGCGCGAGGGCGACGGCGACCGCGGCGGTGAACGCGGCGAGGACCGTGTCGTTGCGGACCGCGTGCGGGGCGGTCAGCGGGTCGCGGTTGACCGCGGCCATGATCCGCTCCCCGAGGCGGGGGCGGTGCGCGCTCGGTGTCGTGGTGGGTGCCTGCACGGCTCCATCCTCCGGGAGGAGGGCACCCCCTCGGCAGGGAGGGGGTGCCCGGGGGTGGTACGGCCGGCCCGCTACACCGGTTCCGGTTGCCGTTCGCGCGGGACCGGCCGGGGGGCCCTGGAGAGCCTGCCGGGCCACCACATCCACCGGCGCAGCAGCACGCTCGCCGTGGTGACGAGGTAGGTGCGCACCAGGAAGGTGTCGAGGAGGACACCGACCGCGATGACGAAGCCGAGTTCGACGAGGCCCACCAGGGGCAGCGTGGTGAGCACGGCGAAGGTCGCGGCGAGGACGACTCCGGCGGAGGCGATCACGCCGCCCGTGGTGCGCAGGGCGGTGAGCGCGGCGGCGTCGGGTTCGGCGCCGTTCAGGGACTCCTCGCGCATCCGGTGCATGAGGAAGATGCCGTAGTCGACGCCGAGGGCGACCAGGAACACGAAGGACAGCAGTCCGAGTCCGGGGTCGGTGCCGGCGAAGCCGAACAGCGGCTCGAAGACCAGTCCGCCGATGCCGAGGGCCGCGCCCCACACGGCGACGACCGCGGCGAGCAGCAGCAGGGGTGCGACGAGGCTGCGGAGCAGGACCATGAGGATCACGAACACGGCGGCGAGGACGAGCGGCACGATCACCCTGCGGTCGCGGGACTCGCTGTCGGCGAGGTCGAGCTGCTGGGCGCTGAGGCCGCCGACGTAGGCACCGTGGTCGTCGTCGAGTCCGGCGCGCAGGGCCTCGATGGTGCGGGTCTCACCGGCCGTCTCGGGGGCGGCGGTGGCGAACACGGAGATCTCGGTCCAGCCTTCGCCGCTGCGTCCCTCGGTGGCGTCGGCGACCCCCTCGGTGGTGCGGGCCTCCGCCAGGACGGCGCCGGCCCGGTCGGTGGGGGCCATCACGGTGAGGGGGCGGCTGCTGCGCTCGGGGTAGGCGTCGGCCAGGGTCGCCATCGCGGTGATGGACTCGGGCCGGTCGGTGAAGGAGTCCTCCTGCTTGAGTTCGCCGGTGAGGTTGAGGGTGCCGAGGGCGAGGGCGCCGAGGAGGGCGGCGCCGCCCGCGAGGACGGCGGCGGGACGGCGGGCGGCCGAGGTGCCCATGGCCGCGAACAGCGACCGGCGGGCCTTGGGCGTACTGCCGTAGGCGGGGATCAGCGGCCAGAACACGCGCCGGCCGAGCAGGACGAGGACGGCGGGCAGCAGGGTCGTCATGGCGACGAGCGCGGAGAGCACCCCGACCATGCCGACGGGGCCCATGCCGCTGCTGCTGTTGAGGTCGGCGGCGAGCAGGCACAGCAGTCCGGCGGCGACGGTGCCGGAGGAGGCGAGGACCGCCGGCCCGCAGCCGCGCAGGGCGGCCCGCATGGCGTCGTACGGCCGTTCGTGGCGGCGGAGTTCCTCGCGGTAGCGGGAGACGATGAGCAGCGCGTAGTCGGTGCCGGCGCCGAGGACGAGCACCGTCATGATGCCGCCGCTCTGGCCGGTGACGGTGACGTCGAGGAGTTCGTGCATGCCGTATCCGGCGGCCATGGCGAGGGCGGTGGCGACACCGGCGACGGTGAGCGGGACCAGCCACAGGAACGGGCTGCGGTAGATCAGCACGAGCAGCACGGTGACGACGCCAAGGGTGGCGAGCAGCAGGGTGCCGTCGATGGTCTCGAACACCTTGCCCATGTCGGTGCCGAGGGCGCCGGGCCCGCCGACCTCCACGCTCAGGCCGCCCGTGCCGTCGGCGATCTCGCGCACCCCGTCGACGAAGGCGTCCCTGGCCTTCTCGTCCTGGCCCGGCTGGGTGCTGGAGACCGGGTACATGAGGGTGGTGCCGTCCTCGGACGGGATGCCGCGCGGGGTGCCGGTGAGGTCGTACGCGCCCCGGACCTCGGCGACGTGTCCGGCGGCGGCCTGCCGGTCGGCGGCGGTCAGCCCGCCGTCGCGGTGGTAGACCAGCACCAGGTCGGTGGCCTCGCCGCCGGGCAACTCGTCCTGGATACGGGCCACCTGGGTCGAGTCGGCGCCGTCGGGCAGATAGTCGACGGCCCGGTTCTGCTGGACGTCGCCGAACTTGCCGGCCAGCGGCCCGACGAGCACGAGCGCGGCCAGCCACAGCCCGACCACCGCCCACGGCACGAGACGCCGCCGCCGTGCCTGTGTCCTTGCGTCCCCCATGAGTCGGGGCTCCCCTCCGGTCGGGTGTCTGGGTCGCCTCCCAGACTCCCGCCAGATGGGGCGCGGATCGTCGGACGCGGGACCGAGTTGAGGGGTACTGCGCGGGGTGGCCCGGGGGCGGTGCTACTCCCCCGGGAGTAACCGGGGCTACGCCCGGTCGACCATCCAGGTGCCGTCCTCCTCGTCGTCGATCCGTACCTCCAGTTCACGGATGTTCATGCCGGCCTCCCACAGTTCCCGGAAGCGTTTCATCCGGTCCTGGACGTGGTCGCGGCGGGCGATGAGCCGGGTCCTGACGTTGACGTCGCGCAGGTCCTGCTCGATCTCGAAGGAGACCACCTCGTCGTAGACGATGAAGTCGTCGGTGGTGCCGCGCTGGAGGTGCGGCGGCAGTTCGGGCAGCACCGCCACCCGGACCTCGATGTGCAGCGCCTTCTGCTCGTCGCACAGCCGCAGCAGCCGGTCGTCGAGGTCGCCGGCGCTCTCCAGCAGGAACAGCCGCCGTACCGGCACGCCGTGTTCCTCGATCGCCTCCCGCTGGGCGGCGAGGTAGCGGCTGGCGGGTTCGCTGTTCCAGAACTCGCGGTCGACGGATGTGCTGATGGCGTCGACGGAGAGTTCGGCGGCGTGGGTGAGGCTGAGCATCCAGTCGTGGTTCTCTCCGTGGCACTCCACGGTCATGCTGTTCAGCGCCGCCATGTGCCCGACCACGCGCTGCATCTCCAGGCGGACGAACGTGTAGAGGATCGACGGTCCGGGCGAGAGGGCCTCGGCGAAGCGCTTGGCGAGTTCCGGTACGCCGTCGGTGCGGACGCGGTCGAGCGGCGGGTAGGACTCGGGCGGCGGGTCCTGGCGGGCCAGGCGGGTCTCGACGAGTTGCCGCATGTCCTCGGTGTGCCGGGCCAGACCGGTGCGCAGATCGTCGTCGTGCCGCTCCAGCCCGTCCCGTACGGCCGTGGCGGTCTCGGTGAGGACGCTCCGCGTGCGCAGGGCGTCTTCGTCGGGTTCACGGTCCGGGGTGAGGAGGTGTGTGAGGGCCACCGTGGCGGCGGCGCAGAGTAACGCGGCGGCGAGTTGCCGCGGCGCCGCGCCGTCCGGGTCCAGCAGTGCGGCGACGCCCCAGACGACGAGACCGACGGTGAGGCCGGTCAGGAGTCTGCGCGTCCACTCGGCCCGGTCGGGCGACCGGGGTGTGCCGGGGGCGGCGCCCGCGCCGGGCGGGGGTGCCGTCTCCTCGGGCTGGGGTGACTGTGCCGTGCTCATCTCGCTTCTCCCCCCGTTGGGATACGCGTCGGATCGGGGTGCGGGGATGTGCGTCGGGGCCGTGGCGGCGCGCTCAGGGGCTCAACTCGCCTCCCGGTGGGGGATCGCGTGCAGGGCGAGCTGGTCCCGGATGCGCTGCACCAGGGTGCGCCACTGGCGGGTGAAGCCGGGGCGGTCCTCCAGGGCCTCCCAGAGGGGGGCGAGTCCGTGGGCGACGCGGGCGCGTGGCATCCACAGGTGCAGCAGGTGGTCGACGGCGGGCCGCAGCGCGGCGACGACGGCGGGGCGGTCCTCGCCGGCCCGGGGGCGGGTCCGGGCGGGCGGTTCGGCGGCGCCCAGCCGGATGCCGTCCAGGATGCGGACGACGGTGGTGAGCAGCCAGTCGTGCAGGGCGAGGTCGTCGCAGAGCCCGGCGATGTCGCCGGCCGGTGTGCCGGCGGGGACGCGGAGCCGTACGGTGCGCAGCTCGTCCTCGGCGAGGGTGAACCGCTCGATCGACGGGCCCTCGCCGAGCTCGGCGGGCAGGGCGACCCAGCGCAGCCGGGTGGGGCGGGACTTCAGGGGCGGACGCTGGTCGAGCAGGGGGTGGCGCAGCAGACGGGTGAGGAGTCCGTCGGCGATCAGGCCGACGTCGAGTTCGCCGTGCCGCCCGCCGTTCAGCAGGCCCTGGGCGACGGCCTCGTACGGCAGTTTCCCGAACGGTTCGACGGTGCCGGGCCGCACGAGGTAGTGGCCCCAGGGGCGCCGGTGGTCGGGCCCCGCGGCGGGGACCCGGAAGTAGGCGGAGGACTGCAGGACGCGCCCCTCGGTGAGGGCGGCGCGGGCGGCGACGGTGCCGACGGCACGGATCCGGGCCCCGTTGGCACTGGGCAGCGGGCAGTCGACGCCGGTGAGGGTGTCCGGGGAGCGGCCGTAGAGGTTGGGGCGCTCGGAGAGCAGGACGCGTGCGTCGGCGCGCAGTCCGAGGAGCTGGGCGGCGGCGCGGCTGTCGAGGGCCTGGAGGGCGGGCAGCAGACAGGTGCGGACCTCGCCGCAGGCGAGCACGACGGGCGGCTGCGGCTCCCCCTGCCCCTGCCCCTGCCCCGGCGTCATCTCACTGCCCCGCGTAGAAGACGTAGGAGACGCGGTCGGCCACCGAGTCGGGGACGGCCGTGTCCTCCCGGGCGGAGCGCTCGGCGGTCTGGGCCAGGGCTCCGGGGTCGACCTCGATCTGGTCGAGGATCACCCGGACGGCGTGCTCGACGGGTAAGAACCGGCTGGGGATCACCGAGCAGGTGCGGTAGGCGGCGAACGGGTCCGCGCGGGGGTTGAGGCGGAGCAGCGGGGGGAGTTCGTCCCAGTCGTCGGGGAAGGAGTCGCCGGTGTGCGGCTGGGGGACGAGGACGGCCTCGCCGTCGTCGCGCAGCAGTCCGAGGCGGGCGAGCTGCCAGACGGCGGCGAGGAAGGGGCAGGACCAGGTGCGGTGTCCGTCGGGGCCGTCGTCCCAGAGTTCGACGTCGAGGAAGACGGAGTGGCGGCGGGCGGCGGTCTCCTTCGGCGGCTGCCAGGCGGTGGCCTTCTGCATGGCCTGCGGGGCGCGTGCGACGGGGCTGCGCTCCCCGTTGGCCAGCCAGCCGGTCTGTGTGACGGGCGGGCGCAGGCCGTAGCTGCCGGGCGGCGGTTCCTCGACGATCCGTCCGGCCACGGCCTCGGCGACGGGTGTCTTCCCGGCGACGGCGCACCCGGACTCGCGGGCCAGGTAGTCGACGGTGAGCCCGGCCCGCCCGGCCTCCTCGAGCAGCATGGGGACGACCTCGGACGGTGAGGCGAACCGGGTGAAGTAGTCGTCGATGAGGAAACAGGTACTGATCCGCGCCCGCCTGCCACCGCCGCCGGCCCCGGCACGCGCCGCCTCGGCCCAGGGCCGCACCCGCTCGAAGTGCCGCCGCAGATGCTCCGGACCGGCCTCGAAGTCCTCCATGTAGAGGTGGCCGAGCTCCAGGGAGAGGTGGGACAGGGGGACGGCCTGGGTGCGTGGTTCGGCGGCCGTCTCGCGGAACACCGCTTCCGTCATGGCAGCCCCCAGCAGTCGTCGTCGGTGAGACGTCGCGCGATCTCCTCCAGTGCCTCCAGTGTCTCCTTGTTGGCGATCTGTGTGGAGAGGACGTCCTCTTCGGTGATGAGCTGTTCGCGCCACTGCAGGATGGGTTCGAGGGGTACGACGCCGAGCACCACGCTGTCGCCGATGCGGTGTTCCGCGGCAAGCCGGCGCAGTGCCTCGTCGCAGGACTGCATCCAGGCGGCCTGGGCGGGCGTGCCCTGCGCCCACAGCGGCGAGTCCGGATCGGGTACGGCGGCCCTGACGAAGCGGACGGCGCCCTGGAGCGCCTCCTCGTCGTGGCCGCGTTCGACGCCGCCCCGGATGATGCCGTGGTCCTTGTGGACGAGTCCGGCGGCGGCGATCACATGCTGCCGGGTCCAGCGGTGGAACACCAGCCAGCGGAACGGGACGTAGCGCATCCGGGGGTGGGCGGTGGCGGCGAGGGCCATGTCGACGGCGTAGCTGCGGCCGGCGCTGAGGTCGACGACGACCAGGTCGAACTCGCCGTGCAGTCGCAGCAGAAGGTCGACGCAGCGCTCGAGCGCGTCCTCGCCGACGGCGAACTCGCCGCCGCCCGCGTCGCCGGGGAGCAGGACCAGCCGGCCGGCCTGGTTGGGACGGGCGCGGAGCTGGGGGTGCTCGGTCTGCCGCCAGATGTCGATCCTGGCCGGTTCGGGGACCCCGCCCTCCAGATAGGAGTGCAGTCCGCTTTCCTCGGTGCCGCGCATCGCGCCGGGCACGTCGAAGACGGCGGCGGCGGTGGGCGAGCCGAAGTCGAAGTCGACGTAGGCCACATGGTCGCCGGCGAGGGCGCGCTGGTAGGCCAGGTTGGCGCTGGTCACCGAGCGGCCGGTGCCCCCTTTGTCGGAGGCGGCGAAGACGAGCACGCTCACACCTCCTGGGCGGCGGCGCCCCGCGCCTGCGCCAGGGTGTCGAGTTCCTGGAGCACGGGCAGGGCCAGTGCGAACGCCGTCGCGGGCCGGTCGTCGACCAGGCTGCGGGCGTGGTCCAGGCGGCTTTCTATGCTCCGCATGGCCCGGCCCCGGCTTCCGTCGGCGCTCGGCGAGGCCTCCAGCTGTTCCTTGCCGAACAGGTGGGTGGCCTCACTGAGCAGGTCCCGGGCCAGTTCGGCGAGTTCGGGGCTGCGGATGGGCTGCTGTTCGTAGAGGTTGCGGGCGGCGACCAGGCACTCGGTGACACGTTCGGTGATGCTCCAGGAGAGCCGCTTGCTGACCCGGGAGTCCGGGTAGACGGCCCGTGCGTGGTCCCAGAGGCCGGCTCCGTCGCCGTCCTCGATCCTCCGGTTCCACAGATGCTCGAAGGCCTGTTCGCCGAGGCGGAGCAGCCGGTCCTGTGCGTCGATGTTCCGGGAGAGTTCGGCGAGCTGGATGATCCGCTTGAGCAGCTGGGCGGAGAAGTCGGTCATCCGCCACATCAGCGGGGCGCCGGACCGCTCGGACCCGGCGAGCGGCATGGTGACGCCGGGGTTGTGCAGCTCGATCGCGGGATCCCTCCTGGTCATACGGCTGGTGACGCGGCCGCGGTCGGCGAGACGCTCCATGATGGCGACGGTGCGGGTGAGGTCGTCGTCGGTGGCTTTCCGCCGGACCAGGTCGTGGACGAGGATGGCCGCGACGGTGAGGGAGAAGTACTCGGACTCCAGGCGCAGTCCGGTGGTCTGCCAGGGCAGGTCCTCCAGGGGCCAGCGCTCGGTGCCGAAGCGGGCGATGGCCGACCAGTACTGCTGGCTCAGCTCCCAGCGCAGACGTAACGCCTCGGCGAGCTTCTGCTGGTCGGCGTCGAGCAGTCCGAGGGTGAGGGTGCGGTCGGAGAACAGGTCCTGGATGCCGTCGAGGGCGATGACGGTGAAGTACACGTACGGCAGCCGGTCGGCGATGCCGTCGGGCTGGCCGGGGACCTGGATGTCCAGGTCGGTGATGGTCGGGGCGTCCTTGACGACGCCCCAGGCCCAGCCGCACTCGAAGAGCTGGCTCTCGTCGCGGATGCTCTCGTCGACCTGGATGCCGCGGCTGAGGCTTTCGATGATGGTGGCGCGCAGCGGGCGGAAGCGGCGGGAGAACTGCTGGAGGGCGGCCCGGTCGGACTGTCTGTCCTGGCCGATGACCTGGATGAGGCGCTGTCCCTGTTCGGACTCGGCGTCGAAGACGTTGACGGTGAAGGAGCGCAGCAGGCTGATCATGGCGGCGGTCAGCCGGGTGTTCGTGGCCGCCCGCAGTTCGCTGAGGGCCTTGCGCACGTCGGGGCGGGTGGTGCTGGGTTCGTAGACCTTGAGGAAGCCGAGCGTGGCGAGGCAGAGCGTGACGGACATGGAGTAGGAGTCGACCACGCCCAGCTGGTACTGCTCGTGGGTGAGCTTCTGCTGGGGGTCGCCCGGCCTGAAGTAGTGTCCGCCGGCGAAGGTGGGGCTGTCGTCGGGGCCGGTGTGGCTGCGCATGAACTGGGAGAGCGCGGTGATCAGGTTGGGCGGGATCTCCAGCCGGCTGCCGACGCCCTCCAGGGCGCGCAGCACGTCCCGTTCGGTGGTGTCGGGCTGGTCGAGGCGGAAGGCGGGGACCTCGGTGGCGGGATAGAGCAGGCACAGCAGCCGTTCGGCATCGGCGACGCTGCTCAGCCCGTCGGTGTCCTCCCAGACGAGCTTTCCGTCGTCGAACGAATGGCGGGCCATCGCCCGCCAGATGTCCAGCATGTGCTGCCGTGGCTTGATCTGCATCCCCGCACCCCTCGTACAGATCTCGTTGCCCTGTGTTCAGACATGGTCCCCGTTCCTACGGGGTGGCAATCGCCTGATTCCGCCGCCCCAGGGCGAGAATCATCCCCTCGTGTCCCGGCCGCACCATGTGGTCCATGTCGTGGATCTCCAGATCGGCGGTGAACGGCAGAAGGCTCTCCCGGACCCGGTCCGCGTTGACCCGGTAGGCCGGATACCTGTGTGCGCCGACCTGGTATCCGAGGGATTCCTTCATGAAGGCGGCGGCGAAGGGCGCTCCCCCGTTGAGCGCGTCCATGAAGCACTCGACGCCGCGCTGGAACTCGTCGGCGCACTCGGACATCGAGTCGGCGACGAAGAACATCGTGCCGATGTCCCAGCGCCGCTGTCCGTCGAGGTCCAGCAGGTTGGCGCGCTCCACCCGGACGATCTCGCCGAACCGGCTCCTGGGTTCGACGTCCCGGTAGGCGGGGGCCTCACGCAGTTCGTTCCAGAACGCGTCCCACGCCGTGTCGTAGCCCCCGCCGGACGCCTGCCCTTCCAGGTACTCGACGTTCGGGGTGGCGTATTCGAGGAGGAGGATCTTCTCGCACCAGGGGAGCATGGAAAGGGCCGGGTAGAGGTTCGCGCCCGCGCCCACGTCGACACCGCGGACCGACGCCGGGACGCCCTGTGCGTAGCAGCGGCTGAAATAGTCGCGCATGAGCCGCACGATCAGCAGATCGACCTCGAGCGGGGTGCGGTAATTGAGGTCGACGTACACCTCCGGATCGAACTGCGACCAAGGCGCGTCGGCGTTGCGATCCATCATCACCCTGCCAAGTTCCATTCAGTGTCGGACAAGACCGTGTGCACGAGTCCGGCGTGGACGTCGACGGACGGAGAAGCGACTCCGGTGCTCGCAAGGTAAACCCGGTGGACGGGCGGAGACAGCCGGGAACGCGCCAGACCTCCGCGACCGGGCGCACATCAGGCGCACGTCAGCACAGTCCTGTCACACATGAACTCGCCCTTGCACACGACGAGTTGGACGCTCACTCTAGCCAGAAGCAGCCACCGGCCGCCACCGGGGTCTCCGTTACCTCCTTCGTGTGAACGGCGGTCGTGGGCGCCGCATTGACGTCTCACGTCCCGACTGGGGGTGGCATGACCGCCGAACCGCTTGAGCGCGCCCTGGACCACGACGAGCGCCTCACCCGGCCGACACCTCCACCGGAACCACCGCTCCCGCTGCTGAGGACGGCACGGGAGTCGGACCTGCCCGAGCTGCGGCGGCTCGACGGAGAGGTCTTCCAGGAGGTCGCCTATCCGGCGTTCCTGCTGCGGCAGCTCCACGACCTGTACGGCGGCCGGGGCGGTCATCTCCTCGTCCTCGACGACGGTGACGGGCGGCTGCGCGGCTATGTGCTGGCGGCCACCACGGCGTTCCACTCGGACAGCTGGATCCTCGGTCTGTGCGTGGCCGAGGACCGGCGCCGGCACGGGCTGGGCCGGGAGCTGATGGTGGAGGTGCTGGCGCGGCTGCGCCGCTGCGGGACCGAGCGGGTCCGGCTGACGGTGGAGCCCGGCAACGACGCCGCGATCCTGCTCTACCGCTCCCTGGGTTTCCGGCCGGAGGGGCCCGCCGGGGGGCTGCGCCGGGACTACTTCGGCCCGGGTGAGGACCGCCGGGTGATGTGCCTCGTGCTGTGAGACGCCCGTGCGGTCAGGACGGTGTCCGGGCCGCCGCCAGCAGGCGGGTGACGTCGTTCGAGCAGATGGTGAGGGCCGCGCCGACCGTGGCGAGGGCGTCGCGTTCGGCGGGGGTGTAGGGGCCGTCGGCGAGGGCGATACGGGCGCCCTGGAGAAGGATCGACTCGCGGCCGGGGGCGGCGAGGTGGGGGGCGAGGGGGTCCAGGGCCTCGTGGAGTTCGATGGCGAGGCCCGCCGTGCAGGGTTCTCCGGTGAAGCGGCCGGTGTCCGCCTCCAGCGCCTCGACGAGCGCGGCCAGCTGCTCCTCCGTGCAGTCGTCGAAGCCGGCGGCTCGCACCCCGACCGCCGCCGTCTCCAGGGAGGCGCGCGAGCAGATGCCGCCCGCGGCCAGCACCGCGAGGGCGACGGTGTGCACGGCGTCGCGCAGCATCGCGGAGAAGCGGGTGGTGGTGGGGTGGTCCAGGACGTCGGTGCCGAAGTGGCGGCGGCAGGAGGCGCATTCGACGGTCGGCGCGGACTCGCCGCGCGGCAGCACGGGCACGCCGAGCAGGGTGAAGCGGCGGCGTCCGGTCAGCCGCTGGTAGTTGCGGTCGCCGCCGCAGCCGGGGCAGAAGAACTCGCCGTCACCGACGGCCGTCCACGCGGTGCGGGTGCCCAGCAGGCGCGAGAGTCTGGCGGCAGCGGCACGGCCGTTGGGTCCCCGTCCTGGCTGCACGTCGCACCTCCATAACCGCCACAGCATCATCGCCGCGCTTGCGTGATGTTAGCCACATCAGGGAGCCGGAGTCAGTACCCCGGACGAGACCTTTCCGTGACCCGCACAGGGAGATGGCCGGTATACGACGGGGCCCCGCCCGCCGATTTCCGGCGAGCGGGGCCTTCGGCCGTTCGATTCGGCTGGTCAGCGCGATGCGCGGTTGACGGCGGAGACGACCGCCTTCAGCGAGGCGCGTGTGGTGTTCGCGTCGATTCCGATGCCCCACAGCACCTTGTCGCCGATCGCGCACTCGATGTAGGAGGCGGCCTGCGCGGAGGCGCCCTCGCTCATCGTGTGCTCCTGGTAGTCCAGCAGCCGTACGTCGATGCCGATGCCCTGCAGCGCGTGGAAGAACGCGGAGATCGGGCCGTTGCCGCTGCCGACCAGGGTGGTCTCCGCGCCGTCGACCGTGGCGTCGACGGTGAGGGTGTCCACGCCGTCGCGGTCGGTGGTGGACTGCCCGTTGGCGACCTGGATACGGCCCCAGGGGTTGCCCGCGTTGGGCAGGTACTCGTCCTGGAAGACCGCCCAGATGTCGGCCGGGGTGATCTCGCCGCCCTCGGCGTCCGTCTTGGCCTGGATCAGCCTCGAGAACTCGATCTGCATCCGGCGCGGCAGGTCCAGCTTGTGGTCGTTCTTCAGGACGTACGCGATACCGCCCTTGCCGGACTGCGAGTTGACGCGGATGACGGCCTCGTAGGAACGGCCGACGTCCTTGGGGTCGATGGGCAGGTACGGGACGGCCCACTCGATGTCGTCCACCGTCACACCGCGGGCGGCCGCGTCGGCCTCCATGGCGTCGAAGCCCTTCTTGATGGCGTCCTGGTGGGAGCCGGAGAAGGACGTGTAGACCAGGTCGCCCACGTACGGGTGGCGCGGGTGGACCTCCATCTGGTTGCAGTACTCCCACGTACGGCGGATCTCGTCGATGTCGGAGAAGTCGATCTGCGGGTCGACGCCCTGCGAGAACAGGTTCATGCCCAGGGTGACCAGGTCGACGTTGCCGGTGCGCTCGCCCTGCCCGAACAGGCAGCCCTCGACACGGTCGGCGCCGGCCATCAGTGCCAGCTCGGCCGCCGCCACCGCCGTACCGCGGTCGTTGTGCGGGTGGACGGACAGGCAGACGTGCTCACGGCGGGACAGGTGGCGGCCCATCCACTCGAAGCGGTCGGCGTGCGTGGACGGGGTGGAGCGCTCGACGGTGGCCGGCAGGTTGAGGATGATCTCGCGGCCCGGACCGGGCTGGTAGGTGTCCATCACCGCCTCGCAGACCTCCAGGGCGAAGTCCAGCTCGGTGTCGGTGAAGATCTCCGGCGAGTACTGGTAGCCGAACACCGTCTCGGGGCCCAGCAGCTTCTCGGCGTACTCCATGACCAGGCGGGTGCCGTCGACGGCGATCTGCTTGATGTCGTCCCGGGAGCCGCGGAAGACGACCCGGCGGAAGACGGGGGCGGTGGCGTTGTACAGGTGGACGGTGGCCCGCCTGGCGCCCTTCAGGGACTCCACCGTGCGCTCGATCAGGTCCTCGCGGGCCTGGGTCAGTACGGAGATGGTGACGTCGTCCGGGATGGCGTCCGGGTCCTCGATGATGGACCGTACGAAGTCGAAGTCGGTCTGGCCCGAGGCGGGGAAGCCGACCTCGATCTCCTTGTAGCCCATCTTGACCAGCAGGTCGAACATCGCCCGCTTACGGACGGGCGACATGGGGTCGATCAGGGCCTGGTTGCCGTCGCGCAGGTCGGTGGAGAGCCAGCGGGGGGCGGTGGTGATCCGCTGCTGCGGCCAGCTGCGGTCGGTGATGTCGACCTGCTCGTAGCGGCCGTACTTGTGGATCGGCATGGGGCTGGGCTGCTGGCGGTTGGCCATGATGCGTGGGCTCCTCGGTGGTCCGCGGTGTGTCCTCGACGGGACGGCCGACGGCGCAACGCCAAACTCCGCGGGGAGGGGGTCGGCCTAGTACAGGCCCTCGCCGCGGCAGCTAAGGAGGAGCAGCCCGAAACGCATGATGCGCAGCATGCTAGCCGAGCTTTCCCTGACGCGGGCCGCGTGTATCAGTATGCGGGACCGCGACACCCGAAAGGGGCGCGGGGAACTGCGCGATACGCCACAAACCACCCGTCCAGGTAGCACACGGCGACCCGCACGGCGTCGGATTCCCGACATTTCACCCAATCAAAGTCACGCCTGGTGACAACCCTCCAACACAGTGTCATCGTGCCGGACATGACCACAAACGGGGGCTCCGAGCCCGTCTTCTGCACGATCATCCCGCCGCACGTCCTCGACCGGCTCGCGCAGGCCGACGACCCCGTGCTGCACGGCCCCGCGCGCCGCACCCTCAGGCGCGACGCCTACGAGCGCACCCAGCGCCGGCTGACCACGGTCGTCGGCGCCCCGGCCGTCGCCACGCTCACCGACGCCGAGGCGGGCAAGCCGCGCCGCACCGTCCACGACGCCCGGCACGGCACCGCCCTGCCGGGCACGAAGGTGCGCGGCGAGGGCGACGCGCCCGGCCAGGACGCCACCGTCAACCGCGCCTACGCCGGGCTCGGCGCCACGTTCGAACTGTTCCTGAAGGCGTACGGCCGTGACTCCATCGACGGCAGCGGACTGCCGATGGACGCCACCGTGCACTACGACGAGGACTACAACAACGCCTTCTGGAACGGCGAGCAGATGGTGTTCGGCGACGGGGACGGCGAGATCTTCCTCGACTTCACCATCCCCATCGACGTCATCGGCCACGAACTCGCCCACGGCGTCACGCAGTACACCGCGAACCTGGACTACTTCGGCCAGTCCGGCGCGCTCAACGAGTCGGTGTCGGACGTGTTCGGCGCGCTCATCAAGCAGTACACGCTGGGCCAGAGCGCCGAGGAGGCCGACTGGCTGATCGGGGCCGGACTGCTCGCCCCGCGCGTCACGGGCACGGCGCTGCGCTCCATGAAGGAGCCGGGCACGGCGTACGACGACGACGTGCTCGGCAAGGACCCGCAGCCGGCGACGATGGACGACTACGTCCGCACCGGCCGCGACAACGGCGGCGTGCACATCAACTCGGGCATCCCGAACCACGCCTTCTACCTCGCCGCCACCACTCTCGGCGGGCACGCCTGGGAGCGGGCGGGGCAGGTCTGGTACGACGTGCTGACGGGCGGCGACCTCGACCAGGACGCCCAGTTCACGGACTTCGCGACGCTCACGGTGAAGGCGGCGCGCGCCCGGTTCGGGGAGGGCGAGGAACTGCAGGCGGTGTCGAAGGCCTGGGAGCGGGTGGGGGTGCGGACGCTGTAGTTCCGTACTAGACACGGACCCATGCGTATCGAGGTGAGTCGCACAGGCGGTTTCGCGGGCATCGAGCGGCGGGCCGAGGTGGACACCACGGGCCGCCCCGACGCGGCGGAGTGGCACACCCTGGCCGAGCGGTCCCTGTCCGCCGGCCGGGGCACCCCACCGCCGGGAGTACCGGACGGCTTCGCCTACCGGATCACGGTGGACGGCAGATCGGTGCACTGCGCGGACCCCCACCTGACGGATGACCAGCGCACGCTGATCAGGAGAGTCCTGAAGGAGGGCGCCTGACGTACTCCCCGGTCACCCCTCGCGGGGCGCCGGGCCCGGCCGCGTGTTCCGGGCCCGGTGGCGCGGCCGCTGGTGCGGCGGGCTTCGTGGATCAGGGAGAATGGGCGGCATGAGCGTTCGTACCCAGTCATCCGAGCAGCCGGCCGAGGCCGTCCACAGGGCCGGTTTCGCCTGCTTCGTGGGCCGCCCCAACGCGGGCAAGTCCACCCTCACGAACGCTCTGGTCGGGCAGAAGGTGGCGATCACCTCGAACCGGCCGCAGACCACCCGGCACACCGTGCGCGGGATCGTGCACCGTGAGGACGCGCAGCTGATCCTCGTGGACACCCCCGGGCTGCACAAGCCGCGCACCCTGCTCGGCGAGCGGCTGAACGACGTGGTCCGCGCCACCTGGGCCGAGGTCGACGCGATCGGCTTCTGCATTCCCGCCGACCAGAAGATCGGCCCAGGTGACCGGTTCATCGCCAAGGAACTCGCCGGGATCAAGAGGACCCCGAAGATCGCGATCGTCACCAAGACCGACCTGGTGGACGGCAAGGCACTCGCCGAGCAGTTGATCGCCGTGGACCAGCTGGGCCAGGAGCTGGGCATCACCTGGGCGGAGATCATCCCGGTCTCCGCGACCGCGAACCAGCAGGTCGGTCTGCTGGCCGACCTCCTCATCCCGCTGATGCCGGAGGGCCCCGCCCTCTACCCCGAGGGCGACCTCACCGACGAGCCCGAGCAGGTCATGGTCGCGGAGCTGATCCGCGAGGCGGCCCTGGAGGGTGTCCGCGACGAGCTGCCGCACTCCATCGCCGTGGTCGTCGAGGAGATGCTCCCCCGCGAGGACCGCCCCGCCGACAAGCCCCTCCTCGACATCCACGCCAACCTCTTCATCGAGCGCCCCAGCCAGAAGGGCATCGTCATCGGCCCCAAGGGAAAGCGCCTGAAGGATGTCGGCATCAAGTCCCGCAAGCAGATCGAGGCACTTCTCGGCACCCCGGTCTTCCTGGACCTCCATGTGAAGGTCGCCAAGGACTGGCAGCGCGACCCGAAGCAACTGCGACGCCTCGGGTTCTGATCAGCTGCCGTGCTGCTCGCGCAGTAGCTCTCCGAACCAGGCGTACGACGCCTTCGGGGTCCGTTCCTGCGTGGCGAAGTCGATGTGGACGAGGCCGAAACGGCGGGCATAGCCCTCCGCCCACTCGAAGTTGTCCATCAGGGACCACACGAAGTAGCCGCGTACGTCCACGCCCGCCCGCATCGCACCGTGCAGCGCGCGCAGGTGGCCGTCGAGGTAGGTGATGCGGTCGTGGTCGTCCAGGCCGTCGTACGCGCAGCCGTTCTCGGTGATGACCACCGGCGGGAGGCGGTCGCCGTAGCGGGCGCGGAAGGCGGTGAGGAGTTCCGTCAGGGCCTCCGGGACCACCGGCCAGCCGAAGTCCGTCACCGGGTATCCCTCGATCTCCCGTACGGAGAAGGGGAGTTCGGCCGGCATCCGGACACCGCCGAAGGCGGTCTCCGTGCCCTGCGGCGCGCCCACGCGGGTCGGCGCGTAGTAGTTGACGCCGTACCAGTCCAGCGGTTCGGCGATGATCTCCAGGTCCCGCTCGACGTCGCCGGGCATCAGTTCGCCGATGCCTTCCGGGTAGCGGCCGAGGAGCAGCGGGTCGGCGAAGAGGCGGTTGAGGAGGAGGTCGTAGAAGTCGGCCGCCGCCCTGTCCGCCTCGTCGTCGGAGGCGGGCCAGGTCGGGCCGTGGGAGTTGGCGATGCCGATGTCGTCGGCCCCGGCCGCCCGTAGCGCTCGTACGGCGAGGCCGTGGGCGAGGAGTTGGTGGTGGGCCACCGGGAGCGCGTCGAAGAGCAGGTTCCGGCCGGGCGCGTGCACGCCCAGGGCGTGCCCCAGCAGGGTGTGTTCGGCGGGCTCGTTGAGGGTGATCCACTTCGTCACCCGGTCGCCCAGCCGCCCGGCTGCCTCCGCGACGTACTCCGCGAACCGCTGCGCCGTGTCCCGCTCCAGCCAGTCCAGGCCGGCCGGCAGATCCCAGTGGAACAGCGTCGGCACCGGCCGTACGCCCGCCGCGCACAGTTCGTCGACCAGTCGGTCGTAGAAGTCCAGACCGCCCTTCGCCCGCACCCGCGGCCAGGAGACGGAGAAGCGGTACGCGTCCACGCCCAGGTCGGCCAGCAGCGCCACGTCCTCGCGGTAGCGGTGCACATGGTCGCAGGCCACCGCCGCCGTCGATCCGTCCCGCACCCGCCCCGGCCCGTCCGTGAACACGTCCCACACGGACGGCTCACGCGCCTCCACCGCTCCCTCGATCTGGTGCGCGGAGGTCGACACGCCCCACAGGAAACCGGCCGGGAAACGGGGTATCGGGTTCGTCGTCACCATGGCCCGGATCATCCGCACCTCCGGTCCCTCACGTCAACGCCCTTGAGCCAAAAGGGCGTCGCCGGGCCGGGAGGGCAGCGGGCCGGGCGCCCGTGGGGTGCCCGGCCCGGCCGGCTGTCCCTCCGCGGGTCAGTCGAAGACGAACGGGCCCGGGGCCTGGGGGGCCGTCGCCGTGCAGGTGATGGTGATGAAGCCGAAGGCCGTGACCTTCAGGGTGCCGCCGAAGGCCTCCAGGCTGTCGCCGGAGGCGACCGTGCCGGTGAGGGGGCCGACCTGGAGGTCGTCACCGCTGGACATGGCCGGGTTCTTCGTGCCCTTGAAGACCGTGGTGCCGCCGCTCGCCTTGACCAGGGTCAGGTTGGAGACCAGGGAGTCCTTGCTGATCGACAGGGGTGCGGTGACCGAGGACGTGGTGAGGGTGACGGTGGCGGACGTGCCGTTCTGGGTGGCCGTGAGGGTGGCGTCGCCGCCGCCCCAGCTTCCGCAGTCGGCGTTGACGGTCGCCGTTCCGGGGGCGACGGCGGCGGCCGTGGGGGCGAAGGCCAGGCCGCAGACGGCGAGCACGCCGGCCGCCAAGGACACACCTGTTCCGAATCGTTTGCCTCTCATGGATTCCGGTCCCTTTCCGTGTGGGGGGAACTGCTCGGCAGCGTGGGTCCGGACCCGCCGCGATCGCACCGGCTGACGTGCCGTCAGTACCGGCGGTTCCATTGATGCGCGAGAGGCAGTGCGCGGCAAGGGGGAAATCCGGCCTACTTACCGCCGGTAACAGAGGTGGGTCAGCCCGCCGTGAGCGTCTCGCGGACCGTGCCGTCCGGGCCGGCCACCAGGACCGGCGTCGCGGGGCCGCCGAGGTCCCGTACGGCCGCGCGGTCCTCGGGGGACGCGGACTCCGCCTCCGTCACCACGGCCGCCGCCTCCAGCGACGTCGCACCGGACGCCACCGCCATCGCCACCGCCGTCCGCAGCGCGCTCAGCTTCAGGGAGTCGAGGGCGACCGTCCCGGCGACGTACGTACGGCCCGTCTCGTCGCGTACGGCGGCGCCCTCGGGCACGCCGTTGCGCGCGCGGGCGGAACGGGCCAGGGTCACGATCTTGCGGTCCTCGGGGTCGAGGGCGGTGGTGTCGGTCATGATCCGAGCATAAGGGGGCGTGCCACCGGGCCTAGGGGCGGTCGAGGCGGAGACGGTCGGCTCTCGGGAGACCGGCCACGACCAGGTCGTACGAGTCCTCGACCAGTTCCCGGACCAGGTGGTCGGGGAGGGGGCCGACCGTCACCGTGTTCCAGTGGCGTTCGGGGGTCCGGGGGCTCCCCCCCGGAGAACACAGCATGTGGTGGCCGGGGGCGATCTGGTCCGGGTGTTCGGCGCGGAGGCGGATCGCGTCCTCGGGGGCGCACTTGAGGTTGACCGTGAGGGGGGTGGCGTCGAGGTTCGTCAGGGCGAAGAGCTTGCCCTGGACCTTGGAGACGGAGGGTTGAAGGGGAACTCCTCCACCGCCGCGTTGAAGGAGAGGCAGAGGGCGCGCAGTTGCCGCGGGGTCACTCCGGGGCCTCCGGGTTCTCGGCGGGAGGACCCACCGGCTCCACCAGGACCGTCACGACCTTGTTCCGGCGGCCCGCCGCCGCCTCGGCCGTGAGACGCAGTCTGCGGTCGTCGGGGAGCTCGACCACCGACGAGGCGCCCGCGATCGGCACCCGGCCCAGGTGCTTGGCGAGCAGTCCGCCCACGGTCTCCACGTCCTCGTCGTCGTACTCCTCCAGGCCGTACAGCTCGCCCAGGTCGGTGATGTCGAGACGGGCGGTGACCCGGTAGCGGTCCTCGCCGAGCTCCTCCACGGGCGGGAGTTCACGGTCGTACTCGTCGGTGATCTCGCCGACGATCTCCTCGAGGATGTCCTCGATGGTGACGATGCCCGCGGTGCCGCCGTACTCGTCGACGGCGACGGCGACGTGGTTGCGTTCCTTCTGCATCTCGCGCAGCAGATCACCGGCGTTCTTGGTGTCGGGCACGAAGAACGCGGGACGCATCGCCGTCGACACCAGCTCGCTCTCGGCGTCGCGGCTGATGTGCGTCTTGCGGACCAGGTCCTTGAGGTAGACGATCCCGACGATGTCGTCCTCGCTCTCGCCGGTCACCGGGATACGGGAGAAACCGGAGCGCAGGGCGAGCGTGAGGGCCTGGCGGATCGTCTTGTACCGCTCGATCACCACCAGGTCGGTGCGCGGCACCATCACCTCGCGCACCAGCGTGTCACCCAGTTCGAAGACGGAGTGCACCATGCGGCGTTCCTCGTCCTCGATCAGCGACTCCTTCTCCGCGAGGTCGACCATCGCGCGCAGCTCCGCCTCGGAGGCGAAGGGGCCGCGCCGGAAGCCCTTGCCGGGGGTGAGCGCGTTGCCGATGAGGATGAGGAGCGAGGGGATCGGGCCCATCACCCTCGCGAGCGGGACCAGGATGTACGCGGCGGCCGTGGCCGTGTTCAGCGGGTGCTGGCGGCCGATGGTGCGCGGGGAGACCCCGACGGCGACGTACGACACCAGGACCATGATCGCGATGGCGATGAGCAGGGCCTCGGTGGTGCCGTCGAACTCGCGCAGACAGCCGTACGTGATCAGCGCGGCGGCGGCCATCTCGCAGGCGACACGGACCAGCAGCGCCACGTTGAGGAAACGGGTGGGGTCGCCGGCGATCTGCGCCAGCCGCTCGCTGCCCCGGCGGCCGGAGCGTACGGCCTCCTCGGCGCGGAAGCTGGAGACGCGCGCGATGCCGGCCTCGGCGCAGGCGGCCAGCCAGGCGACGACGACCAGCGCGATCGCGCCGAGGACGAGTGTCGGACTCATGACACGGTCGGCGCCGGCGACGGGCCGGTGAGGCCCTTCTCCGCGCGCCAGCCGTCCACGATGGCGGCCTGCAGGCCGAACATCTCGGCCTTCTCGTCCGGCTCCTCGTGGTCGTAGCCCAGCAGGTGCAGCACACCGTGGACGGTGAGCAGCTGGAGCTCCTCGTCCATGGTGTGCCGCGTCTCCGCCTCCTGGCCCTGCCGGGTGGCGACCTCGGGGCAGAGCACGATGTCACCGAGCAGTCCCTGCGGGGGCTCCTCGTCGTCCTTCGACGGCGGCCGCAGCTCGTCCATCGGGAACGACATGACGTCCGTCGGGCCGGGCAGGTCCATCCACTGGATGTGCAGCTGCTCCATGGCGTCGGCGTCCACGACGATCACCGAGAGCTCGGAGAGCGGGTGGATACGCATCCGCGCGAGCGCGTAGCGGGCGATGTCGAGGATCGCCTGCTCGTCGACCTCGGTTCCGGACTCGTTGTTGACGTCGATCGACATCTGGTGCTCGGTCTACTTCCCCTTGGGCCCGGACCGCCCCCGGCCGCCCTTGTGCGTGCCGTTCTCGGTGCCGTGCGTGCTGTCGTACTGCTCGTACGCGTCGACGATACGGCCCACCAGCTTGTGCCGGACGACATCCTGGGACGACAGCCGGGAGAAGTGGACGTCGTCCAGGCCCTCCAGGATCTCCTGCACCTGCCGCAGCCCGGACTTGGTGCCGCTCGGCAGGTCCACCTGCGTCACGTCACCAGTGATCACGATCTTCGAGTCGAAGCCGAGGCGGGTGAGGAACATCTTCATCTGTTCGGGGCTGGTGTTCTGGGCCTCGTCGAGAATGATGAAGGCGTCGTTGAGCGTGCGGCCCCGCATGTAGGCCAGCGGGGCGACCTCGATCGTGCCCGCCGCCATCAGGCGGGGGATCGAGTCCGGGTCGAGCATGTCGTGCAGCGCGTCGTAGAGCGGGCGGAGATACGGGTCGATCTTCTCGTAGAGCGTGCCCGGGAGGAAGCCGAGCCGCTCGCCGGCCTCGACCGCGGGGCGGGTCAGGATGATGCGGTTGACCTGCTTGGACTGCAGGGCCTGCACCGCCTTGGCCATGGCGAGGTACGTCTTGCCCGTACCGGCCGGGCCGATGCCGAAGACGATGGTGTGCTTGTCGATCGCGTCCACATAGCGCTTCTGGTTGAGCGTCTTGGGGCGGATCGTACGGCCGCGCGAGGACAGGATGTTCTGCGTGAGCACCTCGGCCGGGGTCTCCTGGCCGTCGCTCTCCCCGTTCTCGCTCGCCTTGAGCATGGCGATCGAGCGTTCCACTGCGTCCTCCGTCATCGGCTGCCCGGTGCGGAGCACCAGCATCATCTCGTCGAACACGCGCGAAATGAGGGCGACCTCCGCCTTGTCGCCGGTCGCGCTGATCTCATTGCCCCGGACGTGGATGTCCGCCCCCGGGAAGGCTTTCTCTATCACGCGCAGGAGGGAGTCTCCGGAGCCCAGCACGGTCACCATGGGGTGCTGGGCGGGGACGGTGAGCTGCACTCTCGCCTGCTCCTGCGCGGGGGTGTGAGCTGTGGGTGTCTGAGTCATGGGCCGGCTCTGAAGGCCTGCGGATCCTCCTGGTCACGGCCGTCTGGCTGAGAACGGCCTCGCGGGTTCCAGGGTACGACGCGGGGGTGACAAGCCCGTAGGGCTTTTACGGGACCACTCGGCCTACCGGGTCGGGTGGTGAGCGGGCACGGGCCGGGGATCCGGGGGCGGGAGCCCCTCGGCGGGGGTGTGGGGGCGGAGCCCCCTGCGACGGCTCCCGTCTCATGCCGACCTGCGGAAGCCGATCGTCGGGACCGCTCGCCTCAGTGGCCAAGGCCGTACCGGGTCGGCCGGGGCCAGGGCTGTCAGGAAGTCGTAGCGGCGCAGGGCCTCCGGGTCCTGGCCCTCCGCGCAGCCCACCCTCCGCCACCATGCCCCGATCTCGGCCCACCCCGGCGCCGACAGGGAGCCGCCGAACTCCTGGACGGACAGGGCCGCCGTGAGGCCCGCGAAGGCGAGGCGGTCGGCCAGGGGCCAGCCCGCCAGTGTCCCGGTGACGAATCCGGCGACGAACACGTCGCCCGCGCCCGTCGGGTCCAGCGCCTCGACCTCGATCGCCGGTACCGAAGCCGTCTCCCCCGTGCGCCGGTCCACCGCGTAGGCGCCCTCCGCGCCGAGGGTGACCACGGCGACCGGCACATGTTCGGTCAGGGCGTGCGCGGCCGCGCGGGGGCAGTCCGTGCCGGTGTAGCGCATGGCCTCCTGCGCGTTCGGCAGGAACGCCTCGCAGTGCCGCAGGTCGGACAGCGCGGTCAGGTCCCACGCCCCGGTGTCGTCCCAGCCGACGTCGCCGAAGATGCGGGCGCCGTCGCGCGCGGCCTGCGCGATCCACGGGGCGCTGCGGCCGGGGGTGAGGGAGGCGACGGCGGCGCGGGCGCGGGGCGGGCACGGAGGCGGGTCCGCGGCCGGAGGGCGTCGTTCGAGGGTGGTGGGCGACGGGCGGGAGGGTTCCTCGGGCGGGGGTTCGTGGCCGTGGGAGACCATCGTGCGCTCGCCGTCGTACGCCATGGAGACGGTGACCGGTGAGTGCCAGCCGGGGACGGTGCGCGAGGGCGAGAGGTCGATGCCCTCGCCCTGCTGCAGCGTGTCCCAGCAGTACTCGCCGTAGTGGTCGTCGCCGAACGCCGCCGCGAGGGAGGTGCGCAGGCCGAGGCGGGCGAGCGCGGTGGCCATGTTGGCGACGCCGCCGGGGCTCGACCCCATCCCGCGTGCCCAGGACTCGGTCCCGCGCACCGGGGCGAAGTCGAGCCCGGTGAAGACGATGTCGAGGAAGACGGTGCCGGTGAGGTAGACGTCCCAGGGCGGGTCGTCCGGGGTGCGCAGGGCGGCGAGGGGATCGGTGAGGGGCGGGCGGTGCGGCCCTTCGACGCGTGCCTTCCCGGTGGACGCCTTCACGGTGCGCTCCCTGACGTGGTGCGGTTTCAGCCAGTGTGCACCACGGGACCGACAACGTGACGGCCGTCACTCCCCACCGCGCCTCCCGGGAGGGTCACCAGCGCGGTACGGCCGGTGTCTCCCACTCGGGGTGGGCGACGCGCATGGCCGCCGCGTCGTCGCGGTCGCGCAGCGTGCCGTCGTCGTCGAGCCAGCGGCGGTGCAGGGCCGCCAGCCGGTCGCGGTCGAGTTCCACGCCGAGGCCGGGCGCGTCCGGGACCCGTACGGCGCCGTTCTCGAAGGTGAGGCGCTCGGTGAGGACGTCCTCCGACTGCCAGGGGTAGTGGGAGTCGCAGGCGTGGTGGAGGTTGGGGACGGTCGCCGCCACGTGGGTCATCGCGGCGAGGCTGATGCCGAGGTGGGTGTTGGAGTGCATGGAGACGCCGACGCCGAAGGTGCGGCAGACGGCGGCGAGCTGCTGGGTGTTGCGCAGTCCGCCCCAGTAGTGGTGGTCGGAGAGGACGACCTGGACGGCGTTCCGGGTGAAGGCCTCCTTGATCTCGGCGAACGTCGTCACGCACATGTTGGTGGCGAGCGGTACTCCGGTGCGGGCGGCGACCTCGGCCATGGCCGGGGTGCCGAGGGCGGGGTCCTCCAGGTATTCGAGGACGTCCCCGAGTTCCCCGGCCACCTTCAGCGAGGTCTCCACGGACCAGGCGCCGTTGGGGTCGAGGCGCAGGGGATGTCCGGGGAACGCGGCGGCGAGGGCGCGTACGGCGGCGATCTCCTCGTCGGGCGGGAAGACACCGCCCTTGAGCTTGAAGGAGGTGAAGCCGTAGCGCTCGGTGAAGGTCCGGGCCTGCGCGACGACGCCGGCCGGGTCGAGGGCGGCGCCCCAGTCGTCCTTCTCGGCCCGCACGCCCTCGGGGTGGGCGGCCCATTTGTAGAAGAGGTAGGCGCTGTAGTCGACGGTGTCGCGGACCTTGCCGCCGAGGAGGGCGTGCACGGGCAGCCCGAGGCTCTTGCCGAGGGCGTCGAGGCAGGCGACCTCGAGGGCGGAGAGCACGGACAGGCGTAGTTTGTCGGCGGTCTGGACGCCGCGCAGTCCGCCGACGTCGACCTTGCCGGAGACCTGGTCCGCGTCGACGGCGACCGCGTCGGCCTCGGTGAACAGCCGGTTCAGGTCACCGGCCCGGCGGCCGACGAGCCGGTCCGCGAGGGGGCGTGCCAGGTCCAGGTACTTGGTGTCGCCGTAGGTCTCGCCGAGGCCGGTGGTGCCGTCGGCGGTGACCACCTCGACGATCAGCCGGGGGGTGTACGGCTGGTGGACGCCCTGCGTGTTGAGCAGGGGCGGGTCGGCGACGAGGATCGGCGTGAGCCGGACCTCGGTGACGGTCAGGTCGCGGGACGTCGGCGTGGTCACAGGGCGGCTCCTACGAGGTCGAGTCCGGCGGTGAGCAGGGTGCGCAGGTCGGTGAGGTCGGCGGGGGTGGGGTCGGTGAGGGGGGCGCGTACCGGGCCGACGGGGCGGCCGCGCAGCCGGGCCGCCGCCTTGACCAGCGAGACCCCGTAGCCGGGGACGCGGTCGCGCAGTTCGACGAACGGCACGTAGAAGTCGCGCAGGAGTGTGTCGACGGTGCCGTGGTCGCCGTCGCGCAGGGCGGTGAAGCAGGCCCCGGCGATCTCGGGGGCGAAGGCGTGGACGGCGGAGGAGTAGGCGGGGACGCCGACGGTGGCGTAGGCGCGGGCCTGGATCTCGGCGGTGGCGGCGCCGTTGAAGAAGAGGAAGTCCTCGGGGGCGGCGAAGGTGAGGCGCTGCAGCCGGTCGAGGTCGCTGTGGCCGTCCTTGAGGCCGATGACGTTGGGCAGGGCGGCGATCCGCCTGAGCGATCCCGCGGTGTAGGCGACCTGGTCGCGCTGGTAGGTGATGAGGGGCAGCGGGGTGCGGGCGGCGACGGCTTCGAGCTGGGCGACGAGGCCGTCCTGCGGGGCGGCGACGAGGTAGTGCGGCAGGACGAGGAGGGCGTCGGCGCCGGCCTGCTCGGCGATGCGGGCGAAGCGGGTGGCCTGGGCCCAGCCGTAGCCGATGCCGGCGACGACCGGGGTCCGTCCGGCGCTCTCCTCGACGGTGATGGTGACGACCTGCCGGTACTCGTCCTCGTCCAGCGAGAAGAACTCGCCGGTGCCGCAGGCGGGGAAGACCGCGCCGGGGCCGGTGGCGAGGCGTTCGGCGACGTAGGCGCGGAAGCCGTCCGGGTCGAGGGAGCCGTCCTCGCGGAAGGCGGTGAGCGGGAAGGACAGCACCCCGTTCGCCATCCCTTCCCTGAGACGTCGCGCCACGGAGGCGGTACCGCTGGGGTCCGTATCGGGACTCACCCTCACTCATCTCCCTATGTAGACGTCATCCATGTATGAAAATGAAGGTTAAGTAGGCGAACCAGAACCGTCAATGGCCCGTCCTGGACCTCATCGGCCCGGTTTACGATCGGCGCATGTCGGAGACAGGGGGCGTGCGCGAGGTCAAGTCCGCCGCGCGCACGATGGAGGTACTGGAACTGCTCGCCGCGCGCGGTGACCGTCCGGCTCGCCTCCAGGAGCTGGCGGACGCGCTGAGCGTGCCGCGCAGCTCGATGTACGCACTGCTGCAGACCCTGATCGCCCGCGGCTGGGTCCGTACCGACGTCACGGGCTCGCTGTACGGCATCGGCATCCGCGCCCTGCTCACCGGCACCAGCTATCTCGACTCGGACCCGCGCGTGCGGGCGGTGCGCCCGTATCTGGACGAGGCGTCCGACGCGCTGGGCGAGACGATCCACATGGGACGGCTGGACGGCCACGACGTGGCGTATCTCGCGACGCGCGAGTCGCACGAGTATCTGCGGACGATCAGCAGGGTGGGGCGGCGGCTGCCGGCGCACGTGGGCGCGCTCGGCAAGGCGCTGCTGGCGGAGCGTCCGGACGAGGAACTGCCCGAGGGCCCGTACGAGGCGGCCACGGCGAACACCCACACCTCGCGGGAGTCGCTGGCCGCGGATCTGGCCGGGGTGCGGGAGCGCGGTTACTCCGTGGACCGGGAGGAGGGGGTGCCGGGGATCATCGGTTTCGGGTTCGCCCTGCGGTACGACTCCCCGGCCCGGGACGCCATCAGCTGCTCGGTGCCGGTGGCGCGGCTGACGCCGGAGCGGGAGGAGCGGATCGTCGCCGTGATGCGGGAGATCCGGACGAAGCTGGAGACCACGGTTCCCGCAGGTGGCGGGGCTGTTCACTGGCGTTAGCGGACGCTGGTACCCGCCCTTCCGATACCCCAAACGCAAGAGTGACTTAGATCACAGCTTGCGCGCTCCCGTTGCCCTGCCCGCGCTTGATACAAATTGGCCGCGCGCCCCCGTCGGTCGACGGTCGCCGCTCCCCCTTTCCCACGGTCTTTCGCACCGTCCCTTCCGCACGCCCTGGGACCGCCCGTGTTCGCCCCTCGCACCACTCCCTGGCCTCTCGTCGCCCTTTTCACGGCCGGGTACCTCGCCCCGTATCTGCTGCCGACCACCGTCGGCCGTCTCGAACGCGGGCTCGGCCTCTCCGCCACCCAGGCGGGAGCCGTCGGCAGCGCGCTGCTGCTGAGCTCCGCGGCCGCCGGTTTTCTGCTGGCCTCACGCGTGGAACGGACCGGGGCTCGCGCCCTGGCCCGGCTGGGCCTGCTGCTGGCCGCCGTCGGCTACGGCGCGGCCGCCCTCACCACCTCCGTACCGGCCGTCGTCGCCGGTGCGGTGATCGGCGGCGTCGGGTCGGGTACGGCGACGACGGTCGCGGCGACCAGGATCGCCGCCGAACGCGATCCGCACCGGGCGTCCACGCTGGGGCTGCTCAGCGTGTCCGCGCTGGCGGGCGTCGTGTATCTGACGGTGCCGCATCTGCCGGGCCACGGGCTCACCCTGGCCGCGATCGCCCTCACCGCGCTGGCGGTGTGGCCGCTGACGTCCCGGCTGCCGGGCGGTACGGCCGGTCCGCGGGTCGCCGGGCCGGAGGCGACCGCGCGTCTGCCGCACCGGCGTTCGGGTGCGGTGCTCGCCGGCGCGATGCTGCTGTGGTCGCTCGCGCAGAACGCGCTGTGGGGCGTGAGCGGGCGTATCGGGGTCGGGCAGGCGAACCTGTCCGAGCCGACCGTGGGGGTCGTCTTCGCGGTGGCGCTCGGGGCGGGGCTGCTGGGTGTCCTGGGCGCGGGGGCGCTGGGGGCGCGGATGGGGAGGGCGCTGCCGATCGGCGGCGGTACGGTCCTCATCGCGGGCTGTATCGCGCTGAGCGCGTCCGCTACCGGCCTCGGGAGTTTCGCCGCCGGTGAGATCGCCTGGAACACCTTCTATCCGGTGGTGCTGTCGTATCTGATCGGGCTGGCCGCCTCGCTGGATCCGCGCGGGCGGTGGGCGGTGCTGGTGGGGTCGGCGTCGTCGCTGGGGACGGCGGCGGGGCCGCTGACCGGGAGTGCGCTGTCGGCGCAGGCGGGGTTTCCGGTGATGGGGGCGGTGCTGGGGGCCGGGCTGCTGCTGGTCGCTCTGCCGATGACGGCGGTGGCGCTGCACACGGGCGGGCGGCCGCTGCTGCCGGGTGCCGTCCGGCGCCGTGGTGGCCACCCCGCGGCCGTCGTCGCGGCGGCGACCGCGACTCCCGCGGGGCTCGTCCCCGAGGTCGGTGCCCCGGAACAACCGGTGATCGAGATCCCCCTCGACGGCACGCCGTCCGCTGCGCGAGGCGCCTACGACACAGCAGCGGCAACCCGAGCGCCCGGCTCGCCCTGACGCTACCCGCTACGGCGGGCCCACTCCGCCGAAGCCGCGGGCGGCTGAGCCGCGTAGCTGCGGCTGGCCCTGCCGCGTAGCTGTGGGCAGTCGTGCCGCGTAGCTGCGGGCAGTCGTGCCGCTGGGGCGATGGGGGTCCCCCCGCTCGAGCGAAGCCGAGAGTGGGGGAGGGTGGGCGCAGCGGCACCCCCTCCAGCGGGGCCAGCGCTCACCCACCCCCGCCCAGCAACCACCCGGGGTGACGGCTGAGCAGGGGGGCGTCGCGCGGCCCGGCGCAGGCGGGGTGCCGTCGCGCCCACCCGTGCCGCCCTGCGGCACGCCTGCCCGCGGATCGGCGGCAGGCGCGCGGGAACGCGAGGGCGCGCCTGGCCGCGGAGGGACGCGCAGTGCGGCAGGCGCGGCGCAGTGCTGCACGCGGCGCGGGGCAGGCGCGCAAGGACGGCAAGTCGCGGGGGGGGTCAGGCGGGGGTGTGGGCGTCTACCTCCGCGAGGTAGCGCGCGCGGCGGGGTTCGTCGTCTGAGAGGAACGCGGCCAGGAAGGAGTTGCGGGCCAGGGTGCGCAGGTGGGCCGGGGTGAGGCCGAGGGACTCGCGTACCGCGTCGAAGTTGTCGCCCGCGTAGCCCCCGAAGTACGCCGGGTCGTCGGAGTTGACCGTGCACATCAGCCCCGCGTCCAGCATCGCCGGCAGCGGATGGTCCGCCAGCACGTCCACCGTCCGCAACCGCACATTCGACAACGGGCACAACGTCAGGGGCACACGCTCCCGCACCAGCCGCTCCACCAGTCCCGGATCCTCCACGCACCGCAGCCCGTGGTCGATCCGCTCGACACCGAGCACGTCCAGCGCCTCTCGGATGTACTCCGGCGGCCCCTCCTCCCCCGCGTGCGCCACCCGCCGCAGTCCCAGCGCGGCAGCGGCCTCGTACACCTCCCGGAACTTGACCGGCGGATGCCCGACCTCGGCCGAGTCCAGCCCGACCCCGGTGATCCGGTCCAGATACGGCTTCGCCGCGTCCAGCGTCGCCAGGGCCGACTCCGCGGACTCGTCCCGCAGGAAGCACATGATCAGCCGGGTGGAGACACCGTGCGTCTCCTCGCTGCGGCCCAGCGCCCGCCACAGTCCCTCGACGACCGTGCCCATGCCGACCCCGCGCGCCATGTGCGCCTGCGGGTCGAAGAAGATCTCCGCGTGCCGCACCCCCTGTACGGCGGCACGGGCGAGGTAGGCGTCGGCGAGATCCTCGAAGTCCCGCTCGGTCCGCAGCACGGCCATGAGTTCGTAGTACAGGTTCAGGAAGGACTGCAGATCCTCGAAGCGGTATGCCTCACGCAGCGCGCCGGTGTCGGCGTACGGCAGCTCGACACCGTTGCGCGCGGCGAGGGCGAAGGCCAGCTCGGGCTCCAGGGTGCCTTCGATATGAAGGTGCAGTTCGGCTTTCGGTATGGGCATCAGACCATCGTACGACCGTCTCACCGACGCTTCGGAAGTCCCACCCGTTGCAGATCACGGGCCACGGTCAGCTCGCCCTCGTACCCCGCAGCCCGCGCCTGCCGCTCGAACTCCCCCGGGTCGGCGTAGCGCTGGCTGAAGTGGGTGAGGACGAGATGCCGTACGCCCCCGTCGCGTGCCACCCGGGCGGCCTGCCCGGCCGTCAGATGGCCGAAGTCGACGGCGAGTCGCTCGTCCTCGTCGAGGAACGTGGACTCGATGACGAGCATGTCGCAGCCCTCGGCGAGCGCGTACACCCCGTCGCACAGCCGGGTGTCCATGACGAACGCGAACCGCTGCCCGCGCCGCGTCTCGCTGACCTCCTCCAGCGTGACCCCGTCCAGTACGCCCTCGCGCTGGATACGGCCGACGTCCGGGCCCTTGACGCCGTGCGCGGCCAGCCGCTCGGGCAGCATGCGCCGGCCGTCGGGTTCGACCAGCCGGTAGCCGTACGCCTCGACGGGATGGGAGAGCCTGCGCGCCTCCAGGGTGTAGCCGGGGGTGCGGTCCAGGGGGCCGTCGGCGTCGACGGGGGCCTCGGTGAGGGCGACGGTCTCGCGGTAGGCGGTGGCGTAGCGCAGCCGGTCGAAGAATCGCTGACCGGAGCGCGGGTAGTGGGCGGTGATCTCGTGCGGCACCTTGTCGAGGTTGACGCGCTGGATCACCCCGGCGAGGCCGAGGGAGTGGTCGCCGTGGAAGTGGGTGACGCAGATCCGGTTCAGGTCATGGGCGGCGACCCCGGCGCGCAGCATCTGCCGCTGGGTGCCCTCCCCGGGGTCGAACAGGATGCCCTCGCCGTCCCAGCGCAGCAGATAGCCGTTGTGGTTGCGGTGCCGGGTGGGGACCTGGCTGGCGGTGCCGAGCACCACCAGTTCTCGTACGGACAAGGCGGGCTATCCGGGGGGCCATTCGAGACCGCGGCCGCCCAGCACATGGGCGTGCGCGTGCCAGACGGTCTGGCCGGCGCCGCCGCCGGTGTTGAAGACGGTGCGGTAGCTCTCCAGCTGCTCCTCGTCGGCGACGGCCCGCGTCTCGCGCAGCACGTCCGCGGCGAGCTCGGGGGCTTCGGCGGCGAGGGCGGCGGCGTTCCTGTAATGCGCCTTCGGAATCACCAGCACATGGGTGGGCGCCTGCGGATTGATGTCCCGGAACGCGACGGTGGTCTCGGTCTCCCGCACGATCGTCGCGGGAATGCTCCCGCCCACGATCTTGCAGAACAGACAGTCGTCCTGAGGCTCCCCAGCCATACACCCTCCTCAAGCAACCTGATCAAGATACGAGGCCATCGTATCCACCCCCGCGTACCTACGGGACAGTCGTGCCAGGACGGGGCCGGTCGCGCAGCCCGGCGCTCACGGGGTGCCGCTGCGCCCACCCGTGCCGCCCCAGCGGCACGACTGCCCGTGGGCGCGACGCGGCCCGGCGAGCGCCGGGCCGCGTCACACCCTCCGGCTCACGACACCGCCGGCCCCCGGCCGGCACCCCGGCTCACACGACCTCCGGAGGAACCTTCGCCGGCGCGGACTCCAGCCCCTCCAACGCCAGCCGAACCGCCTCGTCCAGCTGGACGTCCCGCCCCGCCGCGTAGTCCTGCGGCCGCTGCACGACCTCCACGTCCGGATCCACCCCGTGGTTCTCCACGCCCCACCCGTACCCCTCCAACCAGAAGGCGTACTTGGGCTGGGTCACCAGCGTCCCGTCCACCAGCCGGTACCGGCTGTCGATGCCGATCACGCCGCCCCAGGTCCGCGTACCGACCACCGGCCCGATCCCCAGCGCCCGGATCGCCGCGTTCACGATGTCCCCGTCGGACCCGGAGAACTCGTTGGCCACGGCCACGACCGGCCCCCGCGGCGCGTCCCGCGGATAGCTCTCCGCCCGCATCCCGCGCGGCAGATCCCACCCCACGATCCGCCGGGCCAGCTTCTCCACCACGAGCTGCGAGGTGTGCCCGCCCCGGTTCTCCCGCACGTCCACGATCAGCCCCTCCCGCAGCACCTCCACCCGCAGGTCACGATGGATCTGCGCCCACCCGGGCGCCTGCATGTCGGGAACGTGGATGTACCCCAGCCGCCCGCCGGACTTCTCCAGCACGTACGCCCGCCGGTCGGCGACCCACGCGTGGTACCGCAGCGGCTCCTCGTCGGCGACGGGTACCACCACGGCGTGCCGCGGCTCACCGCCGCCCGAAGGCGACACCGTCAGCTCCACCGGCTTGCCCGCCGTCCCCACCAGCAACGGCGCGGGCCCGGTCACCGGGTCGACCGGCGCTCCGCCGACGGCGACGATCGCGTCCCCGACCCGTACGGCGACACCGGGCGCGGCGAGCGGCGAGCGGGCGTCCGGGTCGGACGTCTCGGCGGGCAGGATCCGGTCGACCCGCCAACTGCCGTCCTCGTGACGGGAGATGTCCGCGCCGAGGAGTCCCTGGCGGGCCCCGTCGCCGTAGCCGCCGCGCGGGATGACATAGGCGTGCGAGGTGCCCAGTTCGCCGTGCACCTCCCACAGCAGGTCGACGAGGTCGTCGTGGGTGGCGAGCCGGTCGAGCACGGGCCGGTAGCGGTCGAGGACCCCGTCCCAGTCGACGCCGCTCATGTCGGGACGCCAGAAGTTGTCCCGCATGATGCGGCCGTTCTCGTCGAACATCTGCCGCCACTCGGCGGCCGGGTCGACGAACTGACGGACCCGGTCCAGGTCGACGGTGATGTTGGTGTCACTGTCGTCGTCGCCGGAGGCGCGCCGGTCGCTGGGTACGACCTTCAGCCGCCCGTCGGTCCACAGCAGCACCCGCTTGCCGTCGCCGCTGACCTCGAAGTGGTCGGCGTCCACGGCGAGATGCTCGATCCGCTGCTGGGCGAGGTCGTAGCGCTCCAGGTCGGTCTTGGGGTCCGGGTCGTCGGGGGTGGCGCGGGAGGCGCCGAGCACACCGCGCACCGGGTGCCGCAGCCACAGCACCCCGTCCTTGGCGGCGCGCAGATCGGTGTAGCGGGCGGCCTCCACCGGGAACGGCACGATGCGGTCGGCGAGACCGTCGAGGTCGATCCTGGTGGTCGGGGTGCCCTCGCTGTCGGGGGTCTCGTCCCGGTCCGGGGTCTCGAAGGGCCGGCCGTGCCGCTGCGGGCCGAACGGGGACGGGGTGGTCGCCGCGAGGGTGATCAGATACGGCCGTACGCCCTCGACGAAGGCCAGGTCGAAGACGTGCGCGTCGTAGACCGGGTCGAAGGAGCGGGTCGACAGGAAGGCGAGATGCCTGCCGTCGAGGGTGAAGGCGGGCGCGTAGTCCCGGAACCTCAGCGGGGTCGCCTCGGTGACCGACAGGTCGGTGGTGTTGGCGAGCTTGAGCTGGCTGAGCGGGCGCGGGCCGGGGTGGGACCAGGCGAGCCAGCCGGAGTCCGGCGAGAAGACCAGCCCGGACACGTCGCCGTTGTCACTGCGGTCGACCTCGCGGACCTCGCCGGTCCGGCGCTCGACGAGCAGCACCCGGCCGTCGTGGGAGGCGACCGCGGCGCGGCTGCCGTCGGGGGCCATGGCGAGCCCCACGACCCGGCCCAGCTGCCCTGCGGCGATCCGGCGCGGGGTGGCGCCCGGGGCGAGTCCGGTGGCGGGGGCGAACTCCAGGGCGTCGTCGCCCTCGGCGTCCGTCACCCACACCACCCATTCCTCGCCGTCCGCGCGGAAGGCGCGGGGCCGCCGGGCCCGTACGCCCGGCGTCGCGGCGAGCGCGCGGGCGGGACCGGCACGATGGGTGACCCAGTGGACGGTGCCGCGCACACAGACGGCACTGCCGCGCGCGGTGTGGTCGGGGGAGGCGGAGCCGAACCAGCGGGCCGCGTTCACCGGGAACGGCTGCAGGTCGACGCGCTGCCCGCCGAGCCGGACGTCGAGGCGGCGCGGTTCGGCGCCGTCGAGGTCCTCGAGAAGCCACAGTTCACCGGCGCTGGAGTACACGACACGGGTGCCGTCCGTGGCGGCGTGCCGGGCGTAGAAGCCGTCGAGGGGAGTGTGCCTGCGCAGGTCGACGCCGTCGGCGAGGGAGGAGTACAGGGCTCCGGTGCCCTCGTGGTCGGAGAGGAACGCGACCCTCTCCCCCACCCACAGCGGGCACTCGAGGTTCCCGTCGAGGTCCTCGTGCAGCCGTACGAACTCGCCGTCGCCCTCGCGGTCGATCCACAACTTGCCCGCCGTACCGCCCCGGTAGCGCTTCCACCAGGCCGCCTCGCGGCTCATCGGCGCGGACAGCAGCACGGTGTGCGGTCCCTGGGCGACATCACCGACCGGCCCGTACGGCAGCGTGGTGGCGGGGCCGCCGTCGAGGGGGACGGCGTGGGCCCAGGTACGGCGGAAGCTGGCCCGGCCGTGGGAGGTGGTCACCAGGACCCGTCCGTCCGCCGTCCAGCCGCGCGTGCGGGTCGTACCGCTGCCCCAGTGGGTCAGGCGCCGGGCGGGGCCGCCTTCGACGGGCGCGATGTGCACCTCGGGGGCGCCGTCGCGGGTGGACGTCCAGGCGACGGTGGTGCCGTCGGGGGAGATACGGGGCCGGGTCACCGGCACGTTGTCGGCGCTCACCCGCCAGGCCCGGCCGCCGTCGAGCGGGGCGAGCCACACGTCGTCCTCGGCGGTGAAGGCGACCAACTCGCCGCGCAGATGCGGGAATCGGAGATAAGCGGTGGATGCGGTGGATGCGACCGATGCGGGCTGTGTCACCCGATCACCCTATGCAGGCGCGGGCGTTCCTGGACAGAGGTTGCGATCACTTGCCCTCGACGGGGCGACACGAGGGGTACTGCTCGCACCACACGGTCGTCGTCACGGTCACGGTGACGGTGGGCTGCGGGCCGCGCTGCGTCGGCTGGCCCACACGCGGCGGGCTCTTGGAGTCGCAGTCGCCCAGGCCATCGACCCGGAACACCTGTTTTCCGCCGACCTTCGCGGTCAGATTTCCGCGTACGCAGGCGCCGTTGACGGCGTGGGTGATCCTTCCGGAGACGGTGATCTCCTTGCCGTCCTTGGTCTCGCCCTGGCAGTCGACGGAGGCGACGGCGTTCTTGCTCGCGGTGTTCCCGTCTCCGAAGTCGCCGGTGCAGCTGAGCCAGCGGACCTCGGTCTTCTGCTTGTTGAGTTCCTTGGTCACGGTCTCGTCGGTGGTGAACGCGACGGCGGCGGAGCTGAGGCCGCCGTCCTCGCACGCGGTGACGCCGGCCAGGGCGGCCACGGCGAAGCCGATGGCCGGCGCGTGCCGGCGGATCCTTTTCATCGCCCCCATGGATGGCAGCGTGCCACTGTGGGGGGCGGCGCGGTAGGGCGCATACGGCCAGATGGTTTGTTCGCCCCCGCCGCCCCTTCCCGTCCCGAACCTGGGGTGGGGGCAGCGCCCCCGGGGGACGGGAGACCCTCCGCTCAACCCCACCGCCCCGTACGCCCCAGCAGCAGCGCCCCCGCAGCCGTACCCGCCGTCGACGTCCGCAGCACACTCCGCCCCAGCCGGAACGCCCGGGCCCCCGCCTCCGAGAACAACGCCAACTCCTCCGGCGAGACGCCCCCTTCGGGCCCGACCACCAACACGATGTCCCCGGACACGGGAAGTTCGACGGACGCCAACGCCTCCGTACCGCTCTCATGCAGCACAGCCGCGAACTCCGCTTCGGCGAGGATCGACGCAACCCCCCGACTCGTCACCGCGTCCGCCACCCGGGGAAACCGCACCCGCCGCGACTGCTTCCCCGCCTCCCGGGCCGTCGCCCGCCACTTCCCGAGCGACTTCGCCCCCCGCTCGCCCTTCCACTGCGTGACGCACCGCGACGCCGCCCACGGCACGATGACGTCGACCCCGACCTCGGTCATCGTCTCCACGGCCACCTCACCCCGGTCCCCCTTGGGCAACGCCTGGACGACGGTCAGCCGGGGCGTCTCCGCCGGCTCCTCCACGACCTCGCCGAGCCGCACGACCAGCCGGTCCTTGCCCTCGGCGGCGTCCACCTCGCCCTCGGCCCAGCGTCCCGCGCCGTCCGTGAGGACCACGACCTCACCGGCCCGCAGCCGCTTCACGGAGACGGCGTGCCGTCCCTCGGGCCCGTCGAGGACGTAGCGGCCGGAGCCGTCCGTGGCGAAGTCGTCGACGACGAACACCGGCGCGGTCATCGGGCGGCCTCCAGTTCGGCGGCCAGCAGCTCCACCAGCTGTCCGGCGGGCAGTTCGCGGGCCATACGGTGGCCCTGCCCCGCCCACAGCGCCATCCCCTGCGCGTCCCCGGCCCTGGCGGCGGCCTTGCGCAGGGGGGCGGTGAGATGGTGGACGTCGGGGTAGGCGGCGGGCGCGTACGGGCCGTGCTCGCGCAGAAAACGGTTGACCAGGGCGCGGGCCGGCCGGCCCGAGAAGGCGCGGGTCAGCTCGGTGCGGGCGTACAGGGGGTCGGTGAGGGCGCGCTTGTGCAGGGAGTGCGCGCCGGACTCGTGGGCGGCGAGGAAGGCCGTGCCGAGCTGGGCCGCGTCGGCGCCGGCCGTGAGGACGGCGGCGATCTGGCCGCCCCGCATGATGCCGCCGGCCGCGACGACCGGGATACCGACGGACTCCCGGACCTGGGCGACGAGGGAGAGCAGTCCGACGCCGGAACGGTCCGTGTCCGGGACGTCCCGGTGGGTGCCCTGGTGGCCGCCGGCCTCCACACCCTGCGCGATCACCGCGTCCGCGCCGGCCCGCTCCACGGCGCGGGCCTCCTCGGCGGTGGTGGCGGTGACCAGCGTGAACGTGCCGGCGCGGCGCAGGGCGTCCAGTGCCTCGCGGGACGGGACGCCGAAGTGGAACGACACCACCGGCACGGGGTTGTCCAGCAGTACGGCGAGTTTCGCGTCGTAGCCGTCGTCACGGCCGCTGTCGGGGTCGCCGAGCTCGGTCTCGTACCAGGATGCCTCGCCGGCCAGCTGATGGGCGTAGACACCGACGGCGGCCGGGTCGGGTGTCTCCGGCTGCGGCAGGAAGAGGTTGACGCCGAAGGGGCGGGAGGTCAGTCCCCGCAGCTGCTTGATCTCCTGGTACATCCCGTCCGCCGTCTTGTACCCGGCGGCCAGGAAACCGAGTCCGCCCGCCTCGGACACGGCGGCGGCGAGCTGCGGCACGGCGACACCGCCCGCCATGGGTGCCTGCACGACGGGGTGCGGGCAGATTTCGGTCAGTACGGAGGACATGACCGCATGTTGTCACGTCCCCCGCTCGACTCCGAACCTGCCCTTCCCCTTGGCATAAGCCACTTTCGCCCGGGGCACCGAAGCCGACGTCAGCGGCCGTTGAAAGCGTCCTTCAGCCGCGAGAAAAGCCCCTGCTGCCCCGGCTGACTGCGCCCGCCCGGGGGACAACCCCCGGACCCCCGGCAGACCCCCCGACGTCAACCGGACAGCACCGGCGGGCCGACGTCAGCGGCCGTTGAAAGCGTCCTTCAGCCGCGAGAAAAGCCCCTGCTGCCCCGGCTGACTGTGCTCGCCCGGGGGACAACCCCCGGACCCCCGGCAGCAGACCCCCCGACGTCAACCGGACAGCACCGGCGGGCCGACATCAGCGGCCGTTGAAAGCGTCCTTCAGCCGCGAGAAAAGCCCCTGCTGCCCCGGCTGGAACTGTCCCGTAGGCCGTTCCTCCCCACGCAGTTTGGAGAGTTCACGCAGCAGGCGTTCCTGTTCCGGGTCGAGCTTCGTCGGGGTCTGGACCTCCACGTGGACGATGAGGTCGCCCCGGCCGCCGCCGCGCAGGTGGGTGATGCCCCGGCCGTGCAGCGGGATCGACTGGCCGGACTGGGTGCCGGGCCGGATGTCGACCTCCTCCATGCCGTCCAGCGTCTCCAGCGGCACCTTGGTGCCGAGGGACGCCGCCGTCATCGGGATGGTGACCGTGCAGTGCAGGTCGTCGCCGCGCCGCTGGAAGGTGCTGTGCGGGAGTTCGTGGATCTCCACGTACAGGTCGCCGGCGGGACCGCCGCCGGGCCCGACCTCGCCCTCGCCGGCCAGCTGGATCCGGGTGCCGTTGTCCACACCGGCCGGGATCTTGACCGTGAGGGTGCGCCGGGAGCGGATGCGGCCGTCGCCCGCGCACTCGGGGCACGGGGTCGGGACGACGGTGCCGAAGCCCTGGCACTGCGGGCAGGGGCGGGACGTCATGACCTGGCCCAGGAAGGACCGCGTGACCTGCGAGACCTCACCACGGCCACGGCACATGTCACAGGTCTGCGCGGTGGTGCCCGGAGCGGCGCCCTCGCCGCTGCACGTGGTGCAGACGACGGCCGTGTCGACCTGGATGTCCTTCGTCGTGCCGAACGCCGCCTCGTCGAGCTCGACGTCGATCCGGATCATGGCGTCCTGGCCCCGGCGGGTGCGCGAGCGCGGCCCGCGCTGCGACGCCGTACCGAAGAACGCGTCCATGATGTCGGAGAAGTTGCCGAAGCCGCCCGCCCCGAAGCCGCCCGCGCCACCGCCGCCGCCCGCCTGGGAGAGGGGGTCGCCGCCCAGGTCGTAGACCTGTTTCTTCTGCGGGTCGGACAACACCTCGTAGGCGGCGTTGATCTCCTTGAACCGCTCCTGCGTCTTGGGATCAGGATTGACGTCCGGATGCAGCTCGCGGGCGAGCCGCCGGAAGGCCTTCTTGATCTCCTCCTGCGACGCGTCGCGGCGTACGCCGAGTACGGCGTAGTAGTCCGTGGCCACTACGACTCCGCCAGGATCTGTCCGACGTACCGTGCCACTGCGCGTACCGCTCCCATCGTTCCCGGGTAGTCCATGCGGGTCGGTCCGACCACGCCGAGCTTGGCAACAGCCTCGCCGCCCGAACCGTAGCCCACCGACACGACGGACGTGGAGTTGAGTCCCTCATAGGCGTTCTCGTGCCCGATGCGCACGGTCATGCCCGAATCCCCCGCCTCCCCAAGCAACTTGAGGAGCACGACCTGCTCCTCCAGCGCCTCGAGGACGGGCCGGATCGTGAGGGGGAAGTCATGTCCGAAGCGGGTGAGATTGGCGGTCCCGCCGATCATCAGCCGCTCCTCGTTCTCCTCGACGAGCGTCTCCAGCAGAGTGGAGAGCACCATCGAGACCGTACCGCGGTCGTCCGCCTCGAATGCTTCGGGGAGGTCCTCGACCAGGCTCGGCACATCGGTGAACCGGCGGCCCGCGACCCGGCTGTTGAGCCGCGCGCGCAGGTCCGCGAGCGACTGCTCGCCGAACGGCGCCGGGCAGTCGACCAGGCGCTGCTCCACCCGGCCGGTGTCCGTGATCAGCACCAGCATCAGCCGCGCCGGGGCCAGGGACAGCAGTTCCACGTGCCGCACCGTGGAGCGGGTCAGCGACGGGTACTGCACGACGGCGACCTGCCGGGTCAGCTGCGCGAGCAGCCGCACGGTCCTGGCGACCACGTCGTCGAGATCGACGGAGCCGTCGAGGAAGTTCTGGATGGCCCGCCGCTCGGGCCCGGTCATCGGCTTCACGCCGGCGAGCCGGTCGACGAACAGCCGGTACCCCTTGTCGGTGGGGATGCGCCCGGCACTGGTGTGCGGCTGGGCGATGAACCCCTCGTCCTCCAGGGCCGCCATGTCATTGCGCACGGTGGCCGGGGAGACGCCCAGGTTGTGCCGCTCGGTGAGGGCCTTGGAGCCGACGGGCTCCTCGGTGCCCACATAGTCCTGGACGATGGCGCGCAGCACCTGGAGCCTGCGTTCACTGAGCATCGCGCACACCTCCAGAAGCCTTCCCGCGCGGTACCTTCCCTGTCCGCCTGGCACTCTTCGCACGCGAGTGCCAGACTTCCCCGCCCAGTGTACGGCCGGGGGGTACACCCCGGGCAAGGCCGGTCCCCGCGCCGCCGCGCCGGGCGTCGTCGTCTCCGATAGCGTCCCGTCGTGACCGTGACTTGGGAAGAGTCGGGATGGGAGCAACTGGCGCCCGGGGTGGGGCGGTGCCGGCTGCCGGTGTGGGACTGCACGGCGGGGCTCGTCGTGGGCGCGGACGGGGTGCTGCTCGTGGACGCGGGGTCCGGACTGGGAGAGGGCGCGCGGTTGCGGGCCCAGGCGCTCGCGCTCACCGGCCGTCGTGTGACGCATCTCGCGCTCACCCACCCGCACTTCGATCATGTCCTCGGTTCGGCGGCCCTCACGGGCGCGGAGGTGTTCGGCGCGGTGGGCATGGAGACGGTGCTGACGGCGCGCGGGCGGGCGGAACTGCGCGCGGACGCGGTGCGCCACGGGCTGGACGCGCGGGTGGCGCAGGAGGCCGTGGACGCGCTGGTGCCGCCACGGCACCCGGTGTCCGGCGAGTGGACGCTCGACCTCGGGCCGGACGGCGGGCGGCAGGTGCTGCTGGCGAACGTGGGCCCCGGGCACACCGCCCATGACCTCGCGGTCCTCGTCCCCGGTTCCCCGGAGGTCGTGTTCTGCGGCGACCTGGTCGAGGAGTCGGGCGAACCGCAGGCCGGCCCCGACGCCGTGCCGTCGCACTGGCCGGCCGCGCTGGACCGGCTGCTCGAGCTGGGCGGTGAGGACGCGCGGTACGTGCCCGGGCACGGCGCGGTGGTGGACGCGGCGTTCGTACGGGCCCAGCGGGACGCGCTGGCGGCGCGTTTCGGCGTGTCGGACTGATCGCGGCGGGCGGGCTCCTCGTATCGTCGTCGGAATGCGCCAGTACTCCGCCGATCTGACCCCTCCGTGGAAGAAGCCGCAGCCGGTCCCCGAGGTCGCGGCCGAGCCCGGCCTGGTGGTGGAGGAACCCGGTACCGGCTTCTGCGGCGCGGTGATCCGCTGCGAGGCGGGCACGGTGACGCTGGAGGACCGCTTCGGCAAGCACCGGGTGTTCCCGCTGGAGCCGCGCGGTTTCCTGCTGGAGGGGCGGGTGGTGACGCTGGTGCGTCCGTCCGCCGCCGGTCCGGTACGTCCCGCCCGTACGGCGTCCGGCTCCGTCGCCGTTCCCGGCGCGCGGGCGCGGGTGGCCCGCGCGGGGCGCATCTACGTCGAGGGGCGGCACGACGCGGAGCTGGTCGAGAAGGTGTGGGGCGACGACCTGCGCATCGAGGGCGTGGTCGTGGAGTACCTGGAGGGTGTCGACGACCTGCCGTCGATCGTCGAGGACTTCGCCCCCGGCCCCGACGCGCGGCTGGGCGTCCTGGTGGACCATCTGGTGCCGGGCTCGAAGGAGTGGCGGATCGCGGAGGCGGTCACGAGCGAGCACGCGCTGGTGGTGGGGCATCCGTACATCGACGTCTGGGAGGCGGTGAAGCCGGCGTCCGTGGGGATCGCCGGGTGGCCGCGGGTGCCGCGGGGGCGGGACTGGAAGACGGGGGTGTGCGAGGCGCTGGGCTGGCGGGTGGCGAACACCGGCGAGGCGTGGCAGCGGATCCTCGGCTCGGTGCGCTCCTACAAGGACCTGGAGCCGCAGCTCCTCGGCCGGGTGGAGGAACTGATCGACTTCGTCACGGGCGATGATGTGGCTTGACGCCCTTGTAGGTACCGAACTCGGTGGTGTCCAGTTCGACGCCCAACTGTTCCAGTGGCAGCGGCGCCCCGAACCTGGTGACCCGCTGTACCTGATAGTCGGCGCCCTCGCCGCGCCCGGCCGGCTCCGAGTAGAGAACGCACTGCGCCATGATCGGGTCGATGATCAGGTATGCGGGTACTTCACCCGCAGCGTAGATCAGACGCTTGACACCGTAGTCCCGGTCCACGCTGGTCTTCGAGACCACTTCCACGACCAGCGTGACAATCTGGGACGGCAGAAGGCGCCCGGAGTCAGGACCGACACCCACCTTCATGACCACGAGATCGGGTACGGGCTCGCTGGCCTCGTCAACAATGTCGACGTCCTGGGTCTGGAGCCGCTCCCACTGCCGGTACGGAATCTGGTCCATGAGACACGTGACGATCCGGTTGTGCACCAGATCAGGGCTGGCCATCATCACGATTTCTCCCCGAAGCAACTCCACCTTGAGCCCCTCGGGTGGCTCGAACCCCGCGAAGAACTCCGCGACTCCACGTTCGTCCACAGCCGTCATCTCCGTGGCCCTCCACATCCGCCGCGCACTGTCGGCGGCAGCCTACGAAACAGGTTAGGGGCCGAACCCCCGTTCCGCAGTGATTCACTCCCCCGAGTGATCAGTCCACCAGGTCCCTGACCACGGCGTCCGCCAGCAGCCGGCCGCGCAGAGTGAGGGCCGCGTGGCCCTCCTCGTACGGGCCCCGCTCCAGCAGTCCGTCCGCCAGCGCCTGCCGAGCCGCCTCCAGTCCCGCCTCTTTCAGCAGTGACAGCGGCACGCCCTCCCGCAGCCGCAGCTCCAGCAGGATCCGCTCGACCCTCCGGTCCTCGTCCGACAGGACCTCGCGGCCGGCCCCGGGCGACCGTCCCGCCGCCAGTGCCCCCGCGTACGCCCCCGGATGCTTGACGTTCCACCAGCGCACGCCCCCCACGTGCGAGTGCGCGCCCGGCCCCGCGCCCCACCAGTCGGCGCCACGCCAGTACAGCTCGTTGTGCAGGCAGCGGCCCGCGTCCGAGGTGGCCCAGTTCGACACCTCGTACCAGTCGAACCCCGCCGCCGACAGCGTCTCCTCGGCGATCAGATACCGGTCCGCGTGGACGTCGTCGTCCGTCATCGGCACCTCGCCCCGCCGGATACGGCGGGCGAGCTGCGTGCCCTCCTCGACGATCAGCGCGTACGCGGACACATGGTCGGGGCCGGCGCCGATCGCCGCGTCCAGGGACGCCCGCCAGTCGTCGTCGGACTCCCCCGGGGTGCCGTAGATCAGGTCGAGGTTGACATGGCCGAAGCCGGCCGCGCGGGCCTCGGCGACGCAGGCCTCGGGGCGGCCGGGGGTGTGGGTGCGGTCGAGGACCTTCAGTACGTGCTGCCGGGCGCTCTGCATGCCGAAGGAGATCCGGTTGAAGCCGCCGGCGCGCAGGGTCGCGAGATAGGCGGGGTCGACCGACTCCGGATTCGCCTCCGTCGTCACCTCGGCGTCCGGCGCGAGGCCGAACTCCTCCCGGATCGCCGCCAGCATCCGTACGAGATCGTCCGCGGCCAGCAGCGTCGGCGTACCGCCTCCGACGAAGACCGTGCGGACCTCGCGCGGGTCGTCGCCCAGCACCTTGCGGGCCAGGCGGACCTCGTCGACGAGGGTGTCGGCGTAGTTGTCGCGGGAGGCCAGTACGCCGCCGCTGCCGCGCAGCTCGGTCGCGGTGTAGGTGTTGAAGTCGCAGTAGCCGCAGCGGGTCGCGCAGTACGGGACGTGCAGGTAGAAGCCGAGGGGGCGCTCGGCGGCCCCGGCGAGCGCGGAGGCGGGCAGCGCGCCGTCGGCGGGGACGGGCTCGCCGTCGGGGAGTGCGGAAGGCATGTGCTCCATTGTCCCGCACCGGCCGCGTCACTCCGCCTGGAGCACCAGGAGGGCGAGATCGTCGGCGGGCGGGCGGGCCCCGAACTCGTGCACGAGCCGGGTGATGCGTTCCGCTATCGGCTCCGCGTGCAGGCCCGCGCATCCGGACAGGGCGGTGGCGAGTCCGTCGCCGTCGTCGAACTGGCGGGAGCCGGAGCGCCGCTCGGTGACTCCGTCGGTGACGCACAGGAGGGTGTCGCCGGAGTACATGTCGAAGGTCTCGCTGGTGTAGGTGACGTCGTCGACGACGCCGATCAGGGTCTGCGGCTGGGCCACGGCGGTGACCGAGCCGTCGGGGGCGAGCAGGAGGGGGAGGGGGTGTCCGGCCGAGGCGAGGGTGCAGCGGAAACCGCCGGCGAAGGGGACGAGTTCGCCATAGAGGAGGGAGAGGAATCGGGTCTGGGGGCCGTCGCCGGGCGCGGTCGGGCGGGCGCCGGCGGCCACCAGGGCGCGGGCGGCGGCGTCGGCGGCCTCGGTGGCGTCGTCGAGGAGGAGCTGGTTGAGGCGGTCGAGGACGTCGGCGACCTGGTAGCCCTCGCGGGCGAGCAGCCGCAGCCAGGGGCGGACGAGGCCGATGACGACGGCGGCCTCGGGCCCCTTGCCCTGGACGTCGCCGACGGCGAAGCACCAGCGGCCCTGTCCGGCGGGGAAGAGATCGTAGAAGTCGCCGCTCGGTCCGCCCTTGTCGCAGGGTTCGTAGACGAGGGCGCTGCGCACACCGGGGATCTCGGCGACGGCACCGGGCAGCAGTCCGCGCTGCAGTACGGCGCTGATGGTGGCCTGCCGGGAGTACTGCCGCGCTGCCCCGATGGCGAGGGCGACGCGTCGGCCGAGGTCCTCGGCCAGGCCGGTGATCTCGTCGGGGAAGCGGTCGATACCGCCCCGGCCGATGACGAGGGTGCCCAGCGGGCGTCCGCCGGCGACGAGGCGGTAGGCGAGGGCGGTGCCGGACACCTCACCGGCGGGAACACCGTCCGGGTCGTCCCGCGGGGTGTCCGCTGCCGCGCCCGGCCACGGATAGGCGGCCGGTCCCGGGAGGAACGGGTCGCCGAGGGCGGGCGGGTTGTGCCGGAGCACCCGGCTCAGGGCCTCGATACAGCTTTCACCGGCGTGCCAGACGCGGGCGAGGCGTGGCCCGTCGGACCGTGGGGCGCCGTCGCTCCAGCCGCCGCGGCCGGTGGTCTCGTCCTCCAGCCACACCGCGCACCAGTCGGCCAGCCGCGGCACGATCAACTGCCCGGCGAGGGAGGTGACCAGGTCCTCGTCGAGTTGCCCGGCGAGCAGGTCGGACGCCTCGGCGAGGAAGGACAGGGCCCCGCGCCCCAGCCAGGTGCCGTCGCGTCCGTCGCGGCGGGCGAGCCAGTCGTCCCCGTACGACCCGGCCAGCCAGGTGTCCCGGCCCGGGGCCCCCTCGCGGTGCCCCTGCGCGCTCCGGTCGGCCGGCGGGTCCAGGGGGTCGGGCGCGAGGATCTCCGCGACCCGCAGGTCGGGTGCCGGCGCGTACTCGTCGCCGTACGGGTCGGTCCGCTCGCCGGCCGCGTACTCCCCCGTGGGCAGCCGCGCCCACACGGTCTTCGCGCCCGGACGGTAGGTGATCCCCCAGGAGTCGGAGAGCGCGGCGACCAGGCGCAGGCCCCGTCCGTACTCGGCGGCGTCCCGCGCGCAGGCGGTCTCCGGTTCGCCGCCGCGCGGTGCGCGGGAGGGGTGCCGGTCGGTGACCTCGATGACGAGGGCACCGGTCTCCTGCTCCAGCCGGCAGGTCAGGCGCACTTCGGTGCCGGCGTGCACGACGGCGTTGGTGACCAGTTCGCTGGCGATGAGGGTGGCGTCGTCGCCGGTCCGGCCGGTGAGGTGCGCGGCGCCGGGCAGCGCGAGTTCCGCCCACTCGGTGAGCGCCTTGCGCAGCAGCGCCCGCGCGGAACCGGGCGCGAGGGGGCTTCCGGTCAGGGTCGTCTCCACCCGCGCGCACCCCCGCGCGTCGGGGGCGCACGGGGCGGTCTCCCGCTGGGTCGGAATGGCCCGCATGGGCGGCTCCCCGGGCAGTTCGTACGAAGAGAACTCGATCGCTGCCGACAGGGTGACAGACGGGACCCGCCCATAAGCACTGGGTTACCGAAGTTGACCATTGAGAGTGAAAACGGCTTGGGGAATCAGACACACACCTGCCCGAAAACCGATCACATGCGGGCAACACCGAAGTCGGCGCCCTCAGCGGTCCGGGCTCTCCATGGACGACCTCGACCAGTTCGCGGCGGCCCGCCCCGCGCAGTGCGCACCGGATCTCGCGGGGACACGCACGGGATCGTCGGCGGGGCAATGGGCTGCGGCCCATTCCGGCGAGTCCGAGGGGCCGGCCCCACGAGCGAGCCGAGGGGGCCGCTCGATGAGGTCACCGAGCGGGGGAAGGTCCGCTCGCCGGTGCTGCTGTGCGGGCGGGCGGCCTCGTAGCTCTGCGGGAGCAGGGGCCTCCCGCTTGCCGCGCGGCGCTCTCCCCGGGCCTTCGGTGGTACGCGCCGGGCGCCGCGCGGCCCGCTCGCGGGGCCGGGCCCAGCGGGGAAAGGCCGAAGGCCCCGCCCACCACCCGGGGAAGGGTGGAGGGTGAGGCCTTCGGATGAAGCGTGTGAGCCCGTACCCGCGTGGCGAACGCAGGCCGCGTACGAGCTCGGGATGCCGGCCGGGGGCGGATGAGAGAGGGCCCGCCCGGGGTCCAGCCGACGGTCAGATCAAAGGATGGTTCAGCCCTTGACGGCCGCGACCTTCGTAGCCAGCGCCGACTTCTTGTTGGCGGCCTGGTTCTTGTGGATGACGCCCTTGGAGACGGCCTTGTCGAGCTGACGCGCGGCGACGCGCTGGTACTCGGTGGCCTTCTCGACGTCACCCGCGGCGGCGGCCTCACGGGCCTTGCGGATCGCGGTCTTCAGAGAGGACTTGACGGCCTTGTTGCGCAGCCGCGCCTTCTCGTTGGTCTTGTTCCGCTTGATCTGGGACTTGATGTTCGCCACGAATGAGCCTCTACAGGTTCTGGCACGGGCCCGCACGGGGCACGCACCGGTGATTTTCAGAAGGTGTGCCTCGCACCGAGAGGGCATGAGACACAGCCCCCCACACTACCAGCGGCCCATTCAGCGGCCCAAACCCGTCCCCGGTCGCCGCCCGTGGGACGATGGAAGCTACGTATCGATCCGACCCGAGACCGCAGACGCACAAGCACACGTATGCGGACGCCTCAAGAATCAGGACCCTGCGTGCCCGCGACCCCCAGCCATGTGCCCGAGCCGAGCCGTACCGACCCCGCGCTGATCCGCAATTTCTGCATCATCGCGCACATCGACCACGGCAAGTCCACGCTCGCCGACCGGATGCTCCAGCTGACCGGTGTGGTCGAGCAGCGGCAGATGCGCGCTCAGTACCTCGACCGCATGGACATCGAGCGCGAGCGAGGCATCACGATCAAGTCCCAGGCGGTGAGGCTGCCCTGGGCGCCCACCGGCGACAAGGGCAACCCGCACATCCTCAACATGATCGACACCCCCGGGCACGTCGACTTCACCTACGAGGTCTCCCGCTCCCTCGCCGCCTGCGAGGGCACGGTCCTCCTCGTCGACGCCGCCCAGGGCATCGAGGCCCAGACCCTCGCCAACCTCTACCTGGCGATGGAGAACGACCTCACGATCATCCCCGTACTCAACAAGATCGACCTGCCGGCCGCACAGCCGGAGAAGTTCGCCGAGGAGCTGGCGAACCTGGTCGGCTGCGACCCCGACGACGTGCTCAAGGTCTCCGCGAAGACCGGTCTCGGCGTCGAGGCGCTGCTGGACCGCGTGGTCGCCGAGGTCCCGGCCCCGGTCGGCGTCAAGGACGCCCCCGCCCGCGCGATGATCTTCGACTCGGTCTACGACTCGTACCGCGGTGTCGTGACGTACGTCCGTGTCATCGACGGCCAGCTCAACAAGCGCGAGCGCATCCGCATGATGTCCACCGGCGCCACCCACGAGCTGCTGGAGATCGGCACCAACTCCCCGGAGATGCTGGCCGCCGACGGTCTCGGCGTCGGCGAGGTGGGCTACCTGATCACCGGTGTGAAGGACGTCCGCCAGTCCAAGGTCGGTGACACCGTCACCAGCATGCACAAGGGCGCCGAGGAGGCGCTCGGCGGTTACAAGGACCCCAGGCCCATGGTCTTCTCCGGTCTGTATCCGCTGGACGGCTCGGACTACCCCCTGCTGCGCGACGCGCTGGACAAGCTCCTGCTCAACGACGCCGCCCTGGTCTACGAGCCGGAGACCTCCGCGGCCCTCGGTTTCGGCTTCCGTGTCGGCTTCCTGGGCCTGCTGCACCTCGACGTGATCCGCGAGCGGTTGGAGCGCGAGTTCGGCCTCGACCTGATCGCCACCGCGCCCAACGTGGTCTACCGCGTGATCATGGAGGACGGCACCGAGCACGTCGTCACCAACCCGAGCGAGTTCCCCGAGGGCAAGATCGACGAGGTGTACGAGCCGGTCGTGCGCGCCACGATCCTCGCGCCGACCGAGTTCATCGGCGCGATCATGGAGCTGTGCCAGACCCGGCGCGGCACCCTGCTCGGCATGGACTACCTCTCCGAGGACCGCGTGGAGATCCGTTACACGCTCCCCCTCGCCGAGATCGTCTTCGACTTCTTCGACCAGCTGAAGTCCAAGACCCGCGGCTACGCCTCCCTCGACTACGAGCCCACCGGCGAGCAGACCTCCAGCCTGGTCAAGGTCGACATCCTGCTGCACGGCGACAAGGTGGACGCGTTCTCCGCGATCACCCACAAGGACGCGGCGTACGCGTACGGGGTGCGGCTCGTCGCCAAGCTGCGCGAGCTCATCCCGCGCCAGGCGTTCGAGGTGCCGATCCAGGCGGCCATCGGCTCCCGGGTGATCGCCCGCGAGACCATCCGCGCCATCCGCAAGGACGTCCTCGCCAAGTGCTACGGCGGTGACATCTCCCGTAAGCGGAAGCTGCTGGAGAAGCAGAAGGAGGGCAAGAAGCGGATGAAGATGGTGGGTTCCGTGGAGGTCCCGCAGGAGGCCTTCATCGCGGTGCTCTCCAGCGACGACGCCGCGGGATCGGGCAAGGGCAAGAAGTAACCGGAGGTTACCGCGGGTCACCGCGCGAATCGGACGGAACGGGGGCCCGTCGCACGAAAGTGCGACGGGCCCCCGCGCGTCCGCCGGGTGGCTCTCTGTACGAAGTAACAGGCCGCAGGCCCTTACGCCCGCGCCGGACGGCCTTTACTCTGATCCCTGCTCGATAGTTACTCGCCAGTTAAACAACGGCGCGAGGAAACCCAGCCGCACTGATCCAGCCGCACCGTCGCGGTCCCCGGAGGATGTCGTGAGCGACACACAGACACTGATCGAGAACCGTCCGCCGAGCGTGGCGACCCTCTTCCTGGAGCGCGTGACGGCCACCCCGGACAAGGAGGCCTACCGCTACCCCGTACCGGCCGCCTCCGGCGAGGGCCCCGACGACTGGAAGTCCCTCACCTGGGCGGGTGCCGCCGAACGGGTGCACGCCATCGCGGCCGGCCTGATCGAGCTGGGCGTCGAGGCCGAGCAGCGGGTCGCGCTCGCCTCCTCCACCCGGGTCGAGTGGATCCTCGCCGACCTCGGCATCCTCTGCGCCGGCGCCGCCACCACCACGGTCTACCCGCAGACCAACGCCGACGAGTCCGCCTACATCCTGTCCGACTCCCAGAGCCGGGTGCTCATCGCGGAGAACGCCGAACAGGTCGCCAAGGCCGTCGAGAAGCGCGCCGAGCTGCCCGAACTCACCCGTGTCGTGGCCGTCGACCCGGCCGGCGTCGAGACCGACGACTTCGTGATCACCCTCACCGACCTGGAGAAGCTCGGCGCCGCCCGGCTCCAGAAGGAACCGGAGCTGATCAAGGAGCGGGTCGCCGCGATCACCAAGGACCAGCTCGCCACCCTCATCTACACCTCCGGCACCACCGGCCGCCCCAAGGGCGTCCGCCTGCCGCACGACTGCTGGTCGTACATGGCGAAGGCGACCGTCGCGACCGGGCTGGTCAGCGGCGACGATGTGCAGTATCTGTGGCTGCCGCTCGCGCACGTCTTCGGCAAGGTGCTCACCTCCGGGCAGATCGAGGTCGGCCACGTCACCGCCGTCGACGGCCGCGTCGACAAGATCATCGAGAACCTTCCGGTGGTCAGGCCGACCTACATGGCGGGCGTGCCCCGCATCTTCGAGAAGGTCTACAACGGCGTCGCCGCCAAGGCGAAGGCCGGGGGCGGCGCCAAGTACAAGATCTTCCAGTGGGCCGCGGGCGTCGCCCGCGAGTACGCCAAGGTCACCCAGGACAACTTCCGCCGCACCGGCACCGCGAGCGCGCCCTTCGCCCTCACGGCGAAGCACAACCTGGCCGACAAGCTCGTCTACGCCAAGATCCGCGAGGCGTTCGGCGGCAACCTCCGCGCCTGTGTCTCCGGCTCCGCCGCCCTCGCTCCCGAGATCGGCTACTTCTTCTCCGGCGCCGGCATCCACATCCTGGAGGGTTACGGCCTCACCGAGTCCTCCGCCGCCTCCTTCGTCAATCCCGGCGAGGCCTACCGCACCGGCACCGTCGGCAAGCCGCTGCCCGGCACCGAGGTCCGTGTCGCCGCCGACGGCGAGATCCTGCTGCGCGGCCCCGGCATCATGCAGGGCTACCACAACCTGCCCGAGAAGACCGCCGAGGTCCTGGAGGAGGACGGCTGGTTCCACACCGGCGACATCGGCGAACTCTCCGCCGACGGCTACCTGCGCATCACCGACCGCAAGAAGGACCTCATCAAGACCTCCGGCGGCAAGTACATCGCCCCCGCCGAGGTCGAGGGCCAGTTCAAGGCCGTCTGCCCGTACGTCTCCAACATCCTCGTCCACGGCGCCGACCGGAACTACTGCACCGCCCTCATCGCCCTGGACGAGGCCGCCCTCGCGCCCTGGGCCGCCGAGAACGGCCTGGAGGGCAGGCCGTACGCGGAGATCGTCGCCGCGCCCGCCACGGTCGCGATGGTCGACGGCTACGTCAGGCAGCTCAACGAGGGCCTGCAGCGCTGGCAGACCATCAAGAAGTTCCGCCTCCTCCCGCGCGACCTCGACATCGAACACGGCGAGATCACCCCGAGCCTGAAGCTGAAGCGGCCGGTGGTGGAGCGGGAGTACAAGAACCTCATCGAGGAGATGTACGAGGGCGCACGCGAGGCGTGAGGGTCACTCCGTGACGGTGGGGCGGGGGGGGGGGGGGGGGGGCGGCGGCGCCCCCCCCCCCCCCCCCCCCCCCCCCCCCCCACCCCTCGTTCAGCCCGCTGCGGCGAAGGCCACGAAAGCGGCCACGCACGGGCGCGTGCCGGGAGGGGACTTCCTGCTCACGTAGACGCTCACCAGGTCGGCGGGACTGCGTACTGCCAACCGGCGGCAGGATGTTGCCACTTCGCGGGTCCTTGGGCCCCGACCGCCGTTGTTACGGTGCGACGACGTCCGCTTCCCGGACCGTCGGTCCGGCGCTCTCCCGAGGGGTAACAGATGGCATCTCCGAAGAAGGTCCCGTCCAGGTGGAAGACACGCCTCGCCTCCGTCGCGGCGGCCGCGGCCGGCGTGCTCGCCATGACCGGTGCTCCGCCCGCCGCCGCGGACGACCTGGGCAGTACCTGCCCCTACCCGCATGTGTGCTTCTACAACTCACTGGACTACTACGGGAACTACTTCCAGAGGTACCAGGACGTCACGAGCACCTACCAGAGCGTCCCCGTCAGGAACGGCTACCTGACGGTCGTCAACACCCGCAACGACGACGTCGCCTACGTCCGCTACATCTTCAACGGCAGTACTCAGGTGCGCTGCATGCCTCCCAGCTCCTCGTTCACCGTCACCGACGGACGCGCCACCGGCATCAGGATCAGCACCTCCCCGACCTGCTGACGTCTGCTGACGCGGCCGGGCTCCCCCGCGGTGCCCGGCCCCGGGCACCGCGCGTGACCCACAGGGCCGCCGGGGAGCCGACGGCAGCGGTGTCTACGCCCGGCCCCGTGAACGGGCCGCGCGGGCGATCGTGACGACCGCCTTCTCCAGGGCGTACTCCGGGTCGTCGCCGCCGCCCTTGACGCCCGCGTCCGCCGCGGCGACCGCGCGCAGGGCGACGGACACGCCGTCCGGTGTCCAGCCGCGCATCTGCTGGCGCACCTGGTTGATCTTCCAGGGCGGCATGCCGAGGTCGGCGGGGCGGGCGTTCGGGGACGACTGGAGCTTGCCGATCGCGCGGACGCCCTGGGCCAGCGCGCTGGTGATCAGCACCGGCGCCACGCCCGTCGACAGCGACCAGCGCAGGGCCTCCAGGGCCTCGACCGCCCGGCCCTCGACCGCGCGGTCGGCGACCGCGAAGCTCGACGCCTCCGCCCGCCCCGTGTAGTACCGGCCGACGACGGCCTCGTCGATGGTGCCCTCGATGTCCGCGGTCAGCTGGGACACCGCCGAGGCCAGCTCGCGCAGATCGCTGCCGAGGGAGTCGACCAGCGCCTGGCACGCTTCCGCGGTGGCCGAGCGCCCCGCGGTCCGGAACTCGCCCCGGACGAACGCCAGCCGGTCCGCCGGCTTGGTCATCTTCGGGCACGCCACCTCCCGCGCCCCCGCCTTGCGCGCCGCGTCCAGCAGCCCCTTGCCCTTGGCGCCGCCCGCGTGCAGCAGCACCAGCGTGATCTCCTCGGCGGGTGCGCCGAGGTACGCCTTCACGTCCTTGACGGTGTCGGCCGAGAGGTCCTGCGCATCGCGTACGACGACGACCTTGCGCTCCGCGAAGAGCGACGGGCTGGTCAGCTCGGCGAGGGTGCCGGGCTGGAGCCGGTCGGGTGTCAGGTCGCGTACGTCCGTGTCGGCGTCGGCGGCGCGGGCTGCGGCCACCACGTCCCGCACAACGCGGTCGAGCAGCAGGTCCTCCTGGCCCACGGCGAGCGTCACCGGGGCGAGAAGGTCGTCGGATGCGGTCTTCCTGGCCATCGCGACAAGCATCGCACGGGGCACCGACAACGCCGTCCGGCAGCCGGCGGGGCTACGGCTCCTCGCGCCAGCCGTCCCACGCGGCCACGAACTCGTCGAGCTCCCCCGGGTCCAGCCGCCGTGCCTCGTCGCGCAGGACGACGAGCCACTGGGCGTCCTCCGCGTCGTCCTCGCCCGCCAGGGCGTCCCGCACCAGCCGCGGTTCCTCCCGCACGCCGAACCGCTCCCCGAGGGCCTCGGCGACCTCCTCGGCGGCATCACGGTCGGGCAGCACCAGCACATGTCGCACATCACTCACACGGGCCATTGTCCGGTACCGGGTCAGCCGCTCTCCCCGCTGCCGCGCACCGCCGGCACCTCGTCCAGGGTGATGCCGAACCGCTCCCGGTAGAGCGCCAGCACCTCCTCGTCCGTCCCCGCCTCGCGTACCCGCCGGGTGCCGTCGGGGGCGGTGACGGTGAGGCGGCGGCCGGCGAGCGTGATCCTGCCGCCGTCGTCGGTGATCCGCGAGCACACCAGGGAGCGGGTGAAGTGGGAGGCCGGTGAGGTGCTGTGCCACCAGGCGCCGGCCGTGAAGTCGGCGAGCGCCCTCGGCCGGACCTCCAGCCGGTACACCGGCCGCCCGTTCCGGCTCACGTCCAGGTCCGCCGCCCGCACCCGGTCGTGCCCGCCGCGCACCCCGGCCGCGTCGGGGCCCGCCTCGGCGATCCGGAACACACCGCCGGGGTCCTCCTGGCCGCCCCGCTCCCCGAAGGCCAGGGGGAGGTGGAAGTGGGCGCCGAAGCCGACGTCGGCCAGCCGGTCGCCGCCGTCCACCGTCCGTACCCGCAGGGCGAGATGGTCGTACGGGATGCCGGGCCGGCCCCCGTCGCCGTACACCCGGGCGGCGAGCAGCTGGACGTCGTAGCCGAGGGCGGCGAGCAAGGCGCCGAAGGCGCCGTTGAGTTCGTAGCAGAAGCCGCCGCGGCGGGCCTCGACCACCTTGTCCAGCAGCCGCTTCTCCTCCAGCACGATCTCCTCGCCGAGGTGGAGGGAGAGGTTCTCGAACGGCACGGTCTCCAGATGCCGCAGATGCAGTTCGCGCAGCGCGTCCACGGTGGGCCAGGCGGGCTGCTCGGCGCCCAGGCGGCGCAGGTAGTCGTCGATCCGCGTTGCGTCCATGCCCCCAGTCTGGCGCGGGACGGCGTTCCGCGAGGGGCGCATGTCGGCCACACCTGTCACGACATGATCCCGAATGATCATAGTGCGGCATTCCCGCGATCAATTTCCATAAAGATAAATTCGATTCAAAAAAGAAATCAATCATCTCGCGTCATATTCAACGACACACCCGTACCGCCATACACAAATAGGCCTGTAGTGAAGTATCTTCGGTTCACTCGAAGCGTCTCCGATCACTTCGGGAGTGCACGACCGCCTCTGTCGGGGAGGCGCCGCGAAAATCGAAAGGCATGTCCTTTTCAGCAAGGGGGAGTGAAGGGGACTTGAAGAATCTGAGCTCGGGCGACCCCAGGCAACTGGGCCCGTTCACCCTGCTGGGGGTGCTGGGATGCGGCGGAATGGCCACCGTCTATCTGGCGACCGAAGAACAACCGCACACCGGTTCGACGCTGGCCGTCGTGAAAGCGCTGCAGACCGATCCGCCTCCGTCCTCGTACGTAAGAAATCTGTTCGTGCGGGAAATGGAAGCGATCGGCAGCATGGACGCCAAGGGGACGTTCCGGCTCCTGAAATGCGATCCGGACAGTGAGCCGCCCTGGTTCGCGACCGAGTACATCCCCGGAATGGACCTGCGGAATCTGGTCGCCCTGCACGGCCCGCTCGACACGGAGGCGGTACTGCGGCTGGCCGCCGAGATCGCTCTCACCCTGGTGGACCTGCAGTCGAACAGGATCGTGCACCGCGATCTCAAGCCGTCGAACATCATCGTCCTCAGCGCGGCCGACGGCTCCCTGCGGCTCATCGACTTCGGGGTCTCCCGCAGGCTGGACCGGACCCTCACCGAGCCGGCCATGCGAGTCGGCACGGAGGCGTTCATGGCGCCCGAGCAGATATCCGGCCGCGCCGGCTATCCCAGCGACATCTTCGCCCTCGGCCTGACCCTCGTGTACGCCGCCACCGGCGCCGAGATGCGGCGTCTCGACCTGGACGAGGCGGCGGCGAAGCGGCCCATGCGGTTCCCCGCCACATCCTTCGCCCACCTGGCCGACCCGCTGCCCGCGCTCGTGGAGGCGTGCACACGACAGGACTCCGGTGCCCGTGTCACCGCGCAGGACCTCCTCACGCTGCTCGCGGCCCAGGGGGTGCGGCCGCGCCGGGGGAGCCGCAGCGCGACGTGGCTGTCGGACACGGCCCGCACCGGTGTCCTCGAGCACGTCAGACACACCGAACGGCTGGCACTCGAACAGCAGAACGCGCCCCTGCCGCGCACCCGGCTGCTCCCCGTCCGGGGCACGCCCGAACCCGTATGGACCCACCAGCTCGGCGGACGTGCCTACTTCACCTCCCCGGTCGACGTCGCCGAGGGCATCGCCGTCTGCTCCCTGGACGGCGCCGTATGGCTGCTGGACGCGGACGACGGGCACATCCTGTGGAAGCGCGACCTCGGCGCCCGTATCGAACACACCCCCGCGACCGGCCACGGCATGCTCTTCGTGCCCTGCTCGGACCGCACCCTGCTCGCCCTGGACACCGCCGACGGGTCCTTCCGGTGGACCTACACCGCCGGCGACAGCTGTGTCTTCACCCCGGTCGTCGCGGGCGACACCGTGCTGGTGGGCGCCCGTGACGGATCCGTGCACGGGGTGCGCGCCCGTACCGGCACCCGCCGCTGGATCGGCGCCTGCGGCAAGGGGCCGGTCTTCGACCGCCCCACGGTGGCCGCGGACCGGGCGTACGTCTCCGGCTGGCAGGGCACGCTCCAGGCCCTGAGCGTGTACGACGGTTCGCCCGCCGTCCGGCTGCCGCAGGCGCGGGACCTCGTGGGCGCCCCCGCCTGGCACGGGGACACGCTCTTCCTCTCCAGCCGGACCGGCACCCTGTACGCGATCGACACCCGCACCGGACTCGAACGGTGGCGCAGATCCGGCCGGGCCGCCGCCTGCACCGGTCCCGTCACCGGCCGGGAGCTGCTCTACGTGGGGACGGTGGGCGGCACCGTGTGGGCGTACGACATGGCGTCCGGCGCACCCCGCTGGCGCCTCGCCGCACAGGGCCGCCTGCGCTGCCCCCCGGTCCACCACGACGGCACCCTGTACATCGGCTGCGACTCCACGCTGACCGCCGCCGACGCCCTGACCGGGGAGGTGCGCTGGGCGCGCCGGACCGACGGGACCATGCACGCCCCGCCCCTCGTCGCGCGCGGCCACGCGTACATCGGCACCTGGAACCGCACGGTGCAGGCCTGGGCCCTCCCCACACCACCGGCGCCATGACCGGGCCCCGACACGACCGCGGCGCAACACCGCGGGCCATACAGGTGAGAAGGCGCGCATGACGGAGAAGGCGATCGGGGAGTTCAGCCGCCTGCGCCCCGTGGGCGAGGGGACGCTCGGCTACACCTACCGGGGGGTCGCGCCGGACGGCTCGTTCTGGGCCGTCAAGGAACTGCACCCCGACTGGGGGCCGCCCCGGGAGACCTGGCAGCGGGTGGAGGAGGTCCTCTGGCGCTTCCGCCGGCTGCGCGAGGCACCGAACCGGACCGTGCACCGGCACACGGTGGACACCGTCGGCGGCTACGACCACGGCACCGACCGCGCCTGGGTGGCCACCCGGTGGCTGGGCGCCGACCCCGTGGCGCAGGGCAGCCACGCGCCCGCCGTCTCCCTCGCCCATGCCCTGGCGTCCGGCCCGTCGCTGCCGCCCGGAGCGGCCCTGTATCTGATGTGGCAGCTGTCCAACCTGGCGCAGCAGTTGGACACGCTCGGGCTCACGCTGTCCGGCCTCAAGCCGTCCAACCTGTTCCTCACCGCCGACGGCGTGGTGGTGGTGGACCTGCATCTGGCGCTGCGGCTGCGGAGTCTGCTGCGGGGGCCCGGCACCCCGCGTCCCCCGTTCCTGTGGGCCGACGTGGAATGGCTGGCGCCGGAACTCCGCCGGGCGGACGCCGTCCCGCGGCTCGCCTGCAGCATCTACGCGCTGGGCGCGGTCACCGCCTTCGCCTGCACCGGCGTACCCCCCTTTCCCACCATCGACGTCATCGACGCCCTGACGCATCGCAAGGACAACCGGAGGGCCGTCGAGGACGCCCTCGCCAACTGGGCGGCGTACCACGGCAGCGCGGGCACCCGGCTGCGCCGCGCGGCGACCCGCTCGCTGCGGCAGCGGCCCCGGTGGCGGCCGGGGGCCAAGCGGCTGGGGCGGCTCATCGTGCCCCCGCTGTGGGGCACCCACCGCCGCCCCGTGTACCGCGACGCCTGGAGCGAGTACGTACGGAGCGCGCTGCTGCGCCGGCTGGCCGAGGAGGTTCCCGGGCCTGACACGGGGGCGCGGAGCGCACAGCGCGAGCAGGAGGAGCAGCGTCCCGCCGTGTCCGCGCCGCACGCGGTGCGCTCACGGCCGCCCGTGGTCTCCGCCGGGAGCACGGTTCCGGGCACGCGGCAGCCGGCGACCGTACAGGGAACGCCGACGCCCACTCCTGCTCCCGCGCCCACGCCCACGCCCACTGCCGTGCCCACGCCCACGCCCACTCCCGTGCCCGTCGCCGTGTCCGGGCCGGAGCACTCGCGCGCCTCCGCCGCCCCGACCCCGCCGCCCGTCCCGGCCGACCACGGCACCCGGGTCCTGTCCCCCGTGCGGACGGATCCGTTGTGGACATGGGAACCGGACGGCCCCTTCTCGTCCGCGCCGCTGGTCATGGACTCCCAGCTGGTCGTGACCTGTGAGGGCTCCGCGCACATCCTCGACGCGGCCACCGGGAGCCTCGCCCTCACGCTGTCCCTGCCCGGTACGGCCGAGTCCACGCCGGTCTTCTGGGCCGGCCGGCTGTGGTGGGCGCTGCGGGACGGCGAGCTCAGCGGACACGAACTGGGCGTCCGGGGCCGGGAGATCCGGCTGCGGCTGGACGGCGATCCCGGCCGGCACTCCCCGGTGGTCGCGGGCGACCGGCTGCTGATCGGAACCACGCACGGCCTGTTCGCGTACGAGCCCCCCGGCCGGGACGGCACGAGCACCGGTCTGCGCCTGATCTGGCTGGACGAACCCGTGGTCTCCCCGCTCGCCACCGACGGGATCCGGCTCTGGGTCCCCACCGAGGCCAGGGGACTGATCGCGGTACGGCTCACCGGCCAGGAGAGCCGGGGCCCCCACCCCGCCTGGGACTCGGCCGGCTGCGCACCGGCTCTCACGACGGAGGGCGCGTACATCGGGGACGCGCGGGGCACCGTCCACGAGCTGACCGCCGAGGGGACCTCGCGCCGCCGGTGGCAGGTCTCCGCACGCCCGGTCACCGCCCCTCCGGCCGTGCACGGCGATCTCCTGCTGGTCACCGACCACGCCGGCACCGTCGTCGCCCTGTCACTGGCCCACGGCGACGAGGTGTGGCGCACGTCCACCGACGGCGACGGGCGCAGCGCCCCGACCGTGACCGACGACGTGGTGTACGTCCGCGGCGCCCGCACCGTCCGCCGGCTGGAGGTGCGCACCGGCAGGGAGCTGACGCCCCTGACCCCGGACGGACCCGCGCCGACGGATGTGACCGCCGCGTCCGGCCTCCTTCACGTCAGCTTCGCCGACGGGCGTCTGAGCACCTGGTGCCCCCTGAAGTGACGCCCTCGACCCGACCTCCGCCATCCCGCACAGAAGGGCACAACCGCCGTGTACGACGCAGAAATCAGCAGGGCCAACCCGGCCTGCATCGTGTTCCTGATCGACCAGTCCAGCTCCATGCGCGCGGCGATGCCCAGCACGACCCAGTCCAAGCAGATGGCCGTGGCCGACGCCATCAACAGCATGCTGCGCGAGCTGATCATCCGCTGCGGCCGGGGCGTCGACGAGATCTGGGACTTCTTCCATGTCTCGGTCATCGGCTACGGCGCCGGGGTCGGCCCCGTCCTCGGCGGTCCCCTGGCCGGCCGAGACCTGGTGCCGACGAGCGCCCTCGCCCAGGGCAGGATCCGCACCGAACGGCTCACCCAGAACGACGTCCTCCCCGACGGCACGCCCATCACCCATGTGGTGGAGCTCCCGGTGTGGCTGGAGTCGGCCGGCTCCGGGGGAACGCCGATGTGCCAGGCGCTGCGGTACACGCACACGGTCCTGGACCGCTGGGTCACCGAGCATCCCGGCAGCTTCCCGCCCATCGTCCTCAATCTGACGGACGGCGAGTCGACGGACGGCGACCCGGCCGGTCCCGCCCAGCAGTTGCGGTCCGTCGGCACCGAGGACGGCCCCACGCTCCTGTTCAACCTGCACATCTCGTCCGACGTCGCCACGCCGACGCACTACCCCAGCACCGACGCCGGGCTCCCGCCGATGGGCGCCAAGCTGTTCTCCATGTCGGACGTCCTGCCCCCGGACATGCGCGACACCGCCATGGACCTCGGTATGCGGGTGGAACAGGGCGCGCGGGGCTTCGTCTTCAACGCCAGCATGCGCTCGGTGATGCTCTTCCTGAACGTCGGCACCCCGGCGTGAGTGTCGACCGGTGCCTGCTGCAAGCGCCCAAGGCGCGGATGGACGCGTCCAGGACCGAGGACGCCGCCCGTACGGTCCTGCCCTCGGCGGGCCACAGCGGGGAGGCCCGGCTGATCGTGGCGGACGGCAGCAGCGGTTCGGCGGGCAGCGGCTGGTGGGCGAACCGGCTGGCGCGCGATCTGTGCGCCGCGCCCGGCCGGGCCTTCTGTGACGCCCCGGCGTTCGACGACGTCGCCACGGCCGCGGCGATGCGCTGGCCCGGCCGGCAGCGGGCCCTCCTCGCGGGCGTCCCCAAGTCCAGCGTGACGGCCTGGGTCGCGCACGACCGGATCGAGAAGGGGCCCTCCACGACGGTGCTGGGGGTGCGGCTGCTGCCCCACCCGGCGCACGACGGCGGGCCGGACCTCCCGGGTGGCGGGACGTGGCAGGCGGTGTCGGTCGGCGACTCGTGCATGTTCCAGGTGCGGGCCGGTCAGGTGGTGGAGTCGGTCGCCGTGCGCACCCTGGTCCCCCGGGTGGTCCGGGCGGGCGGGAACAAGGAGAACCCGGGGCCGGAACTCCGGGCGGGTCACTGGCACCCGGGCGATGTGTTCTACCTGATGACGGACGCCCTGGCCCGCTGGTGCTTCCGGCACACGGACGAGGGGGGCCGGCCCTGGGCCGCACTGGACGCGCAGTGTGCCGCGCCGGACGGATTCCCCGACTGGGTGCACGACCAGCGGAGCATGGGGGTGCTCGAGGACGACGACATCACGCTGCTCAGAGCAGGGTGCGGACCGTGCTGACACCGGGCCAGCGGCCCGCCCTCGGCGACTACCAGGCCGCGGTGTCCCGGCTGGAGCAGTGCAGCGAGGACCCGCTGCTGAGACGGTGCCGGCCGAGGCTGGGCGCGGACGGCCAGCCGGGGGCGGACGGCGGCACCTTCGGAGCCGTATACCGGCTGGACGACCCGCGGGACGGGGACAGTTGGGCGCTGAAGTGCTTTCTGCGCGACGAACCCCATCGCGAGCGCCGGTACCGCGAGATCGCGAAGTCCCTGGAGGGCGCCCAGGGAACCTGGGCGGCCGACGTCCGCTACCTGGAGCGCGGGCTGTGGGTGCGGGGGCAGTGGTGGCCCGTGGTCCTCATGGAGTGGGTGCCCGGTCTGCGCCTCACCGACTGGATCGACCGGCTGCTCGCCCGGCGGAAGGACACGGCCCCCGCCGAACTGCGGCGCCTGGCCCACCGGTTCGCCGGTGCCGTCTACCAGATGCACCGGTCCGTCATCAGCCACGGGGACCTGCAGAGCGGCAACGTGCTGGTGACGGCCGGCACGGAGGTGCGTTTCGTCGACTACGACGCCATGACCGCGCCCGGCTGGCCCGCTCCTCCGCGGCGCGAGGACGGGCATCCCGACTTCCGGCTCCCCCGCGAGGTCGAACGGGGACCGGACGGTGTGACCGAACTGCTCCACACGGCGGCCGCCGTCGGTACCGCCGGGGCCCTGTTCACGGCCAGTACCTCGACGGGGATCCCGCTCCAGGAGACCGACGCGCTCACGGCGATGCACCGGGACCGCTTCCCCTCGCACGTCATCCACGCCTCGCTGGTGATGCTCAGCCACGACGTCTCCCTCTGGGAACAGCTGCACCGGCCGGGCTCCGATCATCTGCTGCTGTCCCGCAGGGACTTCCGCGACCCGGTCCGGTCACGGGCCTGGCGCGAACTGCTGCGTCACGCGGCCCCCGGGGTCCGCGAGACGGCCACGGAACTGCTGGCGCTGCTCGACTGCCGCGTCGACCTCCAGCCCGACCTCGAGCCCCGTCCGGAGGTGAGGTCGGGCGCGGACATCCTGGGGGGCATGGCGCGGCGCCTGCCGAGCGAGCCGGCACCGTCCAGCCGTCGGCCCTTCCTGGACATGAACGCGTTCGAGGTGCCGGGCGGCCGGTCCGTGCCCTTCCCCCCTACGCCGACGGAACGGGCCGACGTACGGCCGCCGGCGGGGCGCGATGAACCGGTCGGTGCACGGCCGCCGGCGGGACGGGGTGATCCGGCCGCCGTACGGCCGCACACGGCGGGGCGCGGTGAGCCGGCCGCGGCCGGACGACGACCGGTCCCTGACTTCGTACCGTCCCCGCCCGGTCCGGCACCCGTGCCACCCGTGCGGGACGCCGTGCGCCCCGCGCCTTCGAGAACGGCCGGGCTGGTTCTCGTGGGCGCGTCGGGCGTCCTCGTGCTGGCCCTTCTGATCATCGCGGTCGTCCTCCTCGTATGACCGCGCGGGCGGCTCAGTCCTCCGTCGTCGGGCAGTCGACCGCGACCGCCACGACCAGGGCCGTCGCGGACAGCCCGCCCGCCTGGGCGACGATCCGGTAGAACCCGGGAGCCCTCACGGCGACCCGTGCGTACGTCGTGCCGGGTTCACCCGCCACCGGCGTCAGTTCCAGGCGCTCCACGACCTCGTCCGTCTCGGCGTGCAGCAGCCGGCACACGACGGCACCGGCATGCGCTCCGGTGACCGTCAGGCGCCAGTTCTGCCCGGGGACGACCTCGGGCGGCGCGCTGATCCCGAACGGCGGTGCGGCCACCGCGGTCCCGGTGGTGCCGAGGCCCCATCGCGGGGCGGCGGGGCGCCCGGCTCCGCGGGTGAGCACCTCCTGGACCAGGTTGATCACGGTCGCGCCGGCCGGGAGCGAACTGTGCTGTCCCACCACGGGCAGCCGGGTGACGGCCCAGCCGGGCGACGCGCTGTCCAGCGGCACCAGACCGTCCCCGTCCTCGTCCGCCGGCGCGGTCCACGCCTGCGGGCCGTCGACCGGGCCACCGTACTCGTCCGGCCGGGGGAGGTTCGGGGAGAGCCGTACCTCGCCGTCGGAGACGGTCATGATCCGCGGGGTGGGCTGGGACGTGCCCGCGATGGTGTGCAGCTGCGTCGGCCCCCAGGCGGCCGCCGCGCGTCTGCGGCGCCCTTCCTCGGCTTGCAGGGCGAGCGACTCGTCCCCGCCGATCGTCCCGATGTCCTCGGCCGTGAGCCGGCGCAGGTCTCCGTCGGGGGTGACGACACAGCGTGTGTCGGGCAGCAGGTCGTAGAAGCCCGGCATGGTGCGGGCGGCCTCGCCGAGCTGCCGCAGCCATGAACCGCGCCGGAGTCTGCTGTCCGGACCGAGGAATCCGGCGGCTCCCGGGATGCCGTGGAAGGGGGTGCCGATCGTGATGAGGTCCCGGGTCGCGTCCGCCAGTTCCGGGGACGCCGCCAGCGCGGCCTGGGCGACCAGCCCGCCCATCGAGTGGGCGACCAGCACGAGTTTCGGACGGTCGGCCGACCTCTGGTAGGCGGACGCCCGGCCCGCGGGGTGCTCCCTCCACTCCCCCAGATGCCGCAGCGCGGCCTCGGTGAGACGGCGGGCGGAACTCTCCACCGACAGCCGCCAGTCGTACGGGAACTCCAGTACGGCCTCGTCGTGCAGCACCACGGAACGGACCCCCTTGACGAGGGCGCCGTAGGGCGACAGGCCGCCCAGCAGCGGAAGCCAGGCAAGGCCCTGGAGCAGGGTGGCGGGGCGCATCCGCCCGGGCGCCCCCCGGCGCTCCTCCTCCGTCACCGCCAGCTGCCCCAGATCGCGCATCATGCCCGTGAGGAGGCGCTTGGCGTTGATCCCCCAGACGACCTTGCCGGTGCTCTCGTCCACCAGGGCGCTTCCCGCGAACCCGGGGAGGACGACGACGGCGTCCCCGGTGTAGGGGCGGTCCACCTCGTGCTGGTAGGAGTCGACCAGGGTCCGGTTGAGGTCACCGATGGCGAAGGCCCCACCCATCATGTTCCCGATGGCGGTGCCCCGGCCGACGCTGCTCACACTGACGCTGCCCATGTCCACGGTTCCCCGTGACGCCGTCGGAGCGGCACGCTCCGGAGGTCCGGCGGCCACGGCCCGCCCGCCGTCCGCGACGACGTCCACGGGCCTGGGGTGCGGCGTGGCCACGACCTCGCCGGTCAGGGAGCCGATCCGGGCGGCGTCGGATCCCTCGGTGCCGCCCACCCCGAGCGACCTGGCCGTGTAGGACACCAGCCACGGCATCTCGTCGCCGATCTCGGCGGCCAGTTCGCGGACCAGCAGGGGGTGCCGCCGGAACACTCCCGGGCCGACGGCGGCCACCAGGGCCAGGGTGTCGGCGCGCAGGGAGACCGCCTCCGGCGTGTCGGCGGTGTGCCCACGCCGGTGGCTCCGCAGCTGTGCCGCGGCCACGGACAGCGGCCGGACCCCCATGCCCTGCCCTCCCTCGGCCGTGCGCCGGGCCCGGGCGAGCAGGCCCAGGGCCTCCTCGTAGCGGCCGAGGCCCTCACAGGCGCGGGCCCCCAGAAGGGACAGATCCACGAAGACGACGGGCTCCGCCGCCAGTTCCAGTCCGCGCCCGACGAGTGCGTACGCGTCGGCGGGACGGCGCAGGGCGAGGAAAGCGCGCATGCTGAGCAGGGTCAGGCCGATGTCGTCGGGGACCAGCCGGGGCCGTTCGGCGAGCACCTCGGCCACCCCGTCGGCGACGCCCGCCGCCAGGAGGGCCTTGCCGACCCGGAGTGCCTGACGGCGCCAGGTCTCGTCGTCCGCCCTGGCGCGCAGCTCGGCCGTCGCCGGGTTGCCGAGCTTCTCCGTGAGATAGACCCGGGAGCGCGGGGGCAGTTCCTCCATCGCGCTCTCCAGCAGGGGGCCCGCCTCGTCGATCCAGCGGGAGTCCAGCTTGCGGGTCGGCTGGGCGAGCGACAGCCGGTGGTAGAGCTCCTCCACCCGGTTGGCCACCCGGTCGTCCCCGGTGTCGGGACGGGCGTAGTGGCGTACGGCCCTGCGGTGGATACGGGTCATGACGGACCGCTGGTCGTGGCGGAGCATGGGCAGCATCACCCGGCGGACGTCGCCGCGGTGCACCACGGCGTTCCGGCCGGGCACGTCCTCGACCAGGGTGGCCTCGGCGCGGAACTCGTCGAACAGCGTCCTCGCGCGTACGTCGTCGACCTCGCCGAGCCCGCACGGTTCGGCCAGCACCTCGCGGATGATGTCCGGGCTGAGGACGCGGACGGCGAGTCCGGGGCTCGCGATGCGGCGCAGGTCCGGGTCGGCGAGGTGGTCCAGGAGGCGGCCGTAGAGGACGCCCTGTTTCGTCTCGGCGCCCAGTCTCAGCATGAGGCGGCCGCGCAGGCGCGGGTCGTCGAGGGCGTGGGGGCCCGCCCGGCGTACGAGCGCCGCGGCGAGCTTGAGGTTGAGCGGACTGGTGCCGGCGGTCCGCAGGATGTCCTCGATCTCGCCGCCGCTGTGCGCCGGCGGGACGCCCCCGGTGGCGTTCGTCAGTTCGTGGCGCAGGAACGTCCGGGCGGTCTCGGGGTCGAATCCCTCCAGTTGCAGGGATTCGAAGGGGGCGTCGCCGGTGACGGGGGCGCGTCCCGCGGCCACGACACGCAGGCCGGGGTGGGCGCGGTGCAGCAGGAAGAGGAAGTCGAGCAGGCGTTGTACGGCCACGGGTCCGCTGCGCTGCACCTGTTCGAAGGCGTCCAGGGCGAGCAGCCAGCGTCGGGTGGCGCCGCCGGTGACCGAGGTGACGAGGGCCGCCAGGGCGTCGACCAGGGTGAGTTCGTCGCGCTGGTGGGCGGCGCGCGGGCCCAGATGGGCGTCCTCGGTGCGGGTCAGCCGGTCGGCGGTGAGGGTGCTCTCCAGCTCCCGCTCCAGCTCCCGCGTGTGCTCGGCGAGCGTGGGGTGGAGCAGGCCCAGCTGGCGCACGGCCTCGGCCACCAGGGTCAGCGGCCGTTCGGCGACGAGGTCGTGCCGGTCGAAGGTGAGATACAGGCAGGGGGTCGGGGGTGCGTGTCCGTCGTCGAGGCGGTCCAGGACGAAACGGGCGAGGAGCGTCGACTTGCCCACTCCGCCGGGCCCGTGCACGAACGCCCAGTGGTTCGCGGTGTCACGGCCGCCGTCCGGGGGCTCGTCGAGGAGGGCGCCGAGCCAGGCCAGTTCACCGGCGCGACCGGTGAACCCGGAGTCGACGAGGGCGTGCAGCGGCTGGAGCAGGCGGGCCCGTCCGAGCGCCTGCTCGATGGTGCCGGCGTCCGGCAGGGCGACTCCGTCGAGGGCCAGTCGCGCGCGGGCCCGCGGCGCGTCCTCGAACCAGCCGACCACGGTCAGCGCGGTGTACAGCGCTTCGTAGCTCTGCCCGGCCGGTGACGGTGGACGGCCGTGCAGGAGCAGCCGTTCGGCCCAGGCGCGTGCCGGGTCGTCCTCCGTACCCGGCGCGGCCCTCGCGGCGGCCAGCAGTCTCTCCCGGGTCCGCAGGGCGTCCAGGGTCCGGGCCCGGGGGCCGGCCGACAGGCACCACCGGCGGCCGTGGGAGGTGGTGATACGGGAGCACTCCTCCAGGAGGAAGTCCTGTAACCCGGCGTCGGCGGTGCCGGCCGCGTCGTCCGGCACGGACATGAGGTCGTGCGCGGAGAACGAGCCCAGGAGCGCCGTGCGTTCGCGGAGGTGACGGCGGCCGGGGTCGTCCGGGTCCTCCTGGGGGTCCGACGGGTGCTCAGTCACGCCGGTCACCGCCTCCGGCGTACTGGTCGCGGGCCCAGGAGGCGGCGGCGAGCTGCAGTGCGTCGGTCATCGGCAGGGGTTCGTCGGCGGCGACCCGTCCGCCGCCGGACCGGCTGCTCAGTTCGTCGGCGAGCCGGTCGGCGAGGTCGGGGTCGGTGGGCCGGCCGGTCTCCTTGGCGACGGCGCGCACATAGTCGTGCAGGTCCTTGCCGGTGATGGGGCCGAACTCCTCGTACGCGACATAGGGCTGGAGCTCGGAGGGCAGCCAGCCGTCGTAGGCGAGCAGGACGATACGGAGCCGGTCCGCCATCTCCTCCTCGACGACGGCGGTGACCAGCCGGGTCAGGGCCCTGAGGGCGGGTTCGGTGAAGCGCACCCGCTGCGAGTCGTCGATCACCAGCCAGTGGCCGCTCTGGTCCCGGCTCTCACGCTGCTCCCCGTTCATCAGGTGCTCGATCTGGTGCACCAGACTCCGCGCCTGGCTGTCCTCCGAGGTGTGGTGGTCGATGGAGATGTCCCAGCCGAACAGTTCCCGCAGCGCGTGCCCGATATCCCCCACCTGTGCCGGGGAGTAGTAGTCGCTCATCCGGATACGGCGGCGGTTGACGCGGTGGCTGTCCAGTACGTGGGCGATCAGATACCAGCTGTGCGTCCTGCCGGAGCGGCGCCGGCCCTGCACGGCCAGCACCCGTTTGCCGTCGCCCTGGACCATGTCGTGCAGGGTCCGGCGGAAGGCCAGCCGGTTGAAGAAGGCCCTCCTGCGGTTGTTGACCAGGTAGGCGGAGCAGGGGTCGGCCTCCCGGGGGGAGATCTCCTCCGTCAGCAGGTACTGGAAGACGGGATGGGCGTCGGTGTTGGGGTTCTCGGCGGCCCTCTCCACGAGGGTCCGCAGCCGTCCGGCGTGGGCCGCCTTCTCCAGGGCGTCCGGCCATACGTCGGCCATGCTGGTGTCCCAGCGGACGTCGGCCTCCTGGAGGCCGGCGGCGAGGATGAGCTGGCGTGCGGTGTGCTTGGTGGCGTAGACGGTGCTCAGTGCTTTGAGGAGGTTTCTGGCGCGTTCGTCGTCGAGGTTGAACGCGTGTTCGTCGATCAGGGCGGCCATCGGATCACACCAGCCGCTTCCGCTTGAGGCCCTCGACGACCCGGTCGATCCGCACGCCCTCGTTGCGGTATTCGACCGGCCGCTGGTCACCGGCGTCGATCCGCCGCCAGCGGCGGTGCAGGGCGACCAGGCCCCAGCGTTCGTCGAAGACCGGGGAGCCGGACGAACCCTGCTCCGTGTCGGTCCAGTACTGGAGCACGGTGTCGTCGACATGCCGTACCACGTTGTGCCGGGCGGCGAGTTTCTTCACCCCGCCGTGCGGGTGCTGGATGATGCAGACCCTGTCGTCCACGGACACCGAGACGCTGTCCGGGAGGGCCACCCGCATCGCGTCGTCGGGGAGCCCGGCCCTGCCGCGGACGACGGCCCAGTCCGGGCCGGGTTCGCCGACGGCCGACGCCGGTTCGCAGGTCACGACCCGGTGCTCCCGCGTTCGTCCGTGCAGGTCGGCCTCGTAGCCGAACCAGGCCTCCACCGCGACGGGTCCCTCACCCCGGTCGTCGAAGAGCACGTGGTGGTTGGTCAGCAGCAGATCGTCCGCGATGCGGAACGCGGTCCCGTGGTACTGGGCGCCGTCCGCCGCGGTGACCCGCAGCCGGCACACGGCGGTCGCCAGTTCGGTGCCCCGGCGCAGAAAGACGACGTCCTGCAGCGTGCCGGCGCGGAAGATCCGGCGCTCCTGTTCGTCCGGGTCCGCGAAGTGCGCGAAGTCCGGCGCCTTCGCCGGCCGGTCCGGGGCCGCCACCACGGGGTGCGCGGCGAGGAGTTCCCGCACCCGGTCGCCGACGGCCCGGTCGGGCCCGGAGGTGACGGCCTCCAGCAGGGCCCGTAACCGCTTCTGATTGCTCGCCGTCTCCATCAGGTCGAACCAGACGGTCATCATGGGGCGTTCCCAGTCGACATAGCCGGTCGCCACTTCGGCCCGCTTGGCCAGCTGTTCGGCCGGGGCGGAGCGGGAGTACGCACTGGCCAGCAGGTCGCGCAGTTCCAGAGCGCCCGGCGCGCTCCATTCGAAGGGCACTCTGTCCACGAAGTGGGTCATGGTCCGTCACTCGTTGTCTGTGGTGGGTGGTGGCCGTGGCGGGCCCGGGTCATCCTTTCGGCCCGAACGACCAGTGGACGCCGTCCGGATGCGGTGTGCCGACGAGTCCGTAGCGCTGTTCCGGCCGGTGGCCGTGCCGGAACAGGGCGTGGAGGTCGGCCAGCACCGTGGTGTGGTTGCCCACGTACGAGTGACCGAGGAGGTCGGTGCCGAGCGCGCTGACGTCGATGGTGTCCAGTCCGGGTACGACGATCACCGGGCCGCCGCCCTGCCCGGCGCGCGGGAAGTCCGAGAGCCTGCGGGCCGCGGCGAGGGCGCGGTCCCGGTCCGAGACGTAGAGCGTGCAGGTACGGGCCTGGCCCAGGGCGGCGGGCAGGAGGTCCCGGAACACGTCGCTGTCGACGTCCGGGGCGGCGAACACGACGTGTCCCAGCCGCCCGGCGCCCTCGGTCAGTTTGCTGGTGTCCAGTCCGGCCAGCCCGGCGGTGAGCAGCCGGTTGCCCATGCTGTGGGCGATGATGTGCACCTCCTGGACGCCGGTCCGGGTGAGCAGGTCGCGCAGGAAGGTCCGGAAGTACGGCACGGCCCGGATCGCGGCGTCCCCGTCCGCGGGGTAGTCCAGCACCCCGCCCTTCGACGCCCAGCTGTAGAGCAGGACCACGCCGGTGAAGTTGAGGTCGTAGGCGATCTGGGCGGTCTGCCGGGCGGCGTCGGCGAAGCCGACGTTGTAGCCGTGCACGAACACCAGCGCCTGCCGGTGCGTCCCCTGGTCGAGCCGGGTGCGCACCCGCCGCGCGAAGCCGTCGGCGTCCGCCGGCTCGACGGCGCCGAGCAGCACGTCCCGGGCGGGGTCGGGCCGGAACTGCAGGCGCCACCAGCGGGGTTTGCCCATCGCACCGGCCGGGCGGTCGTCGGGCACGCTCACCGTGGCCTGCCCGAGGGAGAGCGGGCCGCGGGCGGAGCCGTACCCCGACCGGTCGCTCTCCTTCGCGCGGTCGGTGGCGTACAGGACGGGTACCAGCAGCGCGCGCTGGAAAGCGGTCCAGTACGCGGGAGCCGGCGCCGGGCCGAAGCGTTCCCGGCCGTCGGACAGCCGGTCGAGCTCCTCGCCGAGCCAGCTCCCCAGGGGCGGACGGGCCCGGAACGCGTCCTCCACGGAGCGGGCCGCGGTGTCGATGGCGTCGAAGCTCTCCGGCGTCACCCCGGACGCCCGTACCTCCGCCTTTCCGCACGCCTGCTCATAGGCGCGCAGCGCCTCCAGCACCTCGCCCTCGAGGTCGCTCAGTTCCTGCCCGGAAACCTGGCCCAGGACTCTCGGCCAGATGCCCGCCACCGCCTGGTCCAGCGGCCCCCACTCTTCCAATACCCCTCCCCCGGAGCACCGGCGTCCGGCCCCTTCGGTCCGGGCCGCCACAGAGCGCAGTTTACGGGTAGCGGTGCGTCACGCATGCCGGTTCGCCTCAGAGTGAACTCTTCCGATCGACGACCCGCCCGAGCGCGTGCACCGCCCGTCTCACTGTCGCGCCACTCGTATCTCCCTCCTTCCGGCGGCTCTGTTCCCTTCCTCTCCGGCGAGCACGGCGATCGCGCCCTCGCGGTCGGTCCGCAGCACCGTCGCTCCTCCGGCTCGCAGGGCGGCGACCGTGCCCGGTGCGGGGTGCCCGTAGGTGTTGCCCTCGCCGGTGCTGATGAGCGCCAGCCTCGGCGCCGCCCGGCGTATGAGGTCCGGGTCCTGGTATGCCGAGCCGTGATGGGCGACTTTCAGGACGTCCACACCGGTCAGCCGGCGGGCCGTCGGGGATCTCGCCAGGGCCCGCTGGGACGGGGGTTCCAGGTCCCCGAGGAGCAGCAGGCGCAGGCCGGCGGTGCGGACGAGCATGGCGACGCTGGCGTCGTTCGGGCCTTCCGGGGGCGGGGAGGCGGGGGTGGTGGGGGTGGTCGGGACGGCCGGAGTGGGTGGAGCCGCCGGGCCGGCGGGGGCGGGTGGAGCGGTCGGGGGTGGCCAGATCACCTCCCAGGACAGGGTGCCGGTGCGTCGCGCCTCTCCCGCGGCCGCGTGGGTCAGCGGGATCTGCCGGGCGGCGGCGAGTCTGCGGACGGACGCGGCCTGGCCCGCGGGTTCCTCGAAGGCCGTCGTCTCGATGGCGCCGACCGCGCGGCCGCGCAGGACACCGGGCAGGCCCGCCACATGGTCGGCGTGGAAGTGGGTCAGGACGACGAGGGGGACGCGGGTGATCCCGAGATCGCGCAGGCAGTCGTCCACGAGGGCCGGGTCGGGACCCGCGTCCACGACCACTCCGGCGTCCCCGCCCGCCGCCAGGACCATGGCGTCGCCCTGGCCGACATCGCACATCACCAGCCGCCAGCCCGGTGGCGGCCAGCCCGTGAGCGCCCGGGTCAGGGGCCGTGGCTGTACCACCAGGAGCACCAGCAGCAGTGCGCACGCGGCGCACCACCAGGGGTGCCTCAGCAGACGCCGCCCCACGAACAGCCCGGCCAGGGTGACGGCTCCGAGGGCCGCCGCGCCGGACCAGCCGCCGGGCCAGTCCACTCCCGCGCCGGGCAGCGCCGCCCCGGTTCGGGCGACCTGCGCCAGCCACTCGGCCGGCCAGCTCGCGCACCAGGCCAGTGCCTTCGCGGCGGGCATCGCCACCGGCGCCGTGGCCAGGGCCAGGAAGCCGAGGACGGTGGCCGGGGCGAGCGCGAACTCCGCGAGGAGGTTGCACGGGATGGCCACCAGGCTCACCCGCGCCGCCAGCACGGCGACGACCGGCGCGCACAGCGCCTGTGCGGCGCCCGCGGCGGCCAGCGCCTCCGCGAGGCGGGGCGAAAGGCCCCGCCTTCGCAGTCCCGTGCTCCAGCGGGGTCCGAGGGTGAGCAGCGCGCCGGTGGCCAGGACGGAGAGCAGGAAGCCGTAACTGCGGGCCAGCCAGGGGTCGTAGAGCACCAGGAGCAGGACGGCCGTGGCGAGGGCGGGGATCAGTGATCTGCGACGGCCGGTGGCGAGCGCGAGCAGGGCGACGGAGCCGCAGGCGGCGGCCCGCAGCACGCTGGGGTCCGGCCGGCACACCACGACGAAGGCGAGGGAGAGGACCGCGCCCAGCAGCGCCGTGCCCCGCAGGGAGATGCCGAGGCGGGGTGCGAGTCCGCGCCGTTCGGCCCGCTGGGCCAGGCCGGGCGGGCCGAGGAGCAGGGCGAGGAGGATGGTGAAGTTGGCTCCGGAGACGGCGAGTGTGTGGGTGAGGTCGGTCTCCCTGAACGCCTCGTCCAGTTCCGGGGTGACCCTCGCGGTGTCGCCGACGACCAGCCCGGGCAGCAGTGCCCGCGCGTCCGCCGGCAGTCCGTCGGTGGCCTCCCGCAGTCCGGCCCGCAGCCGTCCCGCCAGCCGCTGCGGGCCCGACGGCCGGCCCACGACGTCCGGGCCGCCCCGGCCCTTCACCCGCAGCACGGCGGCGAACCGGTCACCGCCCGCCATCGCCGGGGCGAGCCGTGCCTCGACGCGGAGGCGGGTGGAGGGGAGGAGGGCGAGCCAGGGGGAGTTCTCCTTCGCGGCCGGTGCGGCTTCCCTGGACCCGGACGGGCGCGGGTCGACGATCAGCAGCACGGGTGCGCGGGTCGTCCGCGCCGTGCCGTCGGCCCGCTCCACACGCCGTGCGTCGGCCTCGATCAGTACGGACGTCGGGGCCATGTGGTTGCCGCTGACCCGGGGCCGGGTGAGCCGGGGGTCCGAGGTGATCTCCACCTCGGCGGTCACCCGGGCGTACTCCCGCGCGAGGGCGGGCACGGGGCCCCGGCGGAGATCCGCGCCGTGCAGTCCCGCCGATCCGGCGGCCGCGGCGACGCAGAGCAGCACGGCGGCGACGGCGTGCGCGGTGGCCCGTCGCCGGCCGGCCGGCCCGCCGCGTGCGGCGAGGATGCCGCCGGCCGTCAGCAGGGCGGCGATCACCGTGCCGGCCGCTCTGCCGGGCGGGGCGTGCAGCATCACCGCCGCCGTGGCCCAGGCCGCCAGGGCGGGCGGCACCAGCCTCAGGTCCGTCGGTGCCTCCTGCCGGGGGTGCGCGGCTCCGAGCCGCTTCCCGGAGACGGCGTGAACGCGCAGGCGCGCGGTGGGGGCGCTGTTCACAGCCGTACGAGGGCGCGCAGGTCCGCGAAACGGCGGTCGCCGATGCCGTTCACCTCGCGGAGTTCGTCCACCGAGCGGAAACCGCTGTTCCGGGTGCGGTACTCGACGATGTGCCGGGCGAGCACGGGGCCGACTCCGGGCAGGGCGTCGAGCTGGTCCGGGGTGGCGGTATTGAGGGACACCGGGGTGGCCGGTCCGGCTCCCGCCGCCGTACCCGTCGTACCCGGCGGTCCCGCGCCGCCCCCGGAGGCGGCTGCGGCGGGTGCCTGGCCGCCCACGACCACCTGCTCGCCGTCGACGAGGAAGCGGGCACGGTTCAGGGCGTCGGTCTTGGTGCCGGGCCGTACGCCGCCGGCCGCCCGGAGCGCGTCCTCGACGCGTGAACCGGCGGGCAGCTGATGGATGCCCGGCTCCCGCACCTTGCCGCTGACGTCGACCACGATCTCGGGCGCGGCGGAGGGAGCCCCGGCGGATTTCGCCGCCGTGTCCCCGTGCGGCACCGCCGCCCGTACGACCTCCGGTGCCCGCACGGGCTCGGTCCGGCCGGACCAGAAGTGCTGCACCGCGAACCCCACGGCCAGCACCAGCAGTGCCGACAACGCGACCACGCTGCGCCGCTCCAGCCCACACCGCGCCTGCACCCACACCGGCAACCGCTCCCGCAGGGCAGGCCCCACCCGCCCCCGGCCGGGGAAAGTCCCCGCGGCCTCGCCCACCACCACGCTCACGTCGGCCGGCCGCTGCCGACCCGAGGCCCCCTCGAACACCCCCGCTCCCGCAAGACCGTCCTCGCCCACCACCACGCCCGCGTCGGCCGGCCGCTGCCCAGCACCCACCGCACGATCCCGACCAGCCCGGCACTCCCCGGCAACCGCCCGCCCCAGCCCCGCCGGCCGGTCCGCATCCGCCCGCCGGCCCCTGTCAGGTGCCCGGCCCACACCGGCCGACCTTCCCGCGTGGGCCACCCGGCCCCCGTCCGCCGTCCGGCCCGCACCGCTGCCCGACCACCGCCCCAGAGCCACCGTCCGGCCCGCATCCAGTACCTGGCCCACACCGACCGGCCGCCGCACCTCCGCTGACCGGTCCACGTCCGCCGCCCGATCCACGTCTGCCGCCCGGCCCGCGTCCGAGGCCCGGCCCCCGGCCCTCGGCCGGTCGACCAGCCTCGCGCCTGTCACGGCCACCGGACCCATCGCCGTAGCCGGGTGCTGCCCAGCCGTCGCGCGGGCTGGGGCGCTCATGGGGTCGGAAACGGGCGTTCGGTCCGCGGGGGCCGATCGGTGCATGCCGGGTGGCCGGCCACCGGCCGCCGGATGCACCCCGCCGGGCGGGGCGTCCGGCACCACCCCACGGCCGGCTCCGCTCCCCTGCCCCCCGGGCGCCGTACCGACAGCGTCCGGCCGGGCGAGCGGGCGGAGGGCCGGCCGTGCCCAGCTCGGAGGGCGTCTGCCGTGGCCGGTGTCCTCCCGGTCGTCGTCGAACAGGGAGTGGGCCCGGCGCCGGAGTTCGTGCGCCGCCTCGCGGTGCCGGGCGCGGGGGCGGCGGTGGCGGGCGCGGCCGTCGGAGGCGGGTGGGCGGCCGGGGCCACTGGTCGCCGCCGCCGTGCGTGAGAGTGATCGAAGTGCCATGCCAGGAGGATCCGGCACATCGCCCCACTCGCGATGATCTTGGTTGATTACAGTGGATCAGCGGGTGATTGTGGACAACTCCGTCACCCCCGCGAGTGCCCCACGCCTCACCGGGCCGAGACCACGACCCCCAGCAGTCCGGGCCCCGTATGCGCCCCGATCACCGCGCCCACCTCACTGACGTGCAGGTCCGCCAGTCCCGGCAGCCGGGTCCGCAGCCGGTCCGCGAGGGCCGACGCCCGCTCCTGCGCGGCGAGATGGTGGACCGCGATGTCGACCTCCGCGCCGCCCGCCCGCTCGGCCGCGATCTCCTCCAGGCGGGCGATCGCCCTCGACGCCGTACGCACCTTCTCCAGCGGTTCGATACGCCCGCCCGCCAGCTGCAGCAGCGGCTTGACCGCGAGAGCCGAGCCCAGCAGCGCCTGCGCGGCGCCGATCCGGCCGCCCCGGCGCAGATAGTCGAGCGTGTCGACGTAGAAGTAGGCGGCCGTCCCCGCCGCCCGTTTCTCCGCGGCCGTGACCGCCTCGTCCGCCGTGCCGCCCGCCTCCGCGGTCTCCGCCGCCGCCAGCGCGCAGAAACCGAGGGCCATCGCGATCATGCCGGTGTCCACCACCCGTACCGGTACCGGTGCCTGCCGGGCGGCGACGACCGCCGCGTCGTACGTCCCGGAGAGCTCGGCGGACAGATGCAGCGAGACGATGCCGGTCGCGCCGGACTCGGCGACCCTGCGGTAGGTCTCGGCGAACACCTCGGGGCCGGGCCGGGAGGTCGTGACCGGGCGCCGCTTCTGCAGGGCCTGGGCGAGGGAACGGGTGGAGATCTCGGTGCCCTCTTCGAGCGCGCGGTCGCCGAGGACCACGGTCAGGGGTACCGCCGTGATCTGGTGCCGCTCCATCGTCCGGGCCGGCAGGTAGGCCGTTGAATCGGTGACGATCGCGACATGGCGGGACATGAGCTGGAGGTTACCTGCCGTAGTGCCCGTGCGGCAGCCCGGCCCCGCGGGCCGGGGCGGACGGTGGCCGGATCAGGACCGGCTCATGTCGTGCTCTCGGGGCGGGGCTTCTTCTGCCAGGGGTAGGTGGGGCGCGGCGCAGGCGGGGTGATGGCGGGCCGCGACGGCTCCGGGTCCGTCGCCGAGGCGGTCTCCCGCCAGGTCTGGCCGGTCGTCGGAGTGTCCGCGGCGGGCGCTTCGGGCCAGGGCGGGGGTGCCTGGTCGGGTGCTTCCGTGGTGGTCCAGTGGCGCAGGGCCCCGGCCTCCATGTCGATCTGCTCGCTCAGGGTGTCCAGGTCGTCGGAGGCGAAGCGCCGGGCGCGGTCGCGGGCCGCCCAGCGCAGGGAGTCCGCGGACGCGGCGATGCGCTCGGTACGCTCGCGCAGGTCGGGCAGCCGGGCGGCGAGGGTGGCCCGGTCCGGCTCGGACTCCAGCCGCCTGAGCTCCCCGTCCAGCTCATGGCCGTGCGCGCTGAGCCGCTGGAAGAGGCCGAGGGACTCCTTGAGGGACTCGTCCTCGGCGACGGCGGCCTCCAGGGCGTCCTGGGTGGCTCGCATGGAGGTGCGCAGCTTCAGCCGCAGCTGGGCGATCTCACCGGCGGGGCCGGGCTGGGCGAAGGCCTTGGCCCGCAGGGTGTGCTCCTCGACCGTGCGGCGGGCCTGGGTGAGGTGGCGGTCCGCGCTGCGCTTGGCGGCGCCGACGATCTTCACCGTGGCGTAGACGCCGGCCACCACGAAGAGGACGAAGAGCAGGGCGACCACTGCCAACACCGTCTCCACGAAGTCCTCCTCGGGGCCCGCTCATCTGTTCCGGCGCACAACGCGCCGCTCTTCAACGGTAAACGCAACGGGCAGGCCCGGAGTTCCTGGAGAACCCCGAACCTGCCCGTAGGGGACCACCCGGACCCCGGACGCTCACCTCACGCACTCACCGAACGCACGGGACCGAACGCACACACCGAACGCGCGGAGCCCGGCGAGGAGCGTGAGAGCACACCCGAGGCGGCCACGGACCGAGCGCACGAACCGAGCGCGCTCCCATCCCGCTCGCCTCACGCCGGAACGATGTTCACCAGCTTCGGCGCCCGGACGATCACCTTGCGGATCCCCGCGCCGTCCAGTGCCGCGACGACCCGCTCGTCGGCCAGCGCGGCCTTCTCCAGCTCGTCCTCGGCGATGCCCGGGGACACCTCCAGCCGCGCCTTGACCTTGCCCTTGATCTGCACGACGCAGGTGACGGTCTCGTCGACCACGTACGCCGGGTCGGCGACCGGGAAGTCCCGGTGCACCACGGAGTCCGTGTGTCCCAGCCTGCGCCACAGCTCCTCGGCGATGTGCGGGGCCAGCGGCGCGACCAGCAGCACCAGGGGCTCGGCGACGGAGCGCGGCAGCGCCCCTCCCCGCTTGGTCAGATGGTTGTTCAGCTCGGTGACCTTGGCGATGGCGGTGTTGAAGCGCATGCCCTCCAGGTCACCGCGCACGCCGTCGATCGCCTTGTGCAGGGCGCGCAGCGTCTCCTCGTCGACCTCGTCGGCGTCGACGACGGTCGGCTCGCCGCTCGCCTCGTCGACGACGTTGCGCCACAGCCGCTGCAGCAGCCGGAACTGGCCGACCACCGCGCGGGTGTCCCACGGCCGGGAGACGTCCAGCGGGCCCATGGCCATCTCGTACAGTCGCAGCGTGTCCGCCCCGTACTCGGCGCAGATCTCGTCCGGGGTGACGGCGTTCTTCAGGGACTTGCCCATCTTGCCCAGCAGCCGGGAGACCCGCTCGCCCTGGTACCAGTAGGCGCCGTCGCGCTCCTCCACCTCGGCGGCCGGTACGGCGATGCCGCGGCTGTCGCGGTAGACGTAGGCCTGGATCATGCCCTGGTTGAACAGCTTGTGGAACGGCTCCGCCGACGACACGTGCCCCAGGTCGTACAGCACCTTGGACCAGAAACGGGCGTACAGCAGGTGCAGTACGGCGTGTTCGGCGCCGCCGACGTACAGGTCGACGCCGCCGTGCGGCATACCCTCGCGCGGGCCCATCCAGTACTGCTCGATGGCCGGGTCGACCAGTTTCTCGCTGTTGTGCGGGTCCAGGTAGCGCAGTTCGTACCAGCAGGAACCGGCCCAGTTGGGCATGGTGTTGGTCTCGCGGCGGTACCGGCGCGGACCGCGGCCGTCGCCCAGGTCCAGGGTGACGTGGACCCAGTCGGCGTTGCGGGACAGCGGCGTCTCGGGCTGGGTGTCGGCGTCGTCCGGGTCGAAGGTGCGCGGGCTGTAGTCCTCGACCTCGGGCAGCTCCAGCGGCAGCATCGACTCGGGCAGCGGGTGGGCGATGCCGTCCTCGTCGTAGACGATCGGGAAGGGCTCGCCCCAGTAGCGCTGCCGGCTGAACAGCCAGTCGCGCAGCCGGAAGTTGACGGTGCCGGCGCCGCGGCCCCCGCGCTCCAGCCACTCGGTGATACGGGCCTTGGCCTCGACGACGGGCAGGCCGTCCAGGGTGACCTCGTCGTTGGAGGAGTTGATGATCTTCGCGTCGTACGACGCGAAGGCGTCCTCCCACGTGGAGGTGTCCGTGCCGCGGCCGTCGGTCGGCTCGACGATGCAGCGGACCGGCAGTTCGAAGGCGCGCGCGAACTCGAAGTCGCGCTGGTCGCCCGCCGGTACGGCCATGATCGCGCCGGTGCCGTAGCCCATCAGGACGTAGTCGGCGATGAAGACGGGGACCCGCTCGCCGTTGACCGGGTTGACGGCGTACGCGCCGATGAAGACGCCGGTCTTGTCCTTGGCCTCGGCCTGCCGCTCCACGTCGGACTTCGAGGCGGCCTGCGCGCGGTAGGCGGCGACGGCCTCGGCCGGGGTGGCGTGACCGCCGGTCCACGCCTCGTGGGTGCCCTCGGGCCACTGACCGCCGGTGAACTTCTCGACCAGCGGGTGCTCGGGCGCCAGCACCATGTAGGTGGCGCCGAACAGGGTGTCGGGGCGGGTGGTGAAGACGGTGATGTTCTCGCCGTCGATGGGGAAGTCGACGCGGGCGCCCTCGGAGCGGCCGATCCAGTTGCGCTGCTGCAGCTTGATGGCCTCGGGCCAGTCCAGGGCGTCCAGATCGTCCAGCAGACGGTCGGCGTAAGCGGTGATGCGCATGTTCCACTGGCGCAGCTTGGCCTTGAAGACGGGGAAGTTGCCGCGCTCCGAACGGCCGTCGGCGGTGACCTCCTCGTTGGCCAGCACGGTGCCCAGGCCGGGGCACCAGTTGACCGGCGCGTCGGAGGCGTAGGCCAGGCGGTACTCGCCCAGGACGTCGGCGCGCTCGGCCTCGGTCAGCTCGCTCCAGGGGCGGCCGCCGGGGACGGCGCGCTCACCGGACTCGAAGCGCTCGACCAGCTCGGCGATCGGACGGGCCCGCTTCGCCTCGTCGTCGTACCAGGAGTTGAAGATCTGCAGGAAGATCCACTGGGTCCACTTGTAGTACTCGGGGTCGATCGTGGCGAACGACCGGCGCTTGTCGTGGCCCAGGCCCAGCCGGCGCAGCTGGGACTTCATGTTCTCCATGTTGGCCTCGGTCGACACGCGCGGGTGCGTGCCGGTCTGCACCGCGTACTGCTCGGCGGGCAGGCCGAAGGCGTCGAAGCCCAGGGTGTGCAGGACGTTGTGCCCGGTCATGCGCTGGAAGCGGGCGAAGACGTCGGTGGCGATGTAACCCAGCGGGTGTCCGACGTGCAGTCCCGCACCCGAGGGGTACGGGAACATGTCCATGATGAACTTCTTGGGCCTGGCGGCCGTCTCCGGGTCACCCGACAGATCCCCGCTCGGGTTGGGCGCGGCGTAGGTGCCGTCGGCGTCCCAGAAGTCCTGCCAGCGTGCCTCGATCTCGGCGGCCAGTGCGGCCGTGTAGCGGTGCGGCGCGGCCTCCGCGGCTGCGGGGTTCGTCTCGCTCATGATCCTCAATGCTCCATCGATCGTCTCTGCCTGCTGCTGCGGACTTCCCGGAAATGAAAAATCCCCTCGCACAGGAGGGGACGCCGCGCCGATTCCGACCTGCCGGTCACCGGCGGTCGGGACTGATCAGCGCGGCCCGCTAAGCAGAAGGCGTACGGCACGCATGGCGCCAGGGTACCGCAGGCGCCGTTCCGGCCGCGACGCGCTTCTCCGACACGCTGACCCAAGGTCAAGATTTACTTCGCTTATTCACCCCTAAGGGACATCACTACGGCCAGATTGTCTTTTGATAACAGCGCAATAACTCAAACCGCGTACTCATCGGTATGACGACGCCTTAGAGTTCGGCAGCGGGACCGCTTGACCGAACCTTCGGAGTTGCCCCCATGAACCCTCGTCCAGACAGCAGCCCACCCCCCGTTCGGGGCCGGTCGGCTGCGGCTCCGGTGTGCCCGCTCCGCGTCGTGACGCAGGGAGGCAGGTCATGAGGCCGGACGACAGCACGGCGGACGACTGGCTCGCCGAGTTCCTCAGCTTCGGCGTGGGCGTCCTGTCGCTCGTCTGCCTGAGCTGCTCGGTGATCTGGGGACTCGTGGCCCAGGACCGGATCCTGCTCGGCCCCCGTCAGCGGATCCTCGCCCAGGCGGTGCACCGGACGACCGCGGTCGCCTCGGTCGTCTTCCTGCTGGTGCACATCGGCATCAAGCTGGGACAGGAGCACACCAGCTGGATCGCCGCGGTGATCCCCTTCGGCCTGCTGCTCACCGACGACGAGGCCGTCCAGGGGAGGTCCTTCCTCATCGGGCTCGGCACCCTCGCCGGAATGCTGATGATCTTCGTGGGCATCACCGGTGTGCTGCGCAACCGGTTCGCCTCCCCGGCGCCGGTCGCGGCCCGCTGGCGGGCCATGCACATGCTGGCCTACCCGGCCTGGTGTGCCGCGCTGGTGCACGGGCTCTACGCGGGTCGAGCGGCCAAGCCGATCTTCCTGATCCTCTACATGCTGTCGGTGATCGGCGTCATGGGCGCCCTGCTGATACGGGCCTCTCCTGCCCGGGTCAAGCGCAGAATCTCCGACCGCCTCACCGTCCTGCTCGGCTCCGACCAGCAGCGCGACCGCGAGGAGCGGCTGGAGGAGAGCAGGTCCCGGATGGCCGAGTCCGCCCTGCCCGGATACGGCGGGCGCGGCTCCGCGCGGGGCGGCGACCGCCCGCGCGGGGAGCGCCCCCGGTACGAGAGCGCCGAGCGCGCCCCCGCCCCGGAACCGGCGAACGGCTTCGCGGCCGCCTATCGCGCGGTGTCGACGCCCGGCCGGCCTCCCGCCGGCCAGCCGCCCCTCACCGACGCCACCGCCCGGATGGAACTGCCGCTGGACATGCAGCCCACGCAGGCCATCCCCCCGGTCGTGGACGGCCCCTCCAGCACCTCGGGCAACTGGCCGATCCCGTCCCCGCCACCGGTCGGCGAGGCCCCGCCGTCGGCGTACGACCCGCTCCAGGACACGGGATTCAACATCCCGACCTATGACAATTCGACCGGTTCCGGGTACGGCTCGAGTGATGTGTACGACACCGGTGAGACGAACGCCGCCTACGGCACGTACAACCCGGGTGACACGTACAACAGCGGTCCCGCCAATGCACCACAGCCCGGCACGTCGTCGTCCTACGACTTCGACGCGCCGGGTTCGGGCGAACCTTGGAACACGCCTTCCGGAGGCTTTAAGTGAACGAGGCCCTGCCCGACGTACCCGAAGTCCGCGTGGTCGGGCTTCCCCAGCTCACGTCGGGCTTCGACCTTGTCGACCGGCTCGATCTGCCCATGCACCTCAAGGTGCACGGGCCGCTGGAGCCCCTGGGCGGTGAGCAGCTCGCGCAGCTCGCCGAACGCATCAACCTCAGGGGACGAGGCGGCGCGGGGTTCCCCTTCCACAAGAAGCTGCGCTCGGTCGCCGAGACGGCGATCAAGCGCGGTGTCCGGCCGGTCGTCGTCGTCAACGGAAGCGAGGACGAACCGGCCTGCCGCAAGGACACGGTACTGATCAACCGTGCCCCTCATCTCATCCTGGACGGCGCGCTGCTGTGCGCCGAGGCCATGGGTGCCCGCACGCTCGTGGTGGGGGTGACCCGGGAGTCCACCCAGCGGTCCATGGAGGCCGCGCTCGCCGAACGCGGTCTGAACAACGGCCGCCGCTCCGCACTGCGCGCCCGCGTGCAGCGCAATCCGGTCCGTATGGTCACGGGCGCGGCGGCCTCCCTGATCCGCTCCATCGACGGCGGTCCGGCCGTCCCGCCGGGCCGCAAGACCAGCGCCTCGAAGAACGGCGTCGGCGGCGCGCCGACCCTGCTGTCCAACGCCGAGACCTTCGCCCAGCTCGCCATCGCCGCCCGTATGGGCCCGGAGCGCTACGGCAACACCGGCCTGTACGACGAACCGGGCACCGTGATGCTCACGGTGTCGGGTGCGGTGGCCCGCCCCATGGTCATCGAAGCGCCGACGGGTGTGCCGCTGCGCTACATCCTCCAGCTCGCCGGCGCCCCGCCGGTGCCACAGGGGGTGCTGACGGGCGGTTACCACGGCAAGTGGATCGACGCGGCGACCGTCAACGAGGCGATCGTCTCCCGCAACTCCCTGGACGCGGTGGGCGGTGCGCTCGGCGCGGGCGCGATCCTGCCGATCAGTCAGGACACCTGTCCGCTGGGCGAGTCGCTGCGGGTCGCCCAGTGGCTGGCGGAGGAGAGCGCCGGCCAGTGCGGCCCCTGCTACCTGGGGCTGCCGGCCGCCGCGCGCGGCCTGGAGGACATCCTCAACGGCGGCGGCCCCGCCGCCCTGGAGGCGGTCAAGCAGGTCGCGAAGAACGTGAAGCGGCGCGGGGCGTGTTCGCACCCGGACGGCTCCGCGATGTTCCTGGAGTCGACCGTCAAGGCGTTCACCGACGACCTCGCCGCCCATGTCCTCGGAAACGGCTGCGGACGGCCCGTGGCGGGCGTTCTGCCGCTCTTCGAGGGAGGCAGGGCCCCTACGGGCATCCCGGGCGGCGGAGGCGAGGAGAACGGCCCCAGCCGCCAGAAGATCTACGTCGACTGGACGCTGTGCCGGGGCCACGGCCTGTGCGCGGACATCCTCCCGGAGGTGTTCCAGCTCGGCGCGGACGGCTTCCCGACGGTGGCTCAGGCGCAGGTGCCGCGGTTCGCGGAGGCGAAGGCGCTGCGGGCGGTGCGCCGCTGCCCGGCGCTGGCGCTGCGCATCGAGGACGAGTCGCCGCAGGCGAAGGCACCGTCGCGCAATCTGCCGGTGCTCTCCCAGGGGCGCGGCCGGCGCGCCCTGGGCCGCTAGCACCCGGGTCCCGGGCCGCCACGGCGGTCCGGGACGGGTCCGGACCGGGTCCGGGAACAAGCAGTGAGGGCGGAGCATCCTTTTGGATGCTCCGCCCTCTACTTCTGTGGAGCTAAGGAGAATTGAACTCCTGACCTCCTGCATGCCATGCAGGCGCTCTACCAACTGAGCTATAGCCCCGTGCCCTGCTCCGCCCGGTTTCCCCGGCGGCTTCGCCAACTTTACACGGTCGACCCGGCCCAACACCAAATCGGTTTCGCCCCACTCGCCTGTGTCCCGAAATGCCCGTTCCCGAGGGGCAGGCCCCGCGGGACTAGGCGGTCACGAACGAATAGAAGCGTTTGAGTGTGCAGTGCTCTTCCAGCAGCCGGCCGTAGATCGGCTCCCCCTCGAGTTCCCGGTACGTCTCGATGGGGTCGCCTTTTATGATCAGCGCCCGCGCGCATTCCTCGCACCAGTACTGGTAGTCGGGATTGATCGGCTCCATGTCCCGTACGATCGGCGTCCCGCTGCCGCACCAGTCGCACTTCCGCCTGTGTGCACCCATCGGTCAGCTCCAGCTGTGGCCGCAGGCCGTGCACACGTAGGAGATCCCTCCGTTGTCGCCGAGTACCTGAGCGATGTGCGCGGAACCGCAGGAAGGGCAGCCGAGCCGGGTCGAGGTCCGTGGCGTCGACACCGCTCCAAGGAGGTGGTCGACCCCCTCGAGGATGCTCGCAGGCATCACAACTCCCTCCCGTCGGGCCGCGCCCCCTTCCGGCCGTTTGATTCTGCCACGACCGGGCCGACACGGTCAGCGACGCCGTTGTACCGGTCGGGACACGGCTCGACGCCTCGCAGAGCTATACGCGTGCCGGGACCCTGCCGCTCAACGGCGGACAACGAAAGATCCCGCCTCCCTGGCGGGAGGCGGGATCTTCGTCATGTGGAGCTAAGGAGAATTGAACTCCTGACCTCCTGCATGCCATGCAGGCGCTCTACCAACTGAGCTATAGCCCCTGGTTGCCACGCTGGGCGGCTTCCTGGCGTTCTTCCCGCTCGGCGGGGCGAACAAGAAGAACTTTAGCCTGCGACCTGCCGGAAAGTGAAATCCGGGTCCCGGGGCTCCCCGGGGCCGGATCGCGGCTCCGTCAGTCGTCGTCGCCGAGCACGGGTTCCGGCAGGGTGCCGGCGTTGTGCTCGAGCAGCCGCCAGCCGCGGGCGCCCTCGCCGAGGACGGACCAGCAGCAGTTGGTGAGACCGCCCAGGCTCTCCCAGCTGCGCGGGTCGAGTCCGAGCAGCCGGCCGATGGTGGTGCGGATGGTGCCGCCGTGGCTGACCACGACGAGCGTGCCGTCCTCCGGGAGCTTCTCGACGTACCGCAGCACCACGGGGGCGGCGCGGTCGGCGACCTCGGTCTCCAGTTCACCGCCGCCCCTGCGGACCGGCTCACCGCGCTTCCACGCGGCGTACTCGTCGCCGTACCTGGCGATGATCTCGTCGTGCGTCAGGCCCTGCCAGACGCCCGCGTAGGTCTCCCGCAGCGCCTCCTCGTGGATGACGCCGAGGCCGGTGAGCGCGGCCAGCTCGGCGGCGGTGGCCGCGGCCCGCCGCAGGTCGGAGGCGACGATCGCGTCGGGCTTCAGCCCCGCGAGGAGACGCGCGGACCGGCGCGCCTGGGCGACGCCGGTCTCGGTGAGCTCCACGTCCGTGGAGCCCTGGAAGCGGCGCTCCACGTTCCAGGACGTCTGGCCGTGCCGCCACAGGATGACGCGGCGGCCCCGGCGCGCGGACCCGCTCACCTCACCCGTGGCGCTCACCACTCACCGCCGGTCTGCGCGGCCTCCTCGGCCTCCTGGAGCTTGGCGTGCTCGGCGGCCTTGCCTCGGGTGGCCTTGGCCTCCTCGGGCAGCTCCAGCTCGGGGCAGTCCTTCCACAGCCGCTCCAGGGCGTAGAAGACGCGCTCCTCGCTGTGCTGGACGTGGACGACGATGTCGACGTAGTCGAGCAGCACCCAGCGGGCCTCGCGGTCGCCCTCGCGGCGGACCGGCTTGGCGCCGAGCTCCTTGCTGAGCCGCTCCTCGATCTCGTCGACGATGGACTTGACCTGGCGGTCGTTGGGCGCGGACGCGAGCAGGAAGGCGTCGGTGATGGACAGCACGTCACTGACGTCGTAGGCGACGATGTCGTGCGCGAGCTTGTCGGCGGCCGCCTGGGCGGCGGCGGTGACGAGCTCGAGGGAACGGTCGGTTGCGGTCACTGCGAGGCTTTCGGTCGGCGGACACTTTGCTGTCAAGGGTCTCACGGACCACCGGGCGCACCCCACGCGACGACGGAGGGTGCGCCCGGAAGGAACTAGGAGCCGGGTTCGTAGTCCTGACCGAGGACCACGGAGACTCGGGCGTTCGCGGAGGTCCTGCCCTTGCTGACGGAGTCGGCGGGCAGCCCCAGGGTCTTGGCGACCTCGGTGGCGTTCTCCTTGTCGGCGGCGTCCGCGTAGACCACCTCGGAGGACGCCTCGGCGGCGCCGGCGGCGCCCGCGTCCCGGAAGGTGAAGCCGCCGTTGAGGAGCACCACGCGGGCCTTCTCGGTGTTGTCCTTCGTACCGGTGGCGTTGCGTACGGAGACGCTGACGGCGGCGTTCTTGTCGGGGCTCTTCGCGGTGCCGCCGAGGACGTCCTTGACGACGCCGTCACTGGCCTCGGCGGTGAGCGTGCCGTCCTCCTGGACGGGCAGCAGCGCGCTCTTGTGGTCGCCGCCCTTGGCGCGTTCGGAGAGCCGGGCGAGGAAGGCGCCCAGGTCCTTGTCGGTGAGCGGCGGCTCGAGGATCTGGCCGAGGGTCTGCACGGTGACGGTGGCGGCGTCCGGGTCGGAGGTCATCTTGCGCAGCACGCCGTGCATGACCTGCCCGAACCGCTCCAGCTGGGCGTTCTGGTCCTCGCCCGAGCCGCGGTGGGTGGCGTAGGCGACGGCCATCTTGCCGCTGAGGGTCTGGCCCTTCCCCTTCTTGACCAGGGATGCCTCGCCCTTCTTCTTGGCGTCCGGGTCGGGCACGTCGGTGTCGGTGTCGACCTCGATGTTGCCGACGAGGTCGACGAGGGTGAGCAGGAAGGGGGTGTCCAGCCGCCAGGTGCCCTCGATGTCGGTGCCGAGGACGGTGTCGAGCGCGGTCCTGGTGCCCTCGGAGCCGTCGTCCTCGACGGACTTGGCGAGCGTGGTGGTGGAGCCGTCGTCGCCGGTGAGGGCGAGGGAGTTGGGCAGCAGGACGGTGGTGCCCTGCTCGGTGGTGGTGTTGTCGACGAGCAGGGCGGTGGCGGTGCCGCCGTTGGTGGTGTCGTGCAGATGGACGACGACGACGTCCCGCTTCTGCGCGCCGGCGGCCGTCGTGGTGCCCGTGCCGGTGCCGGAGTCGGACACTCCCGGGAGCTTCCCCGCGTACCAGAGGTAGCCGACACCACCGGCCACGACCAGGGCGAACACCACGGCGAGGGCGATGATCCGGCTGCGGGCGCGGCGCTTGGCCTCCTCGCGGCGCTCGGTGCGGTTCTCCGTGAACTGCATCCAGTCGATGACGTCCTCGGAGTCGCCGTCGGGCTCCTCGACGAAGGCGAACTGCTCGGTGCGGTACTCCGGCGCGGACCCGTCGGGGTCCTGATCGTCGCCGGCCGGTCCGGGCTGCTGCGGGATGTGCGCGGTCTGTTCGGTGACCGGGGGCTGCTGCCCGGTCTGCCCGGTCTGCCCGTAGGGGTCGTACGGGGCGTCCTGGCCGCTCCGGCCGTCCTGCTGCGTGCCCTGCTGGGCCCCGTAGGGGTCGTAGGAGTCGTACGGCGGTGCCTGCGGCTGCTGCGGGGCGCCCGCCCCGGTGCCGTAGGGGTCGTACGCGGGCTGCTGGTGGCCGCCCGTCTGGTACGGGTCGTAGCCGTAGCCCTGCTGCTGGTAGGCGTCGTACTGCTGGGCCTGCTGGGTCTGCTGGGCCTGCTGGTCCGTGGCCTGGCGGTAGACAGGCCGGCCGTACTCGTCGTAGCCGACGAGTTCGTACGGGGCGCCCCCGTCGGCCCCGTATCCCGCGTCGTATCGGTCGTTCACCGGTGCCCCTCTCGGCTCACTCGCCGCGGTACAGGTCGCGCTTGTCGATGTAGCGCACGACGCCGTCCGGCACCAGATACCAGACGGGTTCTCCCTTGGCGACTCTCGCACGGCAGTCCGTCGAGGAGATGGCGAGGGCGGGAACCTCGACGAGCGAGACCCCTCCCTCGGGGAGACCGGCGTCGGTCAGATGGTGGCCGGGCCGGGTCACGCCGATGAAGTGCGCCAGGGAGAACAGTTCCTCGCTGTCGCGCCAGGTGAGGATCTGGGCGAGGGCGTCGGCGCCGGTGATGAAGAACAGGTCGCTGTCCGGGTTGAGCGCGCGCAGGTCGCGCAGGGTGTCCACGGTGTAGGTGGCACCGCCGCGGTCGATGTCGATGCGGCTGACCGAGAACTGCGGGTTCTCGGCGGTCGCGATGACCGTCATCAGATAGCGGTCCTCTGCGGGGGACACCGCGCGGTGGCTCTTCTGCCACGGCTGGCCGGTGGGAACGAACACCACCTCGTCGAGGCCGTACTGCGCGGCGACCTCACTGGCGGCCACCAGGTGCCCGTGGTGGATCGGGTCGAAGGTGCCGCCCATCACGCCGAGACGGCGTCTGCCCTGCCGGGACGGGCCGCTGCCGGGGCCGGTAGGCATGTCCTGCTCTCCCATGCGTGCAGACCCTACCGGCCCCGCCCGAGGACCCCGTCCGCCAGGGCGGCCGTCGCGGGGCTCAGCGGTCGCGGTTGAAGCGGGTGGTGATCCAGAGCAGGAGCAGCAGGATGAACAGGGCTCCACCGCCGACGAGGGCGGGGTTGAGGCTTTCGTGGTTGCCACCGTGCTCTCCGCCCTCGGCGGCAAGGGTGGCGAACTGGGCAGCGGCGCTGTGGATGCTCATCTTCGGCAGGACCTATCGCGTGTGGGCGGGATAAAGACGTGGCCTCATCGTATGCGGGGGCCTTCGCGGCGATCACGCCGACTCCGCCGTTCCGGGCGGACGCGAGGGCGGACGCGGAGGTCGACGCGAGGGCCGACGCCGGGGCCGACGCGGGGGCCGACGGGAGGACGCGAGGAACCTTCCGCGCCGCTCAGTCGTCCTTCCGGCTGTAGCCGCGCAGCAGGAACCACGCGGTGAGCGCGCAGCCCACCAGCATCACGACCAGAAGCACCCGGATCAAGATCTCGCACCTCCTCGGCCGTCCCGTTCGTCCGGCACTGCCCGTCCAAGGTAACTCCGCCTAGGCTGGGCTTCGCCGCGGGGGACGCGCAAGGGCCGCACCAGGGGCCGCGAGGGGTCACCAGACGCACATGGGGGATACATGTCCGACGGCCATCAGCACAACGGGCACGAGAGCGTGCCGAGCAGGCAGCGCAGGCGCTTCCCCGGGATCTCCACGCGCGCGTACGAGCATCCGGCGGACCGTTCCGCGCTGGTGGCGCTGCGCAAGCTGACCGGTTTCGACACGGTGTTCAAGGCGCTGAGCGGTCTGCTGCCCGAGCGCAGTCTGCGGCTGCTGTTCCTGTCCGACTCGGTGCGGGTCTCGGACCGGCAGTTCGCGCATCTCAACGACATGCTGCGGGACGCCTGCTACATCCTGGACCTGGAGAAGGTCCCGCCGATGTACGTCAAGCAGGACCCGAATCCGAACGCGATGTGCATCGGCCTGGACGAGCCGATCATCGTGGTGACCACGGGCCTGGTGGAACTCCTCGACGAGGAGGAGATGCGGGCGGTCGTCGGGCACGAGGTCGGGCACGCGCTGTCCGGGCACGCGGTGTACCGGACGATCCTGCTGTTCCTGACGTCGCTGGCGGTCCGCGTCGCGTGGATCCCGCTCGGCAATGTCGCGATCATGGCGATCGTGACCGCGCTGCGGGAGTGGTTCCGCAAGTCGGAGCTGTCGGCGGACCGTGCGGGGCTGCTGGTCGGCCAGGACGTCCAGGCCTCGATGCGCGGCCTGATGAAGATCGCGGGCGGCAACCATCTGCACGAGATGAACGTGGACGCGTTCCTGGAGCAGGCCGAGGAGTACGAGGCGGGCGGGGATCTGCGCGACTCCGTGCTGAAGATCCTGAACGTGCTGCCCCGTTCGCACCCGTTCACCACGGTGCGGGCGGCGGAGCTGAAGAAGTGGGCGGCGTCCCGTGACTTCCAGCGGATCGTCGACGGGCACTATCCGCGCCGCGAGGAGGACAAGGACGCGTCGGTGCGGGATTCCTGGCGGGAGTCGGCGAGTAGTTACGCGGGGGATGTGCGTAGCTCGAAGGATCCGCTGATGAAGCTGGTCAGTGATATCGCGGGTGGTGCGGGGGATCTGGGCGGGCGGGTTCGCCGGGGGTTCGGCGGGTTCACGTCGGCGCCGCCGCCGCCGAAGCCGGCCGCGGGGGACGACGAGCCGCCGCGCGACGGGGCGTAGTTTCTTCGCCCCCGCCGCCCGTTCCCGTTCCCCGGGGGCGCTGCCCCCGGACCCCCGCTCCTCACACGCCGGAGGGGCTGGGTTGCGACTCTCACAGCCTCGGCTGAGCCCCGGCGGCGAGCGTGCCGCACAGGGCCGGGGTGCTGCCCGTGGCGTACGGGTCGGTGCCGGTGGGGGCGGCGGACTTCGCCGTCTGGCCGGAGAGCAACGGGTTCAGGCGGGTGGTCGCGTCCTCCGCACAGGACAGCGGCCCAGCCTGGACGTACGCGAGGACGAGTTCCGCCTGGTGCAGCCGCAGATCGTCGCGGTCGAAGCGGAAGTGCAGTTCCCGCCGGACGGTGAAGAGGGACGCCTCGGTGTCCTGCCCCGGCCCGGCCGGACGCAGTGCGTAGACGAAGGTGTGGTCCGTGACGACCTCGAGGGTGGACGAGTCGGTCTCGGCGGCCTGCATGGTGCCCCGGACGCGGATCTCGTGGTCGGCCAGCCGCACCCGGGCGGGGTCGAAGCGGACCAGCCATCCGGTGGGCGCGTGCCGCCCGTCGGTGGTGGGCCGGTCGAAACTCTCGTCGAACTGGTCCAGCTGACCGGAGTCCACCAGCACCCGCACCGGCCGGGTCTCGCCGCCGGTGAGCACTCCCGGGTCGAGTCCGGAGCGTACGAGGTAGTCCTTGGCGGTGAGCAGCGCGGACACCACCTGGCCGTCGGAGAAGTGCTCGGTACGGCGGGACGCGGGGAGCGGGACCCCCTCGGCGCCGGGCCGGAACCCCGCCGCGGGACTGTGCGCGTACAGCCGTTCGACGTCGGTGGTGCCGGGGACCTCGCCCCGTGGGGCGAGCGGGACGACGGTCATCCGCAGCGGCTCGGCGGGCCGGTCGGCGGCGGGACTGCGGTAGGGGTGACGTACGCCCATGTAGACGGCGGTGCCGAAGGCCACGGCGATCAGCAGGACCAGGATCAGCGCCTGCCGGGACAGTCCGCGGCGGCTGCGCGGCGGGCGGCGGCGTACGGCGGGGGCGTGGTCGGTGATGCGCTCCTGGGCGGAGTACTCCTGGAGCCGGGCAGCGCGGACGAAGGACTCGTCGAAGACGACGGACCTGTACTCGTCCTCTCCACCTCCGGGGGCTCCCTCGGGCGTCCCCTCGGGTGGGTCCGAAGGCCCTCCCATATCTTCAGGGTAGGTCGGGGAGGGTCCCGGTAAACGCCCTGCCGAGGCCAACTTCTGACAGGTTCTCAACAGGTCGGAGGGCCGGTCCTCAGGGGCTGCCGGGCGGGATCACCGGGACGGTCTGCCGGGAGTGGTCGGCCGGCGCGGAGGGTGTCGCCGCGCCGCCCTGCTCCACGCCGGTGGTGGCGGGCGGCGGGGCCGGCTCCTGCCGGCCGGAGGAGGCACCCCGGTAGACGGCCGAAAAGGCGAGCGCGACCATGCCGACGCCCATCACCAGGGCGAGCATCCAGGCGACGGGACGGTGCCAGCGCACCTGGCCGCCGTAGGAGCCCGGGAAGCCGTAGCCGTCCTCCAGGACGTCGGGGTCGTCGTCCCGGTCGTCGTAGCCGCCCCGGTAGCCGCCGTACCCGTCGTCGTACCGCTCGCCGCGCGCTCGGGCCCGGTGGGCCTCGGCCTCGGATGCCTCGGCTCCGGCCTGCGCGGCCGCCAGGAGACGCTCGACGGCGGTCGGCTCGTGCATCTCGGCCGCCTGTACGAAGGCCTCGTCGAAGACCACGGAGGCGAACTCTTCGTCCGACACCCCGCGGTCGTGGTCGTCGTCGGGCTCCCCGCCGTCAGGGAACGGCGTGCCCCCCACGTCCTCCGGCACACATCCAGAGTAGACCTGGGGGGTCATTTTGGGCAGACGGTATGGAAATTCATCCGTCCGCCGAGACGCCTGTGCGGCTCAGCGCCGTACGTGACCGTCGCCGGTGACGATGTACTTGGTGCTGGTCAGCTCCGGCAGGCCCATCGGCCCCCGGGCGTGCAGCTTCTGCGTGGAGATGCCGATCTCCGCGCCGAAGCCGAACTGGCCGCCGTCGGTGAACCGGGTGGACGCGTTCACCGCGACCGTGGTGGAGTCCACCAGCTGGGTGAACCGGCGGGCGGCCTGCTGCGAGGTGGTGACGATGGCCTCGGTGTGGCCGGAGGTCCACAGCCGGATGTGCTCGACGGCCCGGTCGAGGGAGTCCACGACGGCGGCGGCGATGTCGTGGGAGAGGTACTCGGTCTCCCAGTCCTCCGTGGTGGCCTCCACGACGGTGGCGCGGGAGTCCTTGGCGTACGCCATCACTCGCTCGTCGGCGTGCACGGTCACCCCGGCGTCGGCGAGCGCGTCCAGGGCGCGGGGCAGGAACTCGGCGGCGATGTCCTGGTGGACGAGGAGCGTCTCGGCCGCGTTGCACACGCCGACCCGCTGGGCCTTGGAGTTGACCAGGATCTCGACGGCCGTGCCGAGGTCGGCCTGCGCGTCCACGTAGACGTGGCAGTTGCCGGTGCCGGTCTCGATGACGGGGACGACGGACTCCCGGACGACCGTGTTGATCAGCGAGGCGCCGCCGCGCGGGATGAGTACGTCGACCAGGCCGCGGGCGCGCATCAGCTCGCGCACGCTGTCGCGGCTCTCGCCGGGCACCAGCTGGACGGCGTCGGCGGGCAGGCCCGCGCCGTGCACGGCGTCGCGCAGCACCCGCACCAGCGCGGTGTTGGAGCGGTAGGCGGAGGACGAGCCGCGCAGCAGGACCGCGTTGCCGGACTTCAGGCAGAGGGCGGCGGCGTCGACCGTCACATTGGGGCGGCCCTCGTAGATGATCCCGACGACACCGAGCGGCACCCTGACCTGGCGCAGATCGATGCCATTGGGGAGCGTGGAGCCGCGGACGACCTCGCCGACCGGGTCGGGCAGCGCGGCCACGTCCCGTACGTCGGCGGCGATCGCGCGCACCCGCTCGGGGGTGAGCGTGAGCCGGTCGATCATGCCCTCGCTGATGCCGGCCTCACGGGCCCTGGCGACGTCCTCGGCGTTGGCCTCGACGATCTCGCTCGTACGGACCTCCAGCGCGTCCGCGACGGCGAGCAGCGCGTCGTCCTTGACGGCCCGCGGCAGCGGCGCGAGGGTCGCGGCGGCCCCCTTGGCCCGGTAGGCGGCCTGGTTGACCGGGGACATCGAGTCGTACGGCGAGAGCGTGGTCATGAGGGAAGGGTAGTGCGGGCGGCCGGCCCGGACGGCGGTCATCCCGAACCATGAGACACGGGTTCAAAAGGGATGGACGCCCACCGGGGTGGCCGGCACCGGCCCGTACCCGGCGGCGACCCGCTGGTGGTAGGTGGCCCGGTCGATGACCTCCAGGCCGACGATCTCCCACGGCGGCAGGCCGGCGGTCTGGCGGTGCTCGCCCCACAGGCGCAGCGCGACGGCGGCCGCGTCGTGCAGATCGCGGGCCTCCTCCCAGTAGCGGATCTCCGCGTGGTCGTCGGCGTAGCGGCTGGTCAGCAGGAACGGGTGGTCGTGGGCGAGCTGCTCCAGCGACCGCCGCACCTCGGCGACGGGGGCGGGCGCGCCGGAGACGCTGAGGGTGACGTGCCACAGGCGGGGCAGATCCCGGGGTTCGCCGCCGCCCTGGCACCGGTCACCGGTCGTGACGCTGCTCAGAGCGCGCTCCTCGCCGGCCGCACGGGAGCCGGCACCGCGAGACGCCGTCGTCCCCGGGCGCACTCGTCTCACGACGGCCTCCTTCACGCGCGGACCCACCCGGCGGTCGGGCGGATGTGTCCTCGCAACAAAGTTGAGCAGGCCGCCGGGGCCCGTGGGGCGCTTTTGCGGAACGTCCACCACCGGGGGTGGACGATTCGGCACATTACGGATGCAGGACCACCAGATCGTCCCTGTGTACGACCTCGCGTTCGTACTCCGGTCCGAGATCCCGGGCGAGTTCATGGGTGGAGCGGCCGATCAGGAGCGGGATCTCCCTGGCGTCGAAGTTGACCAGGCCCCGGGCCACCGCCCGCCCCTCGCGGTCCCGCAGCTCCACCGGGTCGCCCGCGCTGAACTCGCCGTCGACGCCGGCGATCCCGGCCGGCAGCAGCGACTTGCGGCCCTGGACGACCGCGCGCACGGCACCGTCGTCGAGGGTGATCGAGCCCTGCGGCGCGGAGGCGTGCTGGAGCCACAGCAGCCGGTCGGCGGAGCGGCGCCCGGTGGGGTGGAAGTAGGTGCCGGTGTCGCCGCCGGTGAGGGCGTCGGCGGCGTGCACCGTGCTGGTCAGCACCACCTGGATGCCGGCGGCGGCGGCGATCGAGGCGGCCTCGACCTTGGTGACCATGCCGCCGGTGCCGACGCCCGCCTTGCCGGCGCTGCCGATCTCGACGTGGGCGAGGTCTCCGGGACCCCTGACCTCGGCGATACGGGAGGTGCCGGGGCGGGCGGGGTCGCCGTCGTAGACGCCGTCCACGTCGGAGAGCAGCACCAGCAGGTCGGCGCGGACCAGGTGGGCGACGAGGGCGGCGAGCCGGTCGTTGTCGCCGAAGCGGATCTCGTCGGTGGCGACGGTGTCGTTCTCGTTGACGACCGGGAGCGCGCCCATCGCCAGCAGCTTGTCCAGGGTGCGGGAGGCGTTGCGGTGGTGGGCGCGGCGGCTCATGTCGTCGCTGGTCAGCAGCACCTGGCCGACGCGGACGCCGTAGCGGGCGAAGGAGGCGGTGTAGCGGGCGACCAGCAGCCCCTGGCCGACACTGGCGGCGGCCTGCTGCCGGGCCAGGTCCCGGGGCCGGCGGCGCAGCCCCAGCGGGGCGAGTCCGGCGGCGATGGCACCGGAGGAGACGAGGACGATCTCCCGCTCCCCGCCGCCCGCCCGTCTCCCGCCACCGCCCTCGGCCGAGGCCCTGCGGGCCGGGCCCGCGTTCCGCACCTTCGCCAGGACGTCCACGAGCGCGTCCACCCGGTCGGCGTCGAGTCCGCCCTCCGCGGTGGTCAGCGACGAGGAGCCGACCTTGACGACGATCCTGCGCGCCTCGCCCACGGCCCGCCTCACCCCTGCCACCTTGCCGCCGTCCCCTCTCCTGGCCCGCCCTGCTCACCGGGCAATCTACGTGAACGGGATGTGTGTCACGTCACTGGTCCACGCTACGGACAGCCCCGGCCGCCATCCGGAACGAAGGCCGACAGGCGGGAGAAGGGCCCCGGCCGCCACGGACGCCGCGGACGCCACGGACGCCACGGAACGGGCCGGCCGGAGCGGCGGCCCGTTCCGCGGCCCGTTCCGCGGCCGCTTCACGGATACGCGCGTGTCGTCGGGCGGTCACCGGGCGTTAACCGGGCACGGACGACCTGGTCCGTCCCAACGCTCCTGGAGTGACCGCAGTGCCCGTACCTCTTCCCCGTCCGCCGAGCCTCCTGGGAGGGCTGGTGGGTGCCGTGCTCGTCACCGCCGTCCTCGCGCAGGCGGTGGCGGCGCTCCTGCCGCACGTACCGCTGCTCGTCGCCGCGACCGCCGTGTCCCTGGCGGCCGAGTGCGTGCTGTACCGGTGGCAGCCCGGCATGGTGTCGCTGTTCGCCAAGTCGCACGCGGACGTCACCGTCCGCCATGTGCTGCGCGATCTGCTGCTGGTGGTGGGGCTGCTGCGGCTCGGCGAGCAGCACCGGGAGACGCAGTACGCCCCGCTCGTCGCCGCGCTGCTCGCCTTCTACGGGCTGCACTGCGCCGTCCAGGCGGTGTCGGTGCTGGTCCGCCGTACCCGCACGCTGCCCGTGGTGACCCGGAACATCGACGCCCGCGCGCTGCGGCTCTCCCCCGCCCCGCCCGTGCTGCTGCGCCGCGCCGGGCACCGGCTGCTGGTGTTCGGCCTGCCCGCGACGGCCGGACTGGCGGGGACGGCGGTGACCGACGACACCCGGTGCGCGGCGGCCGGTGTCGCGCTGTCGCTGGTACTGGCCCTGGCCGGGCTGGCCGTTCTGCTGCTGCGGCTGCTGCCGGGGCGGCGCCCGGCGGACGAGCAGGAGGTGCTCGACTGGTTCGACGCGTGGCTGGCGGAGTACCGGCCGACGGTCGGGCTGTACTTCTCCGGCGGGGTGTCCTCCGCCTACCAGGCCGGTATGTGGCTGGGGCCGCTGGCCGCGCTGGACGCCCGGCCGGTGATCATCCTGCGCGAGCGGTTCATGGTGCCGAAGATCGCGGCGACCGACATCCCGATCGTGTGCCTGCCGAAGGTGCCCACGCTGCTGCGGCTCGAGCACTCCACGCTCCAGGTGCTCATCCACCCCTCCAACTCCGGCAAGACCTCGCAGGTGCTGCGCATCCCCACCATCAAGCACGCCTTCGTCAACCACGGGGAGAGCGACAAGCCGTCGTCCTGCAATCCGTACGCGAAGGCGTACGACGAGGTGTGGGTGGCCGGTCCGGCGGCGCGCGAGCGGTACGCGCTGGCCGAGGTGGGGGTCGAGGACAAGGACGTGGTGGAGATCGGCCGCCCGCAACTGGACGCCGTACGCCCGTACGCGGGCCCGCCGGCCGGACGCCCCGTGACAGTGCTGTACGCGCCGACCTGGGAGGGCTGGGACGGCAATCCGGGCAACACCTCGGTGATCGCGGCCGGGGAGAACCTCGTACGGGCGCTGCTGGCGGACCCGGGGGTGCGACTGCTGTACAAGCCGCATCCGCTGACCGGCTCGGTGGATCCGCGGGCGGGCGCCGCGGATCGCCGGATCCGGGCGCTGATCCACGCGGCGGACCGCTCCCGCGCCACCGCGCCGTCGGCCGAACTCCTGCGCCTGACAGCGGAGTTGGACCGGCTCACCACCGCCGGTTTCCGGCCGGCCGCCGACGCGGCCGAGCGGATGCTCGTCCGGCCGGGCCCCGTGCCGGGCCGGGCGGAGGCGGTGGCCCGGGTGACGGCGGCCTGGGAGGAGGCCTACTGGGCGTCCCTCCCGGACAACGGACACCGGGTCATCGCGGACGCCCGCCCCTCGCTCTACGCCTGCTTCAACGTCGCCGACCTGCTGATCAGCGACGTGTCCAGTGTGATCACCGACTTCCTGGCGAGCGGCAAGCCCTACGCGGTGGCCAACACCGGTGACCTCCCCGAGCCGGCGTTCCGTACGGCCTTCCCGACGGTGGCGGCAGCGACGGTGCTGACCCCGGACGCGGCCGGGGTTCCGGCACTGCTGGACGCCGTACGGCATCCGGAGCGGGACGAACTGGCAGCGGCGCGCGCCGAGTTGAAGCTACGGCTGCTGGGGCCGGCGGAACCCGCCTCCCAGGAACGCTTCGGGGCGGCGGTGCGGGCGTTGTGCGCGACGGCGCTGGAGCACCGGGCGCGCACGACCGGGCCCGTTCCGGCGGAACTCCCGGGCCAGCGTCAGACGCGGCCCCGCCCGGCCGGCGTGATCACACGGGCGTGAGCCCGGGCCGGCCGCCCTGACGGGCAGGCAGACGCCACGGCTGCGGCACCCTGCCCGTCCGGCCCTCCGCGATTCCGGCTAGCGCCGGTGCCGCCACCCCTGCCAGGCCGAGTCGATCATCTCGTCCAGGCCGTGCCGGGCCGTCCAGCCCAGTTCCTCGCGGATGCGGTCCGCCGAGGCCACCACACGGGCCGGGTCGCCGGCGCGGCGGGCGGTCACCTCGGCGGCGACGTCCTCGTTGCCGGTGATCTTGAGGATGCGGTCGACCATCTCGCGCACCGAACTGCCCTCGCCGCGGCCGATGTTCAGCGTGAGCGCGGTGCCCTTCGGGGCCTCGTCGAGGCGGCGGGCGGCCGCGAGGTGGGCGGAGGCGATGTCCTGGACATGGATGTAGTCGCGGACGCAGGTGCCGTCGGGGGTCGGGTAGTCGTCGCCGAAGATCCGGGGTGCCTCTCCCGCCTCCAGCCGTTCGAAGACCATGGGGACGAGATTGAAGACCCCGGCGTCGGACAGTTCGGGGGAGGCCGCGCCGGCCACGTTGAAGTAGCGCAGGGAGGCTCCGCGGACGCCGTACGCGGTGGCGGCCGCCTTGATCAGCCACTCGCCGATGAGCTTGGTCTCGCCGTACGGGCTCATCGGCACACAGGGGGTGTCCTCCGTGACGAGGTCCACATCGGGCATGCCGTAGACCGCGGCGGAGGACGAGAAGACGACCTTGTCCACGCCGGTGGCGTTCATCGCCTCGAGGAGCGTCTGCAGACCGGTGACGTTCTCGCGGTAGTAGTGGAGCGGCCGTTCCACCGACTCACCGACCTGCTTCTTGGCCGCGATGTGCACGACCCCTGTCACAGCATGGTCACGAATTGCCTGCTCCAGCAGGTCACGGTCCAGGACGCTGCCGATGACGAGCGGTACCCCGTCCGGCACCCGGTCCCTGCTGCCGGTGGACAGGTCGTCGTACACGACCACGGACTCGCCGCCGTCGCGCAGGGCACGCACCACATGCGCGCCGATGTATCCGGCCCCACCGGTGACCAGCCAGCTCATGCTCATGCCTCCAGGGTCGCAGTCACTGCATGCAGAGTGTTCCGCGGGCCCCGAAAAATCGAATCGGGCCAACCGCACACAAGGGGTCATTGGAGCAGACCGGACGTCGACAGGTATGCGCAGCCGCGATCAGGAAGCTCCTGGAATCGGTCGATTCCGCCACCGGCCGGTCGCCGGGCGCTCGACTACCGCGCCCACGGAAACTTCGCGTGAATCCTTTACGCTGATGCGGCGACGCCCTCCAGGTCCATGGATGCCCGGAGCGCGGCCAGGCCCCAAGCCCACGCCAGAGCGCACTCGGTCAGTTCTCGGAACAGGTTGTAAGGATGCCCAGACTCTCCCTCGTTGTCCCTGTGTACAAGGTGCAGGGCTATCTGCCCGAGTGCCTGGATTCCCTTCTCGGACAGGACTACACGGACTTCGAGATCATTGCCGTCGACGACTGCTCGCCGGACGGTTCGGGCGCCGTTCTCGACCAGTACGCGGCAAGAGACGCCCGTATTCATGTGATTCACCTCACCGAGAACGTGGGGCTGGGGCGCGCGCGCAACGCGGGTCTTGAGCGGGCCCAGGGCGACTACGTCCTGTTCCTGGACAGCGACGACACACTGTCCGACGGCGCGCTGGCGGCGATAGCCGACCGCCTCGAGGCCACCGGTGACCCCGAGATACTCGTCTACGACTACGCGCGCACCTACTGGGACGGGGAGATACGCCCCAACCAGCGGGCGGACCTGCTGAGGAGCGAGGGCCCGGACGTCTTCCGCCTCGCCGACCGCCCCGAGTTGCTCAATCTGCTGCAGATCGTCTGGAACAAGGCCTACCGCCGCGACTTCATCGCCCGCACCGGCCTCACCTTCCCCCCGGGGTACTACGAGGACGCCCCCTGGACGTTCTGCTCGATGATCAGCGCCGAGCGCATGGCCGTCCTGGACCGCGTCTGCGTCCTGTACCGGCAGCGCCGCGAGGGCGGCAACATCCTGAAGACGGTCAGCCGCAAGCACTTCGACGTCTTCGACCAGTACCGCCGGGTCTTCGACTACGTCGACGCGCATCCGGAACTCGACGAGTGGCGCGGGCCGTTGTTCCGCAAGATGGTCGACCACTATCTGACCGTGCTGGAGCGTCCGGGCCGGCTGCCGCAGTCCGCCCGCGCTGAGTTCTTCCACCGCGCCTCGGCCGACTACCGTGACCGTCTGCCCAAGGGGTTCCAGCGCCCGGCCGGCGGCCGCGGCCACAAGTACGCGATGCTGGAGCGCGACGCCTACGCGACCATGGCCGGCGCCACCGCCGCCGTGAAGTTCCGACGGAAGGTCAGGAACGGCGCGGCGGCCGCGATCAGCCGGTCCAAGCGCAGCGCGGTCGGCATGTCCTACCAGTCGCAGCTGCGGCTCCCCATCGACGAGAACCTCGCCGTGTTCTCCGCCTACTGGAGCCGCAGCGTCTCCTGCAACCCGGCGGCCATCGACGCCGAACTGGCCAGGCTCGCCCCCGGAATCCGCCGGGTGTGGGCCGTCCGGGCGGACTCGGTGGACGGTGTGCCCGAGGGCGTGGACCACGTCCGGGTCGGCTCGCGCGCCTACTGGGCGGCCGTGGCGCGTGCCAAGTACCTCGTCAACAACGTGAACTTCGCGGACACGGTGGTGAAGCGGGAGGGCCAGATCCATCTGCAGACCCACCACGGCACCCCGCTGAAGACGATGGGACTGGACCAGCAGAAGTACCCGGCGTCCACCCACATGAACTTCGCCAAGCTCCTCGAGCGCTGTGACCGCTGGGACTACAGCCTCAGCTCCAACAGCTTCTCGACCGCCGTGTGGGAGCGGGTGTACCCCTGCTCGTACACCACCCTGGAGACCGGCTACCCGCGCAACGACTTCCTGGTCAACGCCACGGCCGAGGACGTCCGCCGGGCCCGCGCCGCGCTCGGACTGGCCGACGGCACCAGGGCCATGCTGTACATGCCCACCCACCGCGAGTACCAGCCCGGGTTCACACCGGCCCTCGACCTCGCGCGGCTCGCCGACGAGCTGGGCCCCGACGTGACGCTGCTGATCCGCGGCCACTACTTCTACGGCAGCTCCCCGCACATCGCCGAACTGCGCCGCAGCGGCCGCATCCTGGACGTGTCGGACCACGGCCGGGTGGAGGAGCTGTACCTGGCCGCGGACGCGCTCATCACGGACTACTCGTCGGCGATGTTCGACTACGCCCTCCTCGACCGGCCGATCATCGTCTACGCCCCCGACTGGGACATCTACTCCGCGGTCCGCGGCACCTACTTCAACCTGCTGGAGGAGCCGCCCGGTGCGGTGGCCACCACGCAGGCGGAACTGATCCGGCTGCTCGGCTCGCGGGAGTACGACGGACCGGAGGCCACCGAGCGCCGGGCCGGGTTCCGGCTCCGTTTCTGCGAATTCGACGACGGGCACGCAGCCGAAAGGGTGGTGCGGCGCGTCTTCCTCGGTGAGGAGACCGCACTGCCGTTCGTCCCGTTCACCGAACGACCCCACGCACCGACCCCCGACCAGGCGCTCGAACTGGTCGAGCGGGCCTGACCCCAGGAAGGAGATCACAAAAGCCATGGCCCCTCGGCTCAGTGTCATCGTCCCCATCTACAACGTCGAGCGCTATCTGCCCGCGTGCCTGGACTCGCTCGCCGCGCAGACCTTCCGGGACATCGAGGTCCTGATGGTCGACGACGGCTCCCCCGACGGCTCCGCCGCGATAGCCGCGGCGTACGCGAAGCGCGACGAGCGCTTCAAGCTGATCCGCAAGGAGAACGCCGGACTCGGAGCGGCCCGCAACACGGGCATCCAGAACGTGTCGGACGCCTCGGAGTACCTCACCTTCGTCGACAGCGACGACCTCATCCCGCCGGACGCCTACCGGCAGATGCTCGCCAGCCTGGACGACTCCGGTTCGGACTTCGCCACCGGCAACGTCTTCCACCTCAAGGGCGAGAAGACCTGGCAGGTGCCCCTGCTGAAGATGCTCGCCGGTGAGGCCCGCAGGGGCACGCACATATCCAGGAACCCGAAGCTCATCGCCGACCGCATCGCCTGCAACAAGATCTTCCGGCGGAGCTTCTGGGAGAAGGAGGGCTTCGTCTTCCCCGAGGGGATCCTCCACGAGGACATCCCCGTCGTCCTGCCCGCCCACTACCGGGCTCAGGCCGTCGACGTCATCGGCGAGCCGACGTACTTCTGGCGGCTGCGCGAGGGCGAGTCCGCCCCCTCGATCACCCAGCGCCGCAAGGAGCCCCAGGCCATCCGCGACCGGGTCACCGCGGTCAGCATGGTCAGCGACTACCTCGCCGAGCAGCCCGGCGCCGAGTTCGCCGAGTACAAGCGCCAGTACGACGACCGGGTGCTCCGCGACGACCTGCGGCTGTTCCTGCGGGTGCTGCCGGACTCCACGGCCGAGTTCCACGAGGCGTTCCTCGAGGCCACCAACCGCTACCTCGACATGGTGGACCCGAAGATCGTCATGGCGCTGCCGACGGATCTGCGGGTGCAGTGGCTGCTGGTCCGCAAGCACGCCATGCCCGAGCTGATCGCCCTGCTGGCCTCGCAGCGCCGCAAGGAGCCGGTGGAGGTCTCCGGGACCTTCCGCAAGTACGCGAGCTTCCGCACGCTGGAGGAGAGCGGCCTCGAGCTGCCGAAGTCGGCGCTGCGCATCGACGGCGACCTGGACCTGCGCGCCCCGCTGCGCTCGGTGACCTGGCAGGACGGCAAACTCGTCCTGTCCGGCGACGCCTACATAGACAAGATCGACGTATCGTCGAAGCGGAGCAGCGTCAAGATCGTCCAGTTGAAGCGCAACGGCTCGCGCCGGCGTGTCTTCCTGCCGGCCAGGAACGTCCACCGGCCCGAGTGCACCACGGACTCCGGTCAGCAGCGCTACAACTACGACTGGGCGGGCTGGGAACTGGCCCTCGACCCGGCGAAGCTGCGCAAGGGCGGCACCTGGCAGGAGGGCCTCTGGCACGTCGGCATCAACGTCTACGCCTCCGGTCTGGTGCGGCGCAGCGGCATCTGGACCCGCGGCGGTTCGGCCGCGAACTTCCCGCCGTACCAGTGGCTCGACGAGGATTTCCGGCTGCTGCCGACCGTCGAGCGCAGCGCGCTCAAGCTGCGGGTCGAGAAGGTGCGCGCCCTGATCACCGACCGCCGGCTGGACGGCGACGCGGTGGAGATCACCGGTGACATCCGGGAGCCGCTGAACGCCGGGGAGACGGTGACGTTCCGGCTGAGCCACGGCAAGAGCGGCGAGCTGCGCAACTACCCGGTCGATGTGGCGGAGCAGGGCGGTTCGAGGACGTTCCGTACCCGGGTACCGCTGGCGGACGTGGCCCTGCTGAGCACCAGCACGGTCGACGACCAGGCCCAGCCGGACCGCCGCCGGTGGAGCACGGTGCTGGTGGCCACCGCCGAGGACGGCACGGAGCGCCAGTTCAGCAGTGTGGTCCGGGAGGGTCTCGAGGACCTGTCCTTCGATCTGCCGGCCTCGTTCGGCGAGGAGGGCGCCCACCGCGAGATCGCGCTGACGTCCGGTCACAACGGCTATCTGAAGATCACCGGCCGGACCCGCCGTGCCGTGCTCACCGATGTCGTCCTCGACGACGGGAAGCTCGTGGTGCGCGGCCGCGCCAGCCGGGAACTCGCCGGCTCCGACCTCGTCCTCAAGGCGACCAACCGCTACGACGAGCGCACGGCGTCCACCGACTGGTCCGAGGACGGCACGTTCACCGTGGCCTTCGACCCGTCGGTGATGGGCGGCTCCGGACAGGTGCCGCTGAAGGCGGGCCGCTGGAACCTGCTGCTGCGCTCCGCGAACCCGGACGTCCCGGACGCCCAGTTCGTCATCGACCGGCCGGCCCTGCCCCGCTTCCCGCTCCACACCGAACTGGGCGGCCGCCGCTACTGGTTCGAGAACCGCTGGAGCGACTACCCGCAGCTCAACTGCCGTTCCGAGCTCAGCGACCTGGAGCGCGGTCCGTACCGTCAGCTCCAGCTGCGCCGCGAGGTGTACGACACGGGCTGCCAGGAGCCGCTGCGCGACCAGGTGTTCTTCCTCAGCTACAACGGCAAGCAGTACTCCGACAGCCCGCGGGCGATGCACGAGGAACTGCTGCGCCGCGGCAGCGACATGAAGTACCTGTGGGCCGTGCGCGACGGTCAGGTGGTGCTGCCGCACACCGCGGACAAGGTCCGCATGTGGGGCCGCGAGTGGTTCGAGGCCCTGGCCACCTCCCGGTACATCGTCACCAACGGGCATCTGCCCGAGTGGGTGAAGCGCCGGCCCGGCCAGGTCATCGTGCAGACGTGGCACGGCACGATGCTGAAGAAGATCGGCCACGACATCGAGACGCTGTACTTCGACCGCGAGTACCAGAACCGTCTGGCGCTCGAGGCCAAGAACTGGAGTCTGCTGGTCTCCTCCAACCGGTTCTCCACCCCGATCCTCAAGCGGGCCTTCTCCTACGACGGGGAGATCCAGGAGGCCGGTTACCCGCGCAACGACTACCTGTACTCGCCGGACCGCGACAAGATCGCGGACAAGGTGCGCAAGACGCTCGGCATTCCGAGCGGCAAGAAGGTCGTGCTGTACGCGCCGACCTGGCGGGACGACCAGTCGCACAGCGCCGGGCAGTACCTGTTCGACCTGCGGATCGACCTCGACGACGCCCGCCGCCGGCTGGGCGACGACCATGTGCTGCTGATCCGGCGTCACTCCAACGTCGTCGACGCCGTGCCGGGCGCCGGCAACGGTTTCGTGTGGGACGCGTCCGAGTACCCGGACATCGCCGACCTGTACCTGGCGGCGGACATGATGATCACGGACTACTCGTCCGTGATGTTCGACTACGCCCACCTGAAGCGGCCCATGCTGTTCTTCACGTACGACCTGGAGCACTACCGGGACACGCTGCGCGGCTTCTACTTCGACTTCGAGAACGACTCGCCGGGACCGCTGATCTCCACCTCCGAGGAGCTCGTCACGGCGATCCGCGACATCGACAAGGTGTCCGCCGAGTACGAGGAGCGCTTCGCGCGGTTCCACCACCTGTTCTGCGACCTCGACGACGGCGAGGCCTCGAAGCGGGTCGTGGACCGGATGATCGAGCAGGCCGGGGAGGTCTGAGCCGGCCGGTTGCCGGGGGACCGGAGGTTCCCCGGCAACGGGAAGGGCGACGGCCGGGCGGAATCGCCCGGCCGTCGCCCTTTCGCTGTGAGCGGCCCCGTCCTCAGTGCCCGGTCTTCCCGGCGGGACCCGCGCGGCCGGCCAGTGCGACGGTCAGTGCGCGGATCCGGCCCCGCAGCCGCGGGCGCCCGGCGCCCTGCGCCACCTGCCGGTGGGGCGTCTGCTCCGGAGCCCGAGCAGGCGCCGGCTCCGGTCTGGGCACCAGGGCGCACAGGGCGGTGATCTCCTCCACCAGCCCCTGGGAGAGCAGCAGACAGCGCAGCCGGGACAGCGGCGGCAGTTCGGCCACCAGTTCGCTCGGCATGTACGCGCGCAGCAACTGCCCGGCGAGCTCCACATGCTGGGCCCGTGTCGCGTCCGGCAGCTCGGCGAAGGTCTCCTTGAAGCGGCCGAGTATCTCCAGGGTGAGCCAGCGGTACAGCAGGCTGTTGCGCCGGCTGCCGGGCGGGACGTGTTCGACGACCACGTCCAGTACGTCACGCACATTGGCGTAGAAGGGGGCGGGGTCGGGGACCTCGTGGGTCAGATGCGGGAAGCCGTCCCGGTGGATCAGGTGGTAGCAGTCGTAGTCGGCCACCACGGACATCGACCGGGCGTGCAGATAGGCCGGGACGACGAACATCTGCTCCTCGGCCAGCCTGACCCCCTCGGCGAAGCGCAGACCGTGCTCCACCACGAGAGAGCGCCGGAACAGTTTGTGCGCGGTCAGGGTCCAGACGGCCTTGCAGGAGAAGATGTCACCGCGCTCGACGTTCTTCCGGAACGGTGTGACCGGCGCCTTGCGGCCCACTCCGCGGATGCGTCCGAGCACCACGTCCGAGCCGTCGCGCCGGGCGGCCCCCACCAGTCGCTCCAGCGCCTCGGTCCCGAGGCGGTCGTCGGGATCCGCGAAGAACAGGAACTCGCCGGTGGCCGTCTCGATGCCCCGGTTGCGCGGACCGCCCGGGGCACCGGAGTTCCTCTCGAACCGTACGACGGTGATCCGCCCGGGGTGGCGTTCCGCCCAGGCGTCCAGCACGTCCCCACTGCCGTCCGTGGAGGCGTCGTCCACGGCGATGATCTCGATGTGGTCGAATCCCATGGACTGGTCCGCGATCGACTGCAGACATTCCGTCAGGTAGTCACCGGCGTTGTAGACCGGAATGACCACCGAGACGGTGGGCCCCCCTACGGGCTCGGTATTCAATGCGCCCCCCACGAGCAGCGTTTTTCATCACTGTAGTTCCCTGTTTGGACCGTTCCGTTGCGATGATCCGTCGGCCGGTGCACAGTCACGTAACAGTTGACGCACCGTCAAACCATGTGTGACGGAAGAGAAAAGGCGGTGCCCCGGACCGGCACACGGCTCGGTCCGGGGCACCGCCTCACGGGGGCGTCCGCCGGTCTAGAACGGCTCGAAGTCGTCGTACTCCCGCTCGGAGTCGTCCCGTTCGGCCTGGCGGTCGCGGCGTCGCTGCGCGGCCGGGCGGGGGGCCTCGAAGCGGTGGTCCTCACCACGGCGGCCGAGCATCTCCGCACCGGCGGTGACGGTCGGCTCCCAGTCGAAGACGACCGCGTTCTCCTCGGGCCCGATGGCCACACCGTCGCCGGAGCGGGCACCGGCCTTCATCAGCTCCCCCTCGACGCCGAGGCGGTTGAGACGGTCGGCCAGATAGCCGACGGCCTCGTCGTTGTTGAAGTCGGTCTGGCGGACCCAGCGTTCGGGCTTCTCGCCTCGCACCCGGAACAGCGGCTCTCCGTCGGCCTCCTCGCGGGTGACGGTGAAACCGGCGTCGTCCACGGCCTTGGGCCGGATGACGATACGGGTCGCCTCCTCCTTGGGCCTGGCGGCCCGCGCCCCCGCCACCAGCTCGGCGAGCGCGAACGACAGCTCCCGCAGTCCCCGGTGCGCGACCGCCGACACCTCGAAGACGCGGTAGCCGCGCGCCTCCAGGTCGGGGCGGACCATCTCGGCGAGGTCCTTGCCGTCGGGCACGTCGGTCTTGTTGAGGACGACGACGCGGGGACGGTTGCCGAGGCCGCCGTACTGGCGCAGCTCCTCCTCGATGGTGTCGAGGTCGGAGACGGGGTCGCGGTCGGACTCCAGCGTGGCGGTGTCCAGGACGTGCACGAGGACGCTGCACCGTTCGACGTGGCGCAGGAACTCCAGGCCGAGCCCCCTGCCCTGGCTGGCGCCGGGGATGAGACCGGGCACGTCGGCGATGGTGTAGACGGTCGACCCGGCGGTGACGACCCCGAGGTTCGGGACGAGGGTGGTGAAGGGGTAGTCGGCGATCTTCGGCTTGGCGGCGCTGAGCACGGAGATCAGGGACGACTTGCCGGCGCTGGGATAGCCCACGAGCGCCACGTCCGCGACGGTCTTCAGCTCCAGCACGATGTCCTGGCGGTCGCCCGGCACACCGAGCAGCGCGAATCCGGGCGCCTTGCGCCGCGCCGAGGCGAGGGCGGCGTTGCCGAGCCCGCCGCGTCCGCCCTGGGCGGCGATGTACGAGGTGCCGTGACCGACGAGGTCGGCGAGCACGTTGCCCGCCTTGTCGAGGACGACGGTGCCGTCCGGCACGGGGAGGATCAGGTCCTGGCCGTCCTTGCCGCTGCGGTTGCCGCCCTCACCGGGCTTGCCGTTGGTGGCGTTGCGGTGCGGGGAGTGGTGGTAGTCGAGGAGGGTGGTCACGGACTGGTCGACGGTGAGGATCACGTCGCCGCCGCGTCCGCCGTTCCCGCCGTCGGGTCCGCCGAGGGGCTTGAACTTCTCACGGTGGACGGAGGCACAGCCGTGACCTCCGCTACCCGCGGCGACGTGCAGCTCGACGCGGTCCACGAAGGTGGTCATGGGATGTGCCTCCATTTATTGCGCGGAATGTCTCTTGCCTAACACGCGAAAGGCGGACCCGCCTTCCCGACCGGGAAGTGAGGTCCGCCTCGCGAAAGCTTCCGATCAGGCGACCGGAACGATGTTCACGACCTTGCGGCCACGGTGGGTGCCGAACTGCACCGCACCGGCCTGCAGGGCGAACAGCGTGTCGTCGCCGCCACGGCCGACGCCGGCGCCCGGGTGGAAGTGGGTGCCGCGCTGGCGGACGATGATCTCACCGGCGTTGACGGCCTGACCGCCGAAGCGCTTCACGCCGAGCCGCTGGGCATTGGAGTCGCGACCGTTCCGAGTGGACGATGCGCCCTTCTTGTGTGCCATGTCTCCTCAGTCCCTTACTTCGCAGCCGCGGGGATCTCAGTGACCTTGATCGCCGTGTACTGCTGGCGGTGGCCCTGACGACGGCGGTAGCCGGTCTTGTTCTTGTAGCGCAGAATGTCGATCTTCTGGCCCTTGTGGTGGTCCACGACCTCGGCCTGGACCTTGATGCCGGCCAGCACCCACGGGTCGCTGGTCACGGCCTCGCCGTCGACCACGAGCAGGGTCGAGAGCTCGACCGTGTCGCCGACCTTGGCGGTGGAAATCTTGTCAACCTCGACGATGTCGCCGACAGCAACCTTGTGCTGGCGACCACCGCTGCGCACGATGGCGTACACGCGGATCTCACTCTCACTCGAAGAACGGCACCCCCGCAGGCCAGCCGCCCGGCCATGGACACGGACGACCTCTTCCGGCCGCCGAAGCACCCGGAAGGAAGAGGTTTACGGGGATGTGGCAGTCCCGATGGACACGCCGACGGTCAAGGTTACGGGGCCCGGCCCGCGAGGGTCAAACCGGACCCCCGGCCTCAGTCGGTGACCGACGCCGCGTAGTCCGCGTAGGCGTCCTTGATCCGCTCCGGCGACAGGTCCAGATGCTCCAGGATCGTGTAGCGGCCCGGGCGGGTCTCCGGGGCGAACTCGACGGCGCGGACGAACTCGTCGTCGTCGAAACCGATCTCCTGCGCGAGGACCGGCAGCCCGTGCCGGCGGAGCGCGTCGGCCATCATCCGGGAGCTGTCGTGGTCGCCCCGCAGATGCATCGCGAACGCCGCGCCGATGCCGACCTGTTCGCCGTGGCTGGCGGCACGCCGGGGATACAGCAGGTCGAGCGCGTGACTGATCTCGTGGCAGGCCCCGGAGGAGGGCCGGGTGTGCCCCGCGATCGACATGGCGATGCCCGACAGCACCAGGCCCTCGGACAGCACGGTCAGGAAGCCGTCGTCGCCGCAGCCGCCGGGGTGGCGCAGCACGGCCTCCCCCGCCTGGCGGGCCATGGCGGCGGCGAGACCGTCGACCTTCTCGCCGTTGACCCGGTGGGACAGTTCCCAGTCGGCGACGGCGGAGATGTTGGACACCGCGTCCCCGATCCCCGAGCGCACGAAGCGGATCGGCGCCTCGCGGATCACCGCGAGGTCGATGAGCAGCGCGATGGGCATCGGCACGCCGTAGGAGCCGCGGCCCGCGTCGTTGTCCAGGATGGAGACGGGCGAGCAGATGCCGTCGTGCGAGAGGTTGGTGGCCACGGCGACCATGGGCAGCCCGATGCGCGCCGCGGAGTACTTCGCGCAGTCGATGACCTTGCCGCCGCCGAGTCCGACGACCGCGTCGTAGCGGCCGGACTTCATCTTGTCGGCGAGCCGGACCGCGTCGTCGATGGTGCCGCCGCCGACCTCGAACCAGTCGGCCCCCGGCAGGGCGGCCGACAGCCGCTGCCGCAGCCGCGTCCCGGAGCCGCCGCTGATCGCCACCGCGAGTCTGCCCGACTGGGAGATCCGCTGGTCCGCGAGGACGCTCGCCAGATCATCGAGGGCACCCGGGCGGATGTCGACGACGACCGGCGAGGGGATGAGCCGGGTCAGTACTGGCACGTGATGTCCCGTCCACGGGCGAGGTCCTCGTGGTTGTCGATCTCGACCCACTGGACGTCGCCGATCGGCGCCACGTCGATCCGGAAGCCGCGGTTCACCAGCTCCTGGTAGCCGTCCTCGTAGTACAGCTGCGGGTCCCGCTCGAACGTCGCCTTCAGCGCGTCGGCCAGTTCCGATGCCGCCTCGCCCTCGATGAGGGTGACGCCGATGTACTCGCCCGTCGCCTCGGCGGGGTCCATCAGCTTGGTGATCCGCGTCATCCCCTTCTCGGGGTCGACGACGACCTTCATCTCCTCGTCGGCGAGCTTCTTCACCGTGTCCAGGGCGAGGATGATCTTCTTGCCGTCGCCGCGGGCGGCGAGCAGGGTCTTCTCGACGGAGACCGGGTGGACGGTGTCGCCGTTGGCGAGGATCACACCGTCCTCGAGGGCGTCACGGCCGCACCACAGGGAGTAGGCGTTGTTCCACTCCTCGGCCTTGTCGTTGTCGATGAGGGTGAGCTTGACGCCGTACTTCTGCTCCAGAGCCGTCTTGCGCTCGTAGACGGCCTCCTTGCGGTAGCCGACGATGACACCGACCTCGGTCAGCCCGATCTCGGCGAAGTTGCCGAGCGTCAGGTCCAGCACGGTGACCGCGTCCGGGTCGCCCTCCGCGCCCACCGGCACCAGCGCCTTGGGAAGCGTGTCGGTGTAGGGGCGCAGACGGCGTCCGGCGCCGGCCGCAAGCACGAGGCCTATCATCGCGGTTTTCTCCTTACGTTCCCCGGATCCGACCGAGTCGGGGAAATGTCATCTCGGCGGCAGAACTGTCTGAACGGGCCGCGCCCGCGCGGCGGGCGCGGCCCCTGGGAAAGGGTGTGGTCCCGTCCTAGGGGGACAGGACCACACAGCGTGGACGCGACCGCTAGTCCTCGTCGGTCACGGCCGTCACCGAGGACGGCGGCTGCTCGGCCGCGGCCGCGGTCTTCTTCGACGCCGTCTTCTTCGCGGTCGTCCTGGTGGTGGCGGTCTTGGTGGCGGCGGACTTGGTGGTCTTCGCCGCCGCCTTCTTGGCCGTCGTCTTCTTGGCGGCCGTCTTGGCGGTGGTCTTCTTGGCCACCGTCTTCTTGGTCGCGGCCTTCTTCGCCGTGGCCTTCTTGGCCGCCGTGCGGGCGGTCTTCCTGGCCGGGGCGGCCTCGGTCTCCGCCTCGGCCTCCTCGGCGGGCGCCGTCTCCGCCGCCGAGGGGACGACCACGACGGCCGTCTCCTCGGACGCGGTCGACGTGCTCGGCCCCCGCACCGCGCGACGGCGCGGACGGGGCGGGGCGACCTCGGCCGGTGCCGGGGCCTCCTCCGGCTCGGGCGCCGGCTCGGCGACCGGGGCCACGGGCTCCGCGACGACCACCGCGGCCTCCGCTCCCGCCGGGGGACCGGCCGGCGCGGACACCTTGCGGGTGGCCCGGCGACGCGTACGGCCCGTCGGCGCGGCCTCCTCGGCAGCCGGCTCGGCCGGCTCGGGGACCACCGCGTCCTCGACGGCCGCGGGCTCGGCCAGTGCCTCGGCGGCGGGCTCCGGACGCACCGGACGCGCGACCTCGTCGGCGGCCGTCACGTCCTGCGCCGTCGGGGCCTCGGCCTGCTCGGCGTGCTCGGACTGCTCGGGCTCCTCGGCCCTGCGCCGGTCGGCCCTGGCCGACCGCTTCGGCGTGCCCGCCGGGGCCGACACCCGCCGGCTCGACCGGCGGCGCGTACGGCCGCGGGTGGCCGCGGCCTCCGCCTCGGCGGCGCTGCTGTACAGCTCCTCGTCCGGCACGAAAGCGTCCTTGAGCGGCTCCGCCGCGGGGGGCGCGGGCAGCGCGACCGGCTCGGCGGCGACCTCCGTCTCCGTCTCCGCTTCCTGCTCGGCCGTCTCGACGCCCACGGCCGTCTCGTGCTCGTGCGGCTGGTCCGCCGCGCCGGCCCGCGCCCGCTTCCGGCGCTTGCCGCCACCACCGGCGGCCGCCGGCTGGTCGAGGTGCACGATGACACCGCGTCCGTTGCAGTGGACGCAGGTCTCCGAGAACGACTCCAGCAGACCCTGGCCGACCCGCTTGCGGGTCATCTGAACCAGGCCCAGCGACGTCACCTCGGCGACCTGGTGCTTCGTACGGTCCCGGCCCAGGCACTCCAGCAGGCGCCGCAGCACCAGGTCCCGGTTGGACTCGAGGACCATGTCGATGAAGTCGATGACGATGATGCCGCCGAGGTCGCGCAGCCGCAGCTGACGCACGATCTCCTCGGCCGCCTCCAGGTTGTTCCTGGTGACCGTCTCCTCGAGGTTGCCGCCCTGACCGGTGAACTTGCCGGTGTTGACGTCGACCACGATCATCGCCTCGGTCCGGTCGATCACCAGCGAACCGCCGCTGGGCAGCCAGACCTTGCGGTCCAGCGCCTTGGCGAGCTGTTCGTCGATCCGGTACGTGGCGAAGACGTCGACCTCGCTGGTCCACCTGGACAGCCGTCCGGCGAGGTCCGGCGCCACGTGCGACACATAGCCGTGGATGGTCTCCCAGGCCTCGTCGCCGCTGACGACGACCTTGGTGAAGTCCTCGTTGAAGATGTCCCGCACGACCCGGACGGTCATGTCCGGCTCGCCGTACAACAGCGTCGGGGCGCTGCCGCCACCGTTCTTGGACTTCTTCTTGATCTCTTCCCACTGCGCCTGCAGCCGCTCGACGTCCCGGCGCAGCTCATCCTCGCTCGCGCCCTCGGCGGCGGTGCGCACGATGACGCCGGCGTCCTCGGGGACGATCTTCTTGAGGATGGTCTTCAGCCGGGCCCGCTCGGTGTCGGGCAGCTTGCGGCTGATGCCGGTCATCGAACCCTCGGGCACGTACACGAGGTAGCGGCCCGGGAGGGAGACCTGGCTGGTGAGACGGGCACCCTTGTGGCCGATCGGGTCCTTGGTGACCTGCACCAGGACCGGCTGCCCGGACTTCAGCGCGGACTCGATTCGGCGCGGGCCGCCCGACATGCCGAGCGCCTCGAAGTTGACCTCGCCCGCGTACAGCACCGCGTTGCGGCCCTTGCCGATGTCGATGAAGGCGGCCTCCATCGACGGCAGCACGTTCTGCACCTTGCCGAGGTAGACGTTCCCGACGTACGAGGTCGCCTGCTCCTTGTTGACGTAGTGCTCGACGAGCACGCCGTCCTCCAGGACGCCGATCTGCGTACGGTCGCCGTGCTGGCGGACCACCATGACGCGCTCGACGGCCTCACGGCGGGCCAGGAACTCGGCCTCGGTGATGATCGGCACCCGGCGGCGGCCCTGCTCGCGGCCCTCGCGGCGGCGCTGCTTCTTCGCCTCCAGACGCGTGGAGCCCTTGATGGACTGCACCTCGTCCGACGGCTCGGACGCCTTGCGCGGCTCGCGCACCTTGACGACGGTGCGCTCGGGGTCGTCGGCGGACTCGCCGTCACCACCGCCGTCACCGGAGCGGCGGCGACGACGCCGGCGGCGCCGGCTGCTGCTGGAGCCGGAACCGGAGTCCTCGTGGTCGTCGGAGTCGTCCTCCGCGTCCTCCTCGGCCTGCTCCGCGGTGTCCTCGGCGTCCTGGGCGGCCTGCTCGGCGGAGGCGTCCGCCAGGTCGCCGCCCTCGGCGTCGGTCTCGGCGGAGTCACCGCGCCGGCGGCGGCGGCCGCCACGGCGCCGGCGACGGCGTGAACCGGAGGCCTCGCTGTCGTCCTGGTCGTCGCCCTCGGCGTGGTCCTCGGACTGCTCGTCGGCGTCCGCGTCCTCGTCCTCGTCCTCGGTCTCGTCCTCGGCGCGGGTCACGGGCGCGGCCTCGGGCTCGTCGCCCGCGCCGCGACGGCGGCGACGGCGGCGACCGGCGGCGGCGGGCTGCTCCTCCGGGAGCTCCTCGGCCGGCTCCGGCTCGGCGGCCGGTTCGGTGACCTCGGCGGCCGCTTCGGCGGCGGCCCGCTCCGGGGTCTGGAAGCGGGGCTCGGTGAACACCGGCGGCTGGAACACGGCGACGGCGGGACGCGCGGGGCGTCGCGGCGAGGTCTCCGCCTCGTCGTCCGCGGCGGGCCCGGCGCCGCGGGCGGAACGCTCGGGCTCGGCGAAACCGGCGGCGGCCTTGCGGACCACGCGGCGCCGGCGCCGGGAGCCGGTCTCGTCGGCGGCGGCCTCGGGGGCCTGCGCGGGCTCGGGAGTCTCAGGGGTCTCGGTCACCGGGGTCTCCTCGGCGGCGGGCGCGTCGGCACGCCGCGTGGCGCGACGCCGGGTACGGCGCGGGGCGGTGTCCTCGGTCTCGGTCGTGTCGACGGGGGTCTCCACCGTCTCCACGGCCTCGGCGACGGCCTCCGGCGCGGACGCGGTGCGCGTGGCACGGCGCCGGGTACGGGCGGGAGCGGCCTCCTCGGCGGGGGCCTGAGCGGTCTCGGCGACGGCCTCCGGCGCGGACGCGGTGCGCGTGGCACGGCGCCGGGTACGGGCGGGAGCGGCCTCCTCGGCCGGGGCCTGAGCGGTCTCGGCGACGGCCTCCGGCGCGGACGCGGTGCGCGTGGCCTGCCCGGCCGGGGTCTCCGTGGCCTGGGCGGCCTCCGGAGAGGTCACGCTGCGGGTGGCACGGCGCCGGGTACGGGGCGGGGCCGCGTCCTCGGACGTCGCGGCCGGCACGGCGGGCTGCTCGGGGGCGGTGGCGGGCGTCGCCGCCACGACCGTCTCGGCGGCCTCGGCCGACTCCGGTGCCCCGGCGGACGCGGCCGCACGGCGCACCACACGACGGCGCCGGGGAGCGGCGGGCGGGGCCTCGACGGCCTCGCTCTCCTTCTCGTCCTCGGCGGCCTTCCGTGCCACGAGCTCATCGAGCTCATCGGCCTCGACGGACTCGTCGGCTTCGGGGGCCTGCGCGGCCGGTATGGCCGGCGCGACGGCCTCGGCCGTCGTCCCGTCCGCCCCGGTGGGCGGTCCCGCGGGGCGGGAAGCGGCACGGCGCCGCCGCCTCGGCGGCAGGGTGTCGCTGGGGGTGTTCGGTTCGGAGCCCTCTACGGGCTCGATCGGTTCGAGCATGCGGGCGTTTCTCCCGTCAGGCTCCCGGGCGCCGCACCTGGTCCGGCGATGCCGGTGACGTCCGCGGCTCGCGCGATGCGCGACAGCCGCCGTCCGGGGCGCGGGCGCCGCACGGGAGCACTCTGTGTCCTGTCTCGCCGGTTCCGTACGCCGAATGCGTACGGCCTGGCGAAAGTCTTGTGGTCGGTGCGCTGCCCGCCCCAGGTGGCTCCCGAGTGCGAGGGCGGCGCTTACGACATCCGTCCCTTCGCGGGACCTTCCTTACGCCGGCGCCGTCGCGGCGGCAGTGGCGCCGGCCGGTTGCGGCTCGGTCGCTGCTGCCTCGCGGTCGGGCGCGAGCGGGTCGGTCACCGTGCCGGTCTCTTCATCGAGCAGCCCCTGCGCCAGCCTGGTCACCGCTGCGGGGACCGGCGGCGCCAGGTCGGCCACGGCGCGGAGACCGGACAGGACGTCGTCGGGTCGTACGGCAGGCGTCACGTGCCGAACAACCAGCCGCAGTATCGCACAGGGGTGGTCGGTCGGCCCAGTAAGGTGCGCGGCGTCAGCCGCTCCGGTGGAGCCGACGCCCCCGTCGGACGGTGACAAGTCGGTTCCCGCGGTCTCCAGCCCGACCACCGCGGAGCGGGCGTCGAAGGTGCGGACGCCGTTCTTGGTCCGGCGCTGGACCTCGACGGTCTCCGCCGCGTTGAAGACGTCCACCGCACGGCGGGCGTCCTCGGGGCCGACGCCGTCCAGCCGCAGCTCCCACACGGAAGCCGTCAGCCGGTCGGCGAGACCGGGGGTGCGGGCATCGACCGCCTCGACGATGTCGAGCCCGGCGGGCATCGACTCGTCGAGAAGGACCCGGAGCCGCTCGGGGTCACGCGGAGCGGTGAGCGCGATCTCCAGATACTCGGCCTCACTGCCCGTGCCGGTGGGTGCGGCATTGGCGTACGACACCTTCGGATGCGGCGTGAACCCCGCCGAGTACGCCATCGGCACCTCGGCGCGGCGCAGCGCACGCTCGAAGGCGCGCTGGAAGTCACGGTGGCTGGTGAACCGGAGGCGGCCGCGCTTGGTGTAGCGCAGTCGGATGCGCTGCACCGCGGGTGCGGGCGGCGGGCCTTCGGGCTGTCGCTTGCCCAGTGGATCTTCTCCTTGTTGCAAGGGGGCGCGGGGCGCGCCTCCCTTATAGCGTACGGCTGTGCGACGACGACCGGACGGTACCGGGGTCGTCATCCCACTCAGAGTACGCGCGAGGCGGGCCGCCGGTTCCCGGCGAACGGGATGCCCCCGCGCTCGCCGGTGTCCGGGACGGGGATCACCAGGCGGCGGGGCGGCCCGGGCCACCGGGCGTGTGCGGCGGAATGTCTCCGCCGGTGCCCTGGGTCCGCGGATCCGCGTACAGGAAGGGGGAGTCCCCGGTGCGGGCGGGCGGCACCAGACGGTTCGGCGTGGGCACGGAAGCGGACGGCTTCTCCAGATCCATGCCGGTGGAGACGCAGCCGCGTCCCGCCCGGATTTTTACCTCATATGCTGAACGCCGATCCGATATAGGAATGACGCGGCTTCTATAAACCAATTTTCCCTCCGGCCGTTCACTCATTCGCCACGCATCCAAGCGAAACACCCGCCGTTAGTCGCTATATGACGAAGGCAAGCATGTCCGGGCTCATCAGGCCCGACGGGGGGAATTCATGGCAATCCGACGTCTCCGCCCGCAGGATCGGCGCGGCCCGCTGACATGAATGACGAACGCTACGACCCTCTCGTCTACGCGGAGCCCATGGAACCGCCCGTACCGCACTGGGACCCCGCCGAGGAACTCGCCTATCTGCTCCAGGAGGCCCGCAGCGAGGAATACTCCCGGGTCACCATGCCGGGGCCCCGCGAGGAGAACCCGGTCACCGATCCCCTCGCCGGCAGTCCCATGGGCAGCCTCCAGGACATCACGGCGCAGCTCCCACCCCCGCACACAGCAGCACCGCGCGGCCACCGCAAACCGCCCCGCAAACGCCCCGACGCACTCCGCCTCGCCAGCTATGTCACCGCCGCCCTGGCAGCGGTCACCGTGGCGATGGTGAGCGTCTTCAGCGGCGTCGTCACCTACGAGCCGCTGCTCCTCGTCACCACGGCCCACAGCAGCGGCGACTCCTCGGCCTGGTGGCCCGTGCTGGTCTACGGCCCCTGGCTGGCCGGCACGCTGTCCATCCTGCGCGCGGCACTGCACCAACGGCGCGCGCTGCACTCGTGGTTCGTCGTGCTGCTCTTCTCGACCGTCGCGGTGGTGCTCTGCGTCGCCCAGGCCCCACGCACCCTCACCGACACGGCCGCGGCGGCCCTCCCGGGCGCGGCCGCCCTGGCCTGCTTCCAGCAGCTGGTCCGCCAGATCACCCTCACCCGCCCACCCCGCCGCGCCGCCCCCCGCCACCGCGGACGGCCCCCCATGGCCCACCCGGGCCACCACACCCCGTAACCCTCCCCCGCCCCCAGCGGCCTCCGCCGACGGCGGGGGCCGCAGGAGTTCCGGATCCCGTGCGAGGGCAACCCTCCAAGCCCCAGCCAGGTCTTACCGGCATGATCAGACAGCTTGCCCGTGCGGGTGCGACGCTCACCATGGCGTCCTTACTCCTGACAGCCTGCTCCGGCGAGCAGGGCACCTCCGCCGAGCACCCCGCCGAGCACCCCGTGTTCGACCAGAAGCTCGACCTCCAGGTCTACCTCGCCCTGCGCCAGACGCAGAAGGCGGGCGGTGCCGACTTCGTCCAGACCATGACCTTCGAATCGAAGAAGGGCCGGGCGGTACAGACCCTCAGTGGGCGGATGGACTTCGCTGAGAAGACGGGCGAGGCGACAGTGAAGTGGCAGCTGCCGAAGGAGCTCCCCCAGGAAACGAAGGACACACTGCTGGGCGCCACGCCCGGCGAGGGCAATCCCCACGCGGCACACGTCCTCGTCGACCCGCAACACGTTCACTACCGCGCCGGATCGGCGGCGTACTGGCTCCGCTACACGATGGCCGACACCGGCCCGAACTTCCGCATCAACGCCGTCGACCACCTGCGGGGAGCCGAGGGGGCGGTGGGCGGCACCCTCCTCGAAAGCCTCGGCGCCACGAAGGCGACGTCCCGGCAAACCGACGGCTCCCAGCGCGTCTACGCGGCGGGCATACCCAAGAGCGCCATCGCGCGACTCCTCCCCGAGGATCTCGAGCGCGAGCTGCCCGCCCTCTCACCCGTCGGATCGTCCGCCGAGAACACCCCGCTGCCGACGACCGTATCCGTGGACGGCCGGGGACGCGTCACGCATGTGCGGGCCGACCTGTCGGCGATCCTGGAAGGGAGGGGCAGCGCGTTCGAGGACATGACCTCCCTGACCGTCGACCTCCGGCTCTCCGAACACGGCGCGTCGACGCCCACCGCGAAGCCCGACGGTACCGTCCGGCCGGCCTCCGAGGCGGTCCGTTCCGTCGGCTCGATGAAGCCGGGTGGCTGCTTCGACTTCAGCACGGGCCAGCGCCTCCTGGACACCGTCGTGGACGTCCCGTGCTCGGGCGCGCACGACGCCAGGCTCTTCGCCCAGAGAACACTCGGCACGAGCCCCTACCCGGGCAGGAAGGCCGCCCGTGAGATGGCCGCCGCCACGTGCAGCGCGGCTTATGACACCGCCCCGGGGTCCTGGACCTCCGAGGCGCACCGGCCCGGAGACTACTGGTTCATGTGGTCGTCACAAGAGGAATGGGACAAGAACGGAGAGGACGCAGAAGACGTCAGCTGCTTCGTCACCACCACCGGAGACACCGACTGAAGCAACGAACGCCGGTGGACGTGCCCCCCTGCGACCGCTCATCCTCCGCCGACCGGACGGGCGCCGGACTCCGCTCAGGCCCTCGACGCCTTCCGCGACCTGCACGAAGACGCCGAACGGAACCGGCTTGGTCACCCGTCCGGTCAGTCTCCGCCCCACCGTGACCCGGTCGGCGAATTCGAGGAAGGGCTCCGTCCGGGTCGCCCCCAGAGACAGACAGGCCTCCCCCATGCCGCCCAGGATCCCACTGAAGGCTCAAGTAGGCCCCTCCGCGGGACGAGGACGCGGCGGGCGTCGAGGAGAGGCGCCCGGACCGCGACGGTCCGAACGCCTCTCATCAGCTACACCCACTCCACAGCAGAGACGATGCTCGGGTCTCGCCGAGGAGCAGGGAGCGGCGTGCGCCGCGCGGGGCGGGAAGCCTGCTCGCGCCCTTTCGTCCCGAGACCACGAAGGATCTCAGCACGCTCTGACTCACTCAGCCCCGTGAGCGTCTCAGCCACCCTCCGGGCAGCCCTTTTTCAGCCGGCCGGAGCGCTGTTCTTCACGGTGAGCGGCAGAAGCTTCTTGCCAGTTGGTCCGATTTGAATACTGGTATCCATTTGAGGACACACGGAAAAACACCCAAAACCAGGCCTACGCTGGTCACCATGAGGAAACGAGGACAGCGGCGGCTCGCGGCAGACCGAGCGGCCTACAACGTGGAAGCCGAGTGGACCAAAGCCGATCTCGCGCTTCTGGAGGAGCTGAAGCAGGCTGAGGCGCTACTCCCCGAAGACGCACCCCGGGCACTTCTGTCGATCCGCTTATCCGTACTGACGGACGACACGACGTCGCCGGTACGCCAGGAGCTCGATCTCCGCATCCTGGCCAGGGAACGAGGTTGCCGAGTCATCGGCGTCGCTTCGGACCTGAACGTGTCGGCGACGAAGGTTCCGCCGTGGAAGCGGAAGGAGCTCGGGGACTGGTTGAACAACCGCTCCCCCGAGTTCGACGAGATCCTGTTCTGGAAGCTCGATCGCTTCGTACGTCGTCTCTCCGACCTCTCGACGATGATCGAGTGGAGCCTGAAGCGCGGGAAGAACCTGGTCTCGAAGAACGACAGCCTTGATCTCACCACGACCGCCGGAAAGATCATGGTCACGATCATCGGTGGTATCGCCGAGATCGAGGCGGCCAACACCTCCACCCGTGTCACGAGCCTGTGGGACTATGCGAAGTCCCAGGAAGACTGGCTCATCGGGAAGCCGGCGTACGGCTACGTCACGGATGAGGACGACACGGGGAGGGTCGTTCTCGTCATCGATCCCGAGGCGTACAAGGCACTGCACTGGGCTCGCCGCATGGCACTTCGCGGGCGATCCGCCCGTTTCATGGTGCGCTGCCTGAAGCGGGCCGGTCTCATGAGCCAAGGACTCACCGTGGTGACGCTCCTTCGCCGTCTCCGTAACCCGGCGCTCCTCGGCTACCGGGTGGAGGAGGACAAGAACGGCGGACAACGGCGTTCGAAGCTGATCCTCGGCAAGGACGGCAAGCCGATCAGGGTCGCTCCCCCCATCTTCACCGAAGAGGAGTTCGAGACTCTCGGCGCAGCTCTCGACATACGGATGAAGAAGCAGCCGCCACGCCGTCCCGGCGGAGCTACACAGTTCCTCGGTGTGCTCCTGTGTGCCGACTGCAAGACGAACATGACCGTGCAGGTCACGAGAAACGGTTTCGGGACCTACCCATACCTGCGGTGCCGCAACTGCAAGAGCGGCGGGCACGGAGCACCCAACCCCGAGCGGGTCTACGAGCGCCTGGTGGAGGACGTGCTCAAGGTCCTCGGAGACTTCCCCGTGCAGGTTCGTCAGTACGCGGAGGGCGCCGAAGCGCGGCGGGAGATCAAGCGTCTTCAGGAGTCCATCGCGCTCTACATGAAGGAACTCGAACCCGGAGGCCGGTACACGAAGACGCGGTTCACGAAGGAGCAGGCAGAGACGACACTGGACAAGCTCATCGGGGAGCTCGAAGCGATCGATCCCGAGACGGCGAAGGACCGATGGGTCAACGTCCACGGTGGGAAGACGTTCCGTGAGCACTGGCAGGAAGGCGGCATGGAGGCCATGTCCGCAGACCTGTACCGCGTAGGGATCCGCTGCGAGGTCACCCGCACGAAGGTGCCGGGAGTCCGGGCCCCGAAGGTACACCTTCGCTTGCTGATCCCGAAGGACGTGCGCGAACGGCTCGTGATCCGCGAAGACGACTTCGCGCACGCTTCCTGATCCCGGTCCCCAGAACAGCGAGGCCGCCTTCCCATCCCGCTGGGGAGGCGGCCTCACCTCTCACTTGAACCGGGTGGCATCGAACGTTTCTCGTTCCGCCCTCATCCACGCTCACGACTCAGGTCTCGATCAGGCTCGTAGCTCTGTCGTTTGCGGCTCAGCCCTGGGAAGGAAGTAACCAACCCCACCTTCTCGTTGCGGCGGCGTTGCGCTGCTGGTTTCCGTCAGTTCCGGCAGGATCCTGCTGGCCGCGCCTCGGGTCCAGCGGCAACGGTCTGGCTGTGGAGACCGCATTGGCATGGCATCACGGTCAAGTGCATGGCACCAACCGCTATGTGCCAGGGACTACTGGCTCAGGAAGGTCAGAGTGGCCAGGCTCAGGGTTAGGGCTGCCGCGAAGACGATGCCACTTCGCGAGAGGGCCGCTGGAATTTCTGCTCCCTCCCACCGGGCGAGGCCGAAGGCGATCATCGCAGCCACTGCAGCGAACAGTACAGCCACCGCAAGGACGAGAAGCAGGAACGCCGTGGAGCTGTAGTTCACGAATACACCGCCTTGACGAGATGCCCTGAGGAAGTTAGGGCGATCTTCAGTAAAACCTGCTGATGAGCCGATTGAATGTTCTCCAGTGACAACAGGGGGTTGTCCGGCGAACAAGTAAGTGGGAGGACGCGTGGGCGGCAGGGGGAAGCGACCGGGACGGCCGTGGGCATCACCGCGAGGATCATGTGCCGAGATCAACGAACTGGTCACGCATGCCCGGTCCTGGCTGGACGAGGCCTCCATCTCAGTGGGCCAGCTCCACCAGCGTCTTACGCCCGACCACTTCAAGTCCGGTGCCGTGCCGGAATTGCGCCGTCTGCGAGACCTCTTGGCCGGAGAAGCGCTGACGTGGGACTTGGTTGAGGCAGTGGCTGACGTCTGCTTCCCTCACGAACCGGCAGTTCGCACCAAGGAGCGTCTCAAGACGGCCAGGGCGTTATGGGACCGCGCTCAGGGCAGCCCTACCCCGCTCGCTGGAGGTACGCAAGAACTCGCCCTCGCCCACCAACTGCTGGCTGCCAAGGACCGCACCATTGAGGTGTATGAGGAACTGCAGGTCGTCCGGCAGGCCTACGAGGCCAGCGAGCGTAGCCGAGCTCAGGCACTGCAGATCGCCACGCTCCTGTTCGCCATACTCGGGCAGGCGCAGGCGAAAGCGGCGGAGCTGAAACGCCGGGTGGATGCTCTGCAAGAGTTACCTCCGAAGGACCCGCAGGCCTATACAGCGCTGGAAGTACGCTTGTCCCGCGCGGAACGACAGCAGACCGACCTGCGCCAGCAACTGACTCGTGCCGAACGAGAGAGGGACACCGCCCAACAGGTCGCCGACCATGCCGCCCGTCGCATTCAGAGCCTGGAAGCCGAACTAGCCACACTGCAAGAGTGGGTTGGAGAGGCAAACCGCGACGCCGCACAGGAGCCGACTCCATGGCTCGCTCAGCCCAGGATGCAAGCGATCTCCGACGATGACGCAGCCCTTGACGACGTCGATATCGCCCTGGAGAAGGCACGCATCGTGCTTGACGAAGAGCACCATGCCGTTCAGCAAGCTGCTCATGACATGGGCTACCAGACTCCACCGACTTCACCATCTGCCGGTACACGCACGACGACGATTGTGCCCGGGCAGGTTCAGCACAGTCATGAGCCGCCTTCCTCACGTCGAGCATCCGAAGCGCTTGTCGAGTTGTCCCGAACAACTCAGGACAACCCGTCGTCCAGCAGTACCACCACCCTTGTACCCGTCAGTCAATCACCGCAGCGCCTATCCGGTGATCGGTTGCGTTTCGTGGGTGCCGCGACCCGGCGGATCGCCCGCGGTATCGATCTGGACGAGATCGTGATGGGGCTGTGCCGGGCCACCGTGCCCACCTTCTCCGACGCGATCCTGGTCTATCTGCGTGATCCGCTGCCGGTCGGCGACGAGCGGCCCACTGGCCCGCTGGTGTTACGGCTGCGCCGAACCGATCGGATCCCGGCCGAGCAGAACACCGAGTACGGGGTTGTGCCGCCGATCCAGCCCGAGATGGACCCCGTCGGTGCAGAGTTGTGCGAGGTACAACCGGGCAGTGCGTTGGCAGAGGTGCTGCGCGGGGTACGTCCGGTCTTCACGGATGCGCCCACCGTTCGTAAGGCTCTGCCCGAACTTCTGGGAGGTATTGCCGATTTCGTCACCCCTGGCAGTCAGCGCGCCATCCTCGCGCCACTGCGCGGTCGGCGGCGCGTGATCGGCGCGGCGCTGTTCCTGCGCCGCCCGAAGCGGTTGGGCTTCGATACCGAGGACCTGCTGGTGGCGGCCCAACTCGCCACACACAGTGCGCTCGGAGTCGAGCGGGCCGTAGGGGACAGGCATACGGCGAGTATCGCGGGGGAACTCCAACGCAAAATGCTTCCGGTGGCGCTCCCGCGCTGCACCGGCGTACGGCTGGCATTCCGCTATCTGCCGGCCGCCGAGACCGCGCGGGTGGGCGGCGACTGGTACGACGCGATCCCGCTGCCCGGCAGCAGGGTCGCGCTGGTCGTCGGTGACGTCATGGGGCACTCCATGACCTCCGCGGCACTCATGGGCCAGCTGCGCACCACCGCGCAGACCCTCGCCGGGCTCGATCTGCCGCCGCAGGAGGTGCTGCACCACCTCGACGAACAGGCACAGCGACTTGGAACCGACCACATAGCGACCTGCCTCTACGCGGTGTACGACCCGGTAGCGCACCGCATCACCATCGCCAACGCCGGCCATCCGCCGCCGGTCCTGCTGGAGCTGGGCGGCCGCGCCGAGGTGCTGCGGGTGCCCGCGGGCGCGCCGATCGGTGTGGGCGGGGTGAACTTCGAGGCCGTGGAGCTGGACGCACCCGCGGGAGCGACCCTGCTGCTGTACACCGACGGTCTGGTGGAGTCCCGGCTGCGGGACGTGTGGACCGGGATCGAGCAGCTGCGGGAGAAGCTCGCCGCGACCGCGCAGCTGACCGGCCCCGACCATCCACCGCCGCTCGAGGCACTGTGCGACGAGGTGCTCGACATGCTCGGCCCGGGCGACCGGGACGACGACACCGCGCTGCTCGCCGCCCGCTTCGACGGGATCGCGCCGAGCGATGTGGCGTACTGGTTCCTGGAGCCGGAGGACAAGGCCCCCGGCCGGGCCCGCCGTCTCGCCCGGCGCGCGCTGTCCCGCTGGGGCATGGAGGAACTGAGCGACACCGTGGAGCTGCTCGTCAGCGAGGTGGTGACGAACGCGGTGCGGTATGCGACACGGCCGGTCACACTGCGGCTGCTGCGTACCGACGTGCTGCGCTGCGAGGTCGGTGACGACGTGCCGCAGCTGCCCCGGCTGCGCCAGGCACGCGCCACGGACGAGGGCGGCCGCGGGCTGTACCTGGTGAACAGGCTGGCCCGGCGCTGGGGCACGACCCGGCTGAGCACGGGCAAAGTGGTGTGGTTCGAGCTTGATCAGCCGACGCCTCCCCCATGCCGCCCAGGATCTCACGCAAGCAGTTAGACCCAGTCCACCTCGGACTCGATACTCGCGTGAGCGCCTGCGGTCGGCAGAGGCGTCCGGGGGGCCTCTCGGGTCGCCTGCCGCAGCTGCGCCGACCCGAGGGCACCGAGCACCACGGCCACCTCATCCTCCGTGGCATCCGCCACAGCCTCAGCGATGCGCCGCAGTGGCTCCGTCATCCCCGCTCCCCCGTTTCAGCTGTTCGGAGCCGACTTCTTGACCGTCAGCGGCAGCATCTTCTTGCCGCTCTCGCTCAGTTGTGGCCATGTGTCGAACTGAGGACACACGCCGCAGTCGAAGCACGGGGTCCAGCGGCAGTCCTCGACCTCCGTCTCGTCGAGGGCGTCCTGCCAGTCCTCCCAGAGCCAGTCCTTGTCCAGGCCCGAGTCGAGGTGGTCCCAGGGGAGGACCTCCTCGTAGGAGCGCTCGCGGGTGGTGTACCAGTCGACGTCCACGCCGAAGGAGGGCAGGGTCTTGTCCGCGCAGGTCATCCAGCGGTCGTACGAGAAGTGTTCGCGCCAGCCGTCGAAGCGGCCGCCGTCCTCGTAGACCGCGCGGATGACCGCGCCGATGCGGCGGTCGCCGCGGGAGAGCAGGCCCTCGACGATGCCGGGCTTGCCGTCGTGGTAGCGGAAGCCGATGGAGCGGCCGTACTTCTTGTCGCCGCGGATCTTGTCGCGGAGCTTGGTGAGGCGCTCGTCGGTCTGCTCGGCGGAGAGCTGCGGGGCCCACTGGAAGGGGGTGTGCGGCTTGGGGACGAAGCCGCCGATGGAGACCGTGCAGCGGATGTCGTGGGAGCCGGAGACCTCGCGGCCCTTGGCGATCACGCGGGTGGCCATGTCGGCGATCTGGAGGACGTCGTCGTCGGTCTCGGTGGGCAGGCCGCACATGAAGTACAGCTTCACCTGACGCCAGCCGTTGCCGTAGGCCGTGGAGACGGTGCGGATGAGGTCGTCCTCGGAGACCATCTTGTTGATGACCTTGCGGATGCGCTCCGAGCCGCCCTCGGGGGCGAAGGTGAGGCCGGAACGGCGGCCGTTGCGGGTCAGCTCGTTCGCCAGGTCGATGTTGAAGGCGTCGACGCGGGTGGAGGGGAGGGAGAGGCCGACCTTGTCCTCCTCGTAGCGGTCGGCGAGGCCCTTGGCGATGTCGCCGATCTCCGAGTGGTCGGCGGAGGAGAGGGACAGCAGTCCGACCTCCTCGAAGCCGGTGGCCGCCAGGCCCTTGTCGACCATCTCGCCGATGCCGGTGATGGAGCGCTCGCGGACCGGGCGGGTGATCATGCCGGCCTGGCAGAAGCGGCAGCCGCGGGTGCAGCCGCGGAAGATCTCCACGGACATCCGCTCGTGCACCGTCTCGGCGAGCGGGACGAGGGGCTGCTTGGGGTAGGGCCACTCGTCGAGGTCCATCACCGTGTGCTTGGAGACGCGCCACGGGACGCCCGACCTGTTCGGTACGACACGGGCGATGCGGCCGTCGGGGAGGTACTCGACGTCGTAGAAGCCGGGGACGTACACCCCGCCGGTCCTGGCCAGGCGGAGGAGGAGTTCCTCGCGGCCGCCGGGACGGCCCTCCTCCTTCCAGGCGCGGACGATGCGGGTGACCTCGAGGACGGCCTGCTCGCCGTCGCCGATGACCGCGCAGTCGATGAAGTCGGCGATCGGCTCGGGGTTGAAGGCGGCGTGGCCGCCGGCCATGACGATCGGGTCGTCGAGGCCGCGGTCCTTCGCCTCCAGGGGGATGCCGGCCAGGTCGAGGGCGGTGAGCATGTTGGTGTAGCCGAGCTCGGTGGAGAAGCTCAGGCCGAACACGTCGAAGGCCTTCACCGGGCGGTGGCCGTCGACCGTGAACTGCGGGACGCCATGCTCCCGCATCAGCGCTTCCAGGTCCGGCCAGACGCTGTAGGTGCGCTCGGCGAGGACGCCGTCCTGTTCGTTGAGGACCTCGTAGAGGATCATGACGCCCTGGTTGGGCAGTCCGACCTCGTAGGCGTCGGGGTACATGAGCGCCCAGCGGACGTCGCAGCTCTCCCACGGCTTGACCGTGGAGTTGAGCTCTCCGCCGACGTACTGGATCGGCTTCTGCACATGCGGGAGCAGAGCTTCGAGCTGCGGAAACACAGACTTCACAGACTCGGCGGCTTCGGCAGGCATCTCGCGAACCTTTGTGTGCTGACAGGGGGGACCATTCAGCGTAACCCGGCTCGAGGGGCGGTCCCTACGTTGTCCAGGGCCGGAGGTCCCTCGTGATGGAGCTCCATGCCTCGGGGAGGGCGGCCTCCGCGAGTTCGGCGCGGCGTTCCTCGCGGCCGTGGAGGACGCCGTAGGTGAAGGCGCTCTCGCCCGCGGCGTGCGCGACGGCGGCGAGTTCGCGCAGGGTGCTGCGGGCCATGACGCTGTCCTGGTGGTCGCCGAGCAGGGTCTGGAGCGACTTCATGTCCCTGGCCAGGTCCTTGGCGGGGGTGCCGAGTGCGGGCGTGGCGGCCTCGGCGGCGTAGCGGGTGCGTTTGGTCTTCTTGCGGGCGTCGTGGAGGGCGAGGTCGCGGTCGGTGCCGGGCGGGAGGTCGAGGGCGTGGGTGACGAGGGCGGCGAGTTTGTCGAGGTCCTTGCGTACGGCTTTGGTGAGGACCTTGTCGGGCCGTGCGGCCGCCTTCCGGCGCAGGGGCGGGTCGGCGAGCAGGGCGTCCAGCCGGTCGAGGAGGGCGAGGTGGCGGGGGGAGTCGAGGATGCCGGTGAGGTGGCCGTGGGCGCCGGCGTGGCGGGTCTCGGCCCAGGTGCCGAGCCGGTGGCCGACGGGGCCGGTGACGAGGGTGTCGGGGAGGGCGGCGAGGGAGGAGCGGAGGCGTTCGGCGAGCACCTCCTGGTCGCGGTCGACGCCGAGTTCGGCGGCGAGCCATTTCAGATCGGCGGCGACGGGGTCGGTCACCTCGCGGTCGAGGACGGTGCGGAAGGTGCGGAAGGTGCTGCGCAGGCGGCGGGTGGCGACTCTCATACGGTGCACGGAGTCGGGGACGTCCTGGCGTACGGCGGGGTCGAGCTCGACGAGGGCGTCGCGCTGGGCGCGGATGTGGGCGAGGACGTGGTCGCCGGCGGTGACGGGTGTGCCGGCCGGGCGTGACCTGCGTTTCTGCCGTGGGGCGGCGTCCGGGGCGGTGGCGGGGGCGCGGGTGCCGGCGGCGGTGCTGGTACCGGTTGGTGCGGTGTCGGCGAGGGCCCTGGCGAGTTTGGAGGCGGAGGCGGAGGGGCGTACGCCGGCTTTGCGGAGGCGTTTGTCGACCTTGTCGAGGAAGGCGGGGTCGCCGTCGTCGGCGAGTTCGACCTCGATCTCGGTCCACCGGGCGGTGCCGCCGGTGCCGGTGAGGCGTTCGGCGTGGACGGTGTCGACGCTGACCTCGGCGAGCAGCCGTCCGTCGGCGTCGACGAGGTGGCGTACGTCGCGGTCGGAGCGCAGCCGGACGACGGGCAGGAGGGCGTGGTCGCGGACGCGGGAGCGGACGAGGGCGGCGAGCTCGTCCGGGAGGGTGTCGGAGAGCGGGGCGCGGATCTCGTCGCGCACTCCGGGGGCGACGGGGAACTTCAGATGCCAGCCGGCGTCGGAGCCGCCGGTGCGGTGGCGCAGGGTGATGGACGACGCGGCGAGGCGTTCGTCCGCGGTGTCGTGGTACGTGGCGTCGAGGTGGGTGACGCCTCTGTCGTGGACGGCCGCCACGCCGGGGACGCGGGTCAGGTCGGGCAGTCGGCTGTCGTCGGAGTCGTACTTTCGCTCGATCTCGCGCTTGGTGTCCGCCATGAACCGAATCTAGTCGCCGTGGGCGCGGGGCGGCAGTGGGCTGCCGCCGCGCGTCCGGCGTGGTCACGCGGACATCGGCCGTTGTATCCGGATCGACTGCAGCAGGCCGACGGCCAGCCAGACGGCGAACATCGAGGAGCCGCCGTAGGAGACGAACGGCAGCGGGAGGCCGGTGACGGGCATGATGCCGAGGGTCATGCCGACGTTCTCGAAGGCCTGGAAGGCGAACCAGGCGACGATGCCGGCGGCCACGACGGTGCCGTACAGGTCGGTGGTGTCGCGGGCGATGCGGCAGGCGCGCCAGAGGATGACGCCGAGCAGGCCGATGATGAGGGCGCCGCCGACGAAGCCGAGTTCCTCACCGGCGACGGTGAAGACGAAGTCGGTCTGCTGTTCGGGGACGAACTGGCCGGTGGTCTGGGAGCCGTGGAAGAGGCCGGAGCCGGTGAGTCCGCCGGAGCCGATGGCGATACGGGCCTGGTTGGTGTTGTAGCCGACGCCGGCGGGGTCGAGTTCGGGGTTGGCGAAGGCGGCGAAGCGGTTGATCTGGTACTCGTCGAGGATGCCGAGCTGCCAGACGGTGATGACGCCGGCCGCCCCGGCGCCGAGCAGGCCGAAGATCCAGCGGTTGGAGGCGCCGGAGGCGAGCAGGACGCCGAGCACGATGATGACCATGACCATGACCGACCCGAGGTCGGGCATGAGCATCACGATCAGCATGGGGACGACGGCCAGGCCGAGGGCCTGGAGGACCGTGCGGTGGTCGGGGTAGGGCTTGTCGCCGGCGTCGACGCGGGCGGCGAGCAGCATGGCCATGCCCAGGATGATCGTGAGTTTGACGAACTCGGAGGGCTGGAGGGAGAAGCCGCCGGGGAGTTTGATCCAGGAGTGGGCGCCGTTGATGGTGGAGCCCAGTGGGGTGAGGACGAGCAGGATCAGGAAGAGCGAGGCGCCGTAGAGCAGGGGCACGGCCGTGCGCAGGGTGCGGTGGCCGAGCCAGAGGACGCCGACCATCAGGGCGAGTCCGATGCCGGTGTTGAGCCAGTGCCGGACCAGGAAGTAGTAGGGGTCGCCCTGGTTGAGTTCGGTGCGGTTGCGGGTGGCCGAGTAGACCAGGAGCGAGCCCAGCAGGGAGAGGGCGAGCGCGGAGAACAGTATCGGCCAGTCGAGCCGCCGGGCCAGGGAGTCGCGGGCGAGGACCCGTGTCCAGCCGGCCCGCTCCGGCCCGTAGCCGGAGACCTGGAAGCTGTTGACGCCGCCGGTCATACCGCTGCCCTCCGCGTTCCCGTGCCGCCGGTGCGGCCTGTGCCGCCGCGTCGTCGCCGGTGCCGGCGGCGGGTCTGGCGGTTGCCGATCTCCGGTGAGGGGACCGTGCCCGTCTGCTGGGGGTCGGCCGGGTCCTGCTGCGGAGTGCCGGCCTCGGCGTCGGGCGAGGGGCTCACCCGGTCCTTGGCGGGGTCCTTGGCGACCTTCGGGGACTTGATGGTGCCGTCGGTGCGGACCTTCGGGAGGTTCTTCTGCGGCGTGTAGAGCAGCGCCTTCTTCTTGTCGATCTCGCCGTCCTCGGAGACGCCGTACAGGGCGTTGTAGATGTTGCGTACGGCGGGGCCCGAGGCGCCGGAGCCCGTACCGCCCTGGGAGATCGTCATGACGATCGAGTAGTCCTTGGTGTACGTGGCGAACCAGGAGGTGGTCTGCTTGCCGTAGACCTCGGCCGTACCGGTCTTGGCGTGCATCGGGATCTCGTCCTGCGGCCAGCCGCCGAAGCGCCAGGCGGCCGTACCGCGGGTGGCGACTCCCGCGAGGGCCTCGTCCATCTGGCTGAGCGTCTTCTTCGACGTGGGCAGCTTGCCGTGCGCCTTGGGCTCGATCTCCGTGACGGTGCTGCCGTCGGGGCTGATGACGGCCTTGCCGACGGTGGGGTCGTAGAGGGTGCCGCCGTTGGAGATGGCGGCGTAGATGGTGGCCATCTGGATGGGGGTGACGAGGGTGTCGCCCTGGCCGATGGAGTAGTTGACGGAGTCACCGGCGCGCAGTCGGTTGCCTTCGAGGCAGTTCTCGTAGGCGATCTTCTCCGCGTAGCTGCCGTCCTTCTTGCCGGTCTTGCACCAGACGTCCTTGTTGGCCGTCCAGTAGTCGAGCTTCCACTGGCGGTCGGGGACGCGGCCGGTGACCTCGTTGGGCAGGTCGATGCCGGTTTCGTCGCCGAGGCCGAACTGGTGGGCGGTCTTGTAGAACCAGTCGTTGGCGTCCTTCTTCGGCTTGTTGCCGCCGTCGCGCTTCCACTCCTCGTGGGAGAGCGCGTAGAAGACGGTGTCGCAGGAGACCTCGAGGGCGCGGCCGAGGCTGATCGGGCCGTGGTTCTGGGATTCGAAGTTCTTGAAGACCTGGTTGCCGATGGAGTACGAGCTGGAGCAGTTGTAGGGGCCTTCGAAGGAGTAGCCGGCCTGTATGGCGGCGGCGGTCGGGATGACCTTGAAGATGGAGCCGGGTGCCGACTGTCCCTGGATGGCGCGGTTGAGCAGCGGGTAGTTGGACTTCTTGCTGGTGAGGGCGGTGTAGTCCTTGGCGGAGATGCCCCCGACCCAGGCGTTGGGGTCGTAGGTGGGGTTGGAGGCCATGGCGACGACGCGGCCGGTCTTGGCCTCCATGACGACGACGGCGCCGGAGTCCGCCTCGTAGTTGCGGTTGGTGTTGCGGTCGTGTTCCTTGCGGGCGGCCTTCATCGCCTCGTTCAGCTCGTACTCCGCGATGCGCTGGACGCGGGAGTCGATGCTGGTGACGAGGTTGGCGCCGGGCTGGGCGGGGTCGGCCTCGGCCTGGCCGATGACGCGGCCGAGGTTGTCGACCTCGTAGCGGGTGACGCCGGCCTTGCCGCGCAGCTGCTGGTCGTACTGCCGCTCCAGGCCGGACCGGCCGACCATGTCGGAGCGCAGATAGGGCGAGCTGGTGTCCTGGGCCTTGGTGATCTCCTCGTCGGTGACGGGCGAGAGATAGCCGAGGACCTGGGCGGTGTTGGCCTTGCCGGGGTTCGCGTAGCGGCGCAGTGCCTGCGGTTCGGCGGTGATGCCGGGGAAGTCCTCGGCGCGTTCGCGGATCTGCAGGGCCTGTTTGGCGGAGGCCTCGTCGGTGATGGGGATGGGCTGGTACGGCGAGCCGTTCCAGCAGGGCTGGGGGGTTTCGGCGTCGCAGAGGCGGACCTTCTGGATGACCTCCTGGGCGTCCATGCCGAGGACGCCGGCGAGTTTGGTGAGGACGGCCTTGCCGTCGTCCTTCATCTTCAGCAGGTCGGTGCGGGAGGCGGAGACGACCAGGCGGGTCTCGTTGTCCGCGAGGGCCACTCCGCGGGCGTCCAGGATGGAGCCGCGGACGGCGGGCTGGACGACCTGCTGGACGTGGTTGCCGGAGGCTTCCTTGGCGTAGGCCTCGCCCTCGCGGATCTGGAGGTACCACAGGCGCCCGCCGAGGGTGCCGAGGAGGGAGATGACGAGGACCTGGATGACGACGAGCCGGATCTGGACCCGGGGGCTGCGGCCGGTCTCGGGGATGTTGGTCACGCGGCTTCCTCCCCTCTCGGAGCGCGTACGGATGAGTCGGTACAAGTGATGAACGGCCGGGCGGCGCGTCGGCGTTCCGCCGGCGCTTCACTCGATCCGGTGAAGTCGGGCGAGTTCACAGGCGCTTGACCCCCTTGATGCGTCCGGCGCGGGCCACCCGGGCGCGGGCCGCCTTGACGCGCAGTCCGTTGCGCTGGCCGCCGATGCGCAGTCCGGTGCCGCCGGACAGCCAGCCTGAGGCGATGTCGCCGGACTTGCCGGAACTCGTCTCGGCGAGCGGGTCGTTCTCGGCGCGGCGGGCGAGGGCCATGACGGCGGGTACGACGAACGGCGCGAGCAGCAGGTCGTACAGGGCGGCGGTGAACAGCAGTCCGCTCAGGCCGACATGGCGGGCGGCGGTGTCGCCGACGAGGGCGCCGACGCCGGCGTAGAGCAGGGTGGAGCCGACGGCGGCGGCGACGACCACGGCCATGGGGCCGGTGGCCGACCTGACCTGGCCGCTCTCGGGCTTGACGAGTCCGGCGAGGTAGCCGATGACGCACAGCACGAGGGCGTAGCGTCCGGCGGCGTGGTCGGCGGGCGGGGCGAGGTCGACGAGGAGTCCGGCGGCGAAGCCGACGAGGGCGCCGCCGACATGGCCGTAGACGAGGGCGAGGCCGAGGACGGTGAGCAGCAGCAGGTCGGGGACGGCGCCGGGCAGGTGGAGGCGGGCGAGGACGCTCACCTGGATCACCAGGGCGACGACGATCAGCGAGCTGGAGAGCAGGATCCGGTTGACGCGCATGGGGTGACAGCTCCTACTGCTCTTGCTGGTTCAGGCCGTCGGCAGGGGCGGAGGGTGTGACGGTCACCGTCACGGTCGGGGTGGGGGTCGGCTGCGGCTTCTTCGGCAGCACCGTGTCGCGCGGGTCCTTGCCGGGGGCCTGGACGACGACGCCGACGACGTCGAGCTTGCTGAAGGCGACGTACGGCGTGACGTAGACGGTGCGGGTGAGGTCGCCGCCGGAGGGGTCGACGCGGGAGACGACTCCGACGGGCACGCCGGGCACGAACGGTTTGTCGGCCTGCGAGCCGAAGGTGACGAGCCGGTCGCCCTTCTTGATCTCGGCCTTGCCGTTGAGGAGTTCGACGCGCAGCGGCCGGTCGCCCTGGCCGGCGGCGAAGCCGAGCTCGTCGCTGCCCTCCATGCGGGTGCCGACGGTGAAGTCGGGGTCGCTGGCGAGGAGCACGGTGGCGGTGGTCGGGCCGACGGTGGTGACGCGGCCGACCAGTCCGTCGCCGTTGAGGACGGTCATGTCGCGCTGTATGCCGTCGTCGGAGCCGGCGTCGATGGTGATGGTCCAGGAGAAGCCCTGGGCCGCTCCTATGGCGATGACCTGGGCGCCCTTGATGCCGTACTGGCCCTGGCCGGAGACCTTCAGCAGTTTGTCGAGCTGCTTGAGGCGGCTGCGGCCGCGGTCGTCGCTGCCGAGTTCCGCCTTGAGCGCGGCGTTCTCCCGCTCCAGTTCGGCGAGCCGGTCGTGCCGGTCGCCGGACTCCCGGACGGCGGTCACGGCGTTGCCGATCGGGTCGACCGCGCCGGACACGCCGTTCTCGATCGGGCCGAAGACGGTCGCTGCCGCCCGCCGGGCACCGTCGACCGGTGAATCCTCCCCGCCACGGATGTCCACCGTGATCAGTGCGAAAGCGATGGCGATCAGCAGCACCAGGAGCAGCCGGCTCTCTCGTGTGTCCCTCACGTGCGGCGGCCGTGCCTTCCTCGTCGAGAACGGGTATGAGGTGGGGGTCTGTTCAGCTGTATGACGCGACTTCGGAGAACGGTGCTCCGAGGTCGATTGCGGTGTTCCGAGGCGTTGTGGGGGAGTTTATGCCTCTATATCAACGATCCGCCGTACGGAAGAAGACCGTCCCGTACGGCGGAGTCGAAGAGTGGTGTCATCTGCGCGGCTGGGCGTCCAGCACCTGCTGCAGCGCCTCGAACTCCTCGACGCACTTGCCGGAGCCGAGGGCCACGCTGTCCAGCGGGTCCTCCGCGATGTGGATCGGCATGCCCGTCTCCCGGCGCAGCCGCTCGTCGAGTCCGCGCAGCAGGGCTCCGCCGCCGGTCAGGACGATGCCCCGGTCCATGATGTCGCCGGACAGCTCCGGCGGGCACTTGTCGAGGGTCGTCTTGACGGCGTCCACGATCGCGTTGACCGGCTCCTCGATCGCCTTGCGCACTTCGGCGGCGGAGATCACGACGGTCTTCGGCAGCCCGGACACCAGGTCCCGGCCGCGGATCTCGGTGTGTTCGTCGGAGTCGAGGTCGTACGCCGAACCGATCGTGATCTTGATCTGTTCCGCCGTCCGCTCACCCAGCAGGAGCGAGTACTCCTTCTTGATGTGCTGGATGATCGCGTTGTCCAGCTCGTCGCCCGCGACACGGATGGACTGCGCGGTGACGATGCCGCCGAGGGAGATGACCGCGACCTCCGTGGTACCGCCGCCGATGTCCACCACCATGTTGCCGGTGGCCTCGTGGACCGGCAGCCCCGAGCCGATGGCGGCGGCCATGGGCTCCTCGATGATGTGCACCTGGCGGGCGCCGGCCTGGGAGGACGCCTCGATCACGGCGCGGCGCTCGACGCCGGTGATGCCCGAGGGCACACAGACGACGACCCGCGGACGGGCCAGATACCGCCGCTTGTGGATCTTCAGGATGAAGTAGCGGAGCATCCGCTCGGTGATCTCGAAGTCGGCGATCACGCCGTCCTTCAGCGGACGCACGGCGACGATGTTGCCGGGGGTGCGTCCGATCATCTTCTTCGCTTCGGCGCCGACCGCGAGGATGCCACCGGTGTTGGTGTTGATCGCGACGACGGACGGCTCGTTGAGTACGATCCCACGACCCCTGACGTACACCAGCGTGTTGGCGGTCCCGAGGTCGACAGCCATGTCACGGCCGATGAACGACATTGAGTTCCCCATCAGGATTCGACTGGCCGTCCCACGGGCTTTTGAGGGCTTTTCAGGACGGCGAGGTGGGTGCGGTGACGTGAAGGGTTCCATCGTAGACGCGCCTTCGCGAACACCGTGCGAGGGTCTTCGCCATTGTCATCAGATGGCGTCCGCGCCTGCTTGTGGAGACGGTCCATCGGGGGCATCCGTTCCCCCGAACGCCACGCATATGCCAAAAAAGGTCCGGGGGCAAAGCCCCCAGACCATCCGACATACGGCAAACCCGCTGGATGCGGCCGCGACGTGATCGTTATGCGCGGGATCAGGCGTGACCGGGGAAGAAGATCTTCACCTCGCGCTCGGCGGACTCCTCGGAGTCGGAGGCGTGGATCAGGTTCTCCCGGACGATCACACCGAAGTCGCCGCGGATCGAGCCGGGCGCGGCGGCGATCGGGTCCGTGGGTCCGGCCAGCTGCCGCACGCCCTCGATGACCCGCTCACCCTCGACGATCAGCGCGACGACCGGGCCGGACGCCATGAACTCCACCAGCGGCTCGTAGAAGGGCTTGCCCTTGTGCTCGCCGTAGTGCTGCTCCAGCGTGTCCTGGTCCAGGGTGCGCAGTTCCAGCGCCACGATCCGCCAGCCGGCCTTGCGCTCGATACGGCCGATGATCTCGCCGGTCAGACCGCGGCGTACGGCGTCGGGCTTGAGCAGGACGAGGGTGCGCTGGGTCACGGAGGTGCTCCTTGTACGTGAAGTCGTGCGGTAGGACGAGGTTACCGGGCGTGTCGGGACACCTGTCACGCAGCGTCAGGCCGGCCCGCCTGCGCGGCGAACCGCGCCTTCGCTTCGTCCACCTTCCGCCCGAAGTGCACCGACGCCCACCACAGCAGTGCGAAGACCGCGCCCATGAAGTACATCGCCGGGACGAAGACACCGGAGGCGATCAGCGCGATCTGCAGCGCCCAGCCGAAGGCCACCCCGCCGGGGCGGGTGATCACGCCGCACAGGGCCACGCACAGGAACATCGCGATGCCGCAGACCGTCCACACGGTGACGGAGGAGAGGTCCGCGTCCTTCATCGCGACCAGTCCGGCGAAACCGATGACGAAGAACTCGCCGATCAGGGTCGAGGCGCAGAGCGTACGCACGGGATCTCAGCCCCTCCCCAGGAGCAGTCGGGCCTCGCCGACGGTGATGACGGAACCGGTGACGAGCACACCGCCGCCGGCGAACTCGCCCTCCTCCTCGGCCAGCGTGATCGCGGCCTCCAGGGCGTCGGGCAGCCGGGGCTCGACCTGGACCCGGTCCTCGCCGAACACCTCGACGGCGACGGCCGCCAGCTCGTCGGCGTCCATCGCGCGGTGGCTGGAGTTCCGGGTGACGACGATCTCGGCGAAGACCGGCTCGAACGCCTCCAGCAGCCCGCGTACGTTCTTGTCGCCGCTCGCGCCGACCACGCCGATGAGCCGGCTGAACTGGAACGCCTCGCCGATCGCGGCGGCCGCGGCCCGCGCGCCCGCCGGGTTGTGGGCGGCGTCCAGGACGACGGTCGGGGAACGCCGTACGACCTCCAGCCGGCCCGGGGAGGCGACGGCGGCGAACGCCTTGCGCACGGTGTCGACGTCGAGCAGTTGGGCACGCTGCGCGCCCACGCCGAAGAACGCCTCCACAGCGGCCAGCGCCACGGCCGCGTTGTGCGCCTGGTGCTCGCCGTGCAGCGGCAGATACACCTCGGGGTACTCGCCGCCGAGTCCGCGCAGCGTCACCAACTGGCCGCCGACGGCGACCTGTCGGGCGACGACGCCGAACTCCAGGCCCTCGCGGGCCACCGTGGCGTCCACCTCGACGGCCTTCTTCAGCAGCACCTGCGCGGCGTCCACCGGCTGCTGCGCCATGATCACCGTCGCGTCCCGCTTGATGATGCCGGCCTTCTCGCCGGCGATCTCGCCAGGCGTGCCGCCGAGCCGGTCGGTGTGGTCGAGATCGATGGGCGTCACCACGGCGACACCGCCGTCGATCACATTGGTGGCGTCCCAGCTGCCGCCCATGCCGACCTCGACGACCGCCACGTCCACGGGCGCGTCGGCGAAGGCGGCGTACGCCATGCCGGTCAGCACCTCGAAGAAGGACAGCCGGTACTCCTCGCGGGAGTCGACCATCTCGATGTACGGCTTGATGTCCTGGTACGTCTCGATGAACCGCTCGGGGGAGACCGGGGCGCCGTCGAGGCTGATCCGCTCGGTGACCGACTGGACGTGCGGCGAGGTGTACCGCCCGGTGCGCAGGTCGAAGGCGCCGAGCAGGGCCTCGATCATGCGGGCGGTGGAGGTCTTGCCGTTGGTGCCGGTGATGTGGACCGAGGGGTACGAGCGCTGCGGATCGCCCAGGACGTCCATCAGGGCGGCGATACGGGTGACCGAGGGCTCGAGCTTGGTCTCGCCCCACCGGTCGGCGAGCTGCGCCTCGACCTCGCGCAGCGCCCTGTCGACCTCGGGGTCCTCGGGCCGCGCGGGCACGTCGGCCTGGGGCGGGCCGCCCTGGGTGCGCAGGGTGCGGCTGCCCGCCTCGATCACCGCGAGGTCGGGATCACGGCGGGTCTCCTCCTCGACGAACTCCGTGAAGTCGTCGAAGGTGTCGTCCGGGTCGGGACCTGGTGATTCTGGGCGCTCGCTCACGGTGCCCAGTCTACGGGCGGCCCGGAGGGCGCCGTCCGCCCGGTCAGCCGAGCCACCGCCGCATCCCGAGCCGGCCCCACAGGACGCTCGCGGCGAAGGACAGCACGACGGCGGCCACCGCGGTCACGGCGAGCGCGAGGGGAGCCGCGATGCCGTGCGAGACGTGCCGCGCGGCAGGCCTCACCAGCAGCATCACCAGCAGCAGATGCACGAGGTAGGTCCCGAACGAGGCGTCCGACAGCCGTCGCAGCACCGCCCGAGCCCGCTCCGGCACCCGTACCCCGGCCGTCGCTCCGACCACGGCGAAGGTCACGGCGGCCACCGCCGCGCTGCCGTACGCGGCGGGGTGCCGGACGGTGAACTGGTACACGGTGAGGGCGACGAGGCCGGCGGCGACGCCCGCGATCCACAGCCCGCGGGGGCCGAGCCGCCGGGCGGCCAGCAGCGCGGCGCCCGCCAGCGCGTACCCGAGCGCGTACAGCGACACGCTCCAGTTCCAGGCGGGCAGCGGCAGCCCGGTGAGGGTCTTCAGGTCCCCGGAGGCCGCCGGGGCGACGGCGAACGCGGCGAGCAGGATCAGCGACCCGCGGGGCGCGGGGCGCCGTCGCACGACGAGCACGGCGACGCCGAGGAGCAGGAGGAGGGGGACGTAGATGTAGAGGTACCAGAGGTGGAAGGCGGCCTCCACGGAGCCGGACAGGGCGTTTCCCGCTTCCCGTGCGGCACCGTCCTCGAAGCCCGGCCCGGCCACGTACTGCCACAGGAGGTAGAGCACCGTCCACACCGCCATCGGGCGCAGGACCCGGCCGAGGCGGGTGAGGAGCTGGGCGTCGCCGCGCACGGGTGAGCCGACGAGGGCCGCCCAGCCCGCCATCGCGAAGAACACGGGGACGGCGAACCGTCCGGCCGAGTCGCCGAGGATGCCGGTGGTGCGGTGGCCGGCGTCGGTGAACTCGGCGGCCGCGTGCACCAGGACGACGGCGGCGGTGCACACGACCCGCAGCAGGTCGACGTCGTACCGCCGCTCGCGGACGGGTCCGGCCTCGGCTGTCGGTCCGGTGGGCGGCGCGGCGGCGGGGCGGGGCATCGTGGGGGTGCTCCTGACGGCGTGGGGCTGTGCGAGGGACAGAGCCGCAGGCTGCCTCGGGCGGGTTACCGGAACGTGAACGGCCCCCGACCACAGGGGTCGGGGGCCGTTCGGTGTCCTGGCCGGGGTGTCAGGCCTGCGGCAGGCGCTCCAGCTGGGCCGTGATGCGGATGATGTCGTCCTCCGCCTTGGCCAGCCGGGTGCGGATCTTGTCGACCACGTGGTCCGGGGCCTTCGCCAGGAACGCCTCGTTGCCGAGCTTGGCCGTGGCCTGGGCCTTCTCCTTCTCGGCGGCGGCGAGGTCCTTGGCGAGGCGCTTGCGCTCCGCGGCGACGTCGATCACCCCGGACAGGTCCAGCGCGACCTCGACACCGGCGACCGGCAGGGTCGCCGTCGCGGTGAAGGAGTCGCCCTCCGGCTGGAGGCGCAGCAGCTGCCGGACGGCAGGCTCGTGCGGGGCGAGCGCCGTACCGTCGAGGGTCAGCCGGGCCGGGACCCGCTGGCCGGGCTGGAGGCCCTGGTCGGCGCGGAAGCGGCGGACCTCGGTGACGACGGACTGCAGCGTCTCGATCTCCCGTTCCGCGTCCGCGTCCCGGAAGCCGCCCGGTGCGTCGGCACCAGGAACGGACACAGCGGCCGGCCAGTCGGCGATGACGACGGACTCGCCGCCCGTGAGCGTCGTCCACAGCGTCTCGGTGACGAAGGGGACGACCGGGTGGAGGAGCCTGAGCGTGACGTCGAGGACCTCGCCGAGAACCCGCTTGCTGACCTCGGCCGGCTCACCCCCCGCCTGGAACGTCGTCTTGGAGAGCTCGACGTACCAGTCGAAGACCTCGTCCCACGCGAAGTGGAACAGCGCGTCCGAGAGCTTGGCGAACTGGTAGTCGTCGTAGTACGCGTCGACTTCGGCGACCACCGAGTTCAGCCGGGACAGGATCCAGCGGTCGGTCGGCGACATCTCCGACGCGTCCGGCAGCGGGCCGTCCACCGTCGCGCCGTTCATCAGCGCGAAGCGGGTGGCGTTCCAGATCTTGTTGGCGAAGTTGCGGGAGCCCTGGACCCAGTCCTCGCCGATCGGGACGTCGACGCCCGGGTTGGCACCGCGGGCGAGGGTGAAGCGGAGCGCGTCGCTGCCGTACTTGTCCATCCAGTCCAGCGGATTGATGACGTTGCCGAAGGACTTGGACATCTTCTTGCCGTTCTGGTCACGGACCATGCCGTGCAGGGCGATGGTGTGGAACGGCGGGACGCCGTCCATCGCGTAGAGACCGAACATCATCATCCGGGCGATCCAGAAGAACAGCAGGTCGTAGCCGGTGACCATGACGGAGTTCGGGTAGAACTTCGCGAGCGACTCGGTCTGTTCGGGCCAGCCGAGCGTGGAGAACGGCCACAAGCCGGAGGAGAACCAGGTGTCGAGGACGTCGGTCTCCTGGTGCCAGCCCTCGCCCGCCGGGGCCTCGTCGTCGGGTCCGACGCAGACGACCTCGCCGTCGGGCCCGTACCAGACGGGGATGCGGTGGCCCCACCACAACTGGCGCGAGATGCACCAGTCGTGGAGGTTGTCGACCCAGTCGAAGTAGCGCTTCTCCATCTCCTGCGGATGGATCTTGACCTTGCCCTCGCGGACCGCGTCGCCGGCCGCCTTCGCCAGCGGGCCGACCTTGACCCACCACTGCATGGACAGCCGCGGCTCGATGGTGGTCCTGCAGCGCGAGCAGTGGCCGACGCTGTGGACGTAGGGCCGCTTCTCGGCGACGATCCGGCCCTCGGCGCGCAGCGCGGCGACGATGGCGGAGCGGGCCTCGAGGCGGTCCAGGCCCTGGAAGGGGCCGTGGGCGGTGATGACGGCGTGCTCGTCCATGACGGTGATGGCGGGCAGGTCGTGCCGCCGGCCGATCTCGAAGTCGTTCGGATCGTGCGCCGGGGTCACCTTGACGGCACCGGTGCCGAACTCGGGGTCGACGTGCTCGTCCGCGACGACCGGGATGGAACGGTCGGTCAGCGGCAGCTTGACGAGCCTGCCGACGAGGTGCTTGTAGCGCTCGTCCCCGGGATGGACGGCGACGGCCGTGTCACCGAGCATCGTCTCCGCGCGGGTGGTGGCGACGACGATGGTGTCGTCCCCCTCGCCGTACTTCATGGAGACGAGCTCGCCGTCCTCCTCCTGGTAGTTGACCTCGATGTCGGAGATCGCGGTCAGACAGCGCGGGCACCAGTTGATGATGCGCTCGGCGCGGTAGATCAGCTCGTCGTCGTAGAGCCGCTTGAAGATGGTCTGGACGGCCTGGGACAGGCCCTCGTCCATCGTGAAGCGCTCGCGGGACCAGGCGACGCCGTCGCCGAGGCGGCGCATCTGGCCGGAGATCTGCCCGCCGGACTCGTCCTTCCACTGCCAGACCCGCTCGACGAACGCCTCCCGGCCGAGGTCGTGGCGGGACTTGCCCTCCTTGGCGAGCTCCCGCTCGACCACGTTCTGCGTGGCGATGCCGGCGTGGTCCATGCCGGGCTGCCACAGCGTCTCGAAACCCTGCATCCGCTTGCGGCGGGTCAGGGCGTCGATGAGCGTGTGCTCGAAGGCGTGCCCGAGGTGCAGACTGCCCGTGACGTTCGGCGGCGGGATGACGACGGTGAACGGCGGCTTCTCGCTCTTCGCGTCCGCCTCGAAGTAACCGCGCTCTACCCAGCGCTCGTACAGCGGCCCCTCTACATCGGCCGGCGCGTACTGGGTCGGCAGTTCGGTGTTGGGCGCTGGTGGCTCCTGCTGAGCGTTCTCGGTCACGGGACTCAGTTTAGAGGCGTCACGGCCCTGTACCGAAACGCGATTCCTCTGTAACGGTGCGACCCCCACTGGCCTGAACCGTTCTCCTCTGAGTCAGGATGTCGGCAACGCATAAGCATCTGGAGGGGAACCCAGTCATGAGCTACAACCAGCCGGGCCCGTACGGCGGGCAGCAGCCCCAGCAGCCCGGGCCGTACGGCCAGCAGGGACCTTACGGCCAGCAGCCGCAGGCTCCGCAGCCCGGCTACGGCTACCCCCAGCAGCCCGGCCAGCCCGGATACGGCTACCCGCAGCAGGGCCAGCCGGGTGTCCCGCCGCAGCAGCCGTACGGTCAGCAGCCGCCCTACGGCCAGCCCGGCTACGGCGTGCCGGGCCAGCCCCCGGCGTCCGGTGGCGGCGGCAAGAAGGCCGGCATCATCATCGGCGCGGTCGCGGTCGTCGCGGCCATCGGCGTGGGCGCGTACTTCGTCATCGGCGGAGGCGGCGGCGCGGACGGCCTGGAGGACGACGGCGCGCACAAGCTGACGACGCCGACGACGGTGCTCGGCGAGTACACGCGGGCCGGCGAGGCCCAGGTGAAGGACGACGCCGACAACGCGAAGGACATGGAGAAGAGCGGCATCAAGAACGGCGTCAGCGTCATCGGACAGTGGTCCACGGCCGACTTGAGCAACTTCGACCCCAACGACCCGTCCACGCTTCCCGACCAGGCCGAGCTGCTGAAGGCCAAGGGCATGACGATGGTGGGCGGTTACGGCAAGATCGCCGAACCGCAGTCGACGCTCGACAAGTTCTTCGCGAACATCCAGAAGGAAGTCAAGGAGGGCTCGACCAGCAGCAGCGGCGGTATGCAGAACGTCGAGCTGGTCGGCGAACCCGAGGAGGTCGAGATCGACGGCGCCGTCGCCAAGTGCCAGTCGACGAAGGCCGTCAACGGGCTCACCAAGAAGGAGTCGACCGACTGGTTCTGCGCCTGGGCCGACTACAGCACGGTCGCCATGGTCTCCCCCGGTGACAACAACGGCACGGGCGTCGGCAAGGACACCGCGGTCGACCTCACCACGAAGCTCCGCAAGGAGATCCGCGAGAAGGTCTGACCCGCACGGACACGCGGAAGGGGGGCCCCGGCGGGGGGCGCGGGCCGCCGCGCGGGGGGGGGGGGTGGCGGGCCGGGCGGGCGGGCCGGCGCTGGCGGCGCGGCCCCCCCCGCCTCGACGCAGCTCGGGGGTGTCGTCGCCGGGCTCGGCGGTGAGCCGCAGTTGCACCCCCGGGGCCTCGCGGTGCGCC